>JAQTXW010000015.1 GCA_028688575.1 Methylotenera sp. | reverse complement strand
TTGCAACAATTTAAACTATAATTCGCCACATTCGTGGAAGAGTGGATGAGTGGTTTAAGTCACCACCCTGGAAAGGTGGCATAAGGGTAACCTTATCGCGAGTTCGAATCTCGCCTCTTCCGCCAGATATTAAACATGTTATATTTGTTATAAACTCAATGAGTTGGCAATTGGCCGCTAATTGAATATACCCCATAAATACACCCCATCTCCTAGGCGTTTATGGTTGCCTAGCTCACTGTATGTTTTCTTTACTAGGACCAGATACCTCTCCGCCAAGTATCTGACTCAATACGACAGTTTCAGACGAGCAAAAAGCCTAGCTTTACAAAACATTTAGATCATCTTTTTCTCTTCGGCAATCATGCTGAGAAACTCAGCAATATCCCATTCGCAGCCACCGCAGCCCGATATAGCCCCTGTCCATCTGGATATTGCCTCCATATCCATACCTTGCTCAAATAAACTTTGAATATCTGACCGTTTGGTGCCACTGCAATGACACATTACTTCGTCTTTCTGGTATTCATGTTGAGTACGCACGCAAGTCATTTTAATTCAGATGTATTGTAGGCTTTTCGTTATTTAAGTATTTAGGATGATTGTAATGGCTTTACTCTTGATTAGCGCTCAAAAGCTGCCAATTTTGAAATTCTGATGCTGGCAGGTGGGTGCGAGTCATAAAATGCCGAGTGCAATGGGTCTGGTGTCAAGGTTGAGGCATTGTCGCGGTATAACTTGACGAGCGCTTCTACCAAATGTTTCGCATCAGCATGTGTGGCGGCATAATGGTCTGCTTCAAACTCATTTTTACGTGAGTAGCTTGCCATAATTGGCCGCAATAAAAACAAAAACACTGGGGAAACCAATAAAAATAGCAACAGCGCCATATAGTTACTTGGCTCGCTCACGCCTAGTCCAAGGTAAAACCACGGTTGGTGCATGAGCCAGCCAAGAAGTGCCAAGCCTAAAAAGCTTACAAAAAACATGAGTGCGATGCGTTTAACCACATGCTGATGTTTAAAGTGCCCAAGCTCGTGCGCGAGCACTGCTTCAATTTCATCTGTATTTAATCTATCCAGCAAAGTATCAAAAAACACGACCCGCTTTGAGGCGCCAAATCCTGTGAAATAAGCGTTGCCATGACTGCTGCGTGCTGAGCCATCCATTACAAATAAACCTTGTGATTTAAATCCGCATTTAGTTAATAATGCTTCAATTCGCTGTTTTAGCCCTTCATCCTCAAGTGGGTTGAATTTATTAAAAAAAGGCGCAATCACTGTAGGGTAAATGGCCAGCATAAGTAAATTAAACAGGCTCCATACAATCCATAAATACAGCCACCAATAGTCACCTGCACCTTGCATTAGCCATAATGCTGCAAACAGGATGGGCGCACCTAGCGCCAGCCCTACCAGTGTTTGTTTGCCGATGTCGCTCACAAACATGGCGCGAGTCATTTTGTTAAAACCAAATTTTTCATCGATGGTGAAGGTTTTATAGTAGTCAAATGGAATGTCAATCAGACCGCTGATGATCATGGCGCTGCAGATGACCAGCGCACCGCGAGCGATTTCATGTGCTGGCAATAGGTCACGCCAAATTTCGTCGATCCATTGCAAGCCGCCACCTATGGTAAGAATCGCAAGCAAGGCGGCCTGTGCGGCGGCTTCTATTAACACTAATTTAGTTTTGTCTGTGGTGTAATCTGCCGCTTTTTGATGTGCCTGTAAACTGATGTTGGCACTGAATGCCTGCGGCACTTCATTGCGATATTGCTGCACATGCTGGATATGACGAGTGCCCAGCCAAATTCTAATCAACGTGGTCGCAACGAGTAAAACTAAAAAGGTAATAGTGAGTGTAAAAGCCATTTTATTGTTCGTTCAAAATTGAATTAAGTTAATATACGCACATTGTGAATCATTTTTATAGAGATGGTTCATTGCAATGATCTAATTACAACTATTTTAATGGAAATCATGATGGCATCTGCTGAGAATACGACAAATCAGAATAATTTAATTTGGCTAGATATGGAGATGAGTGGCTTGCTGCCCGATACTGATCGCATTTTGGAGTTGGCAGCCGTGGTGACCGATGCTGACCTGAATGTGATTGCCGAATCCCCTGTGCTGGTTGTACACCAAAGTGATGCTGTTCTCGATGGCATGGATGCCTGGAATAAGGGCGCACATGGACGTTCAGGCCTGATTGACAAAGTGAAAGCATCAACCCTGTCAGAAGACAATGCTTCTGCACAAATGATTGCGTTTTTAAAGCAGCATGTGCCCGCGGGCAAGTCGCCTATGTGCGGTAACTCTATTTGTCAGGATAGACGTTTTATGGCACGCTATATGCCAACGCTTGAAACCTTTTTTCATTATCGCAATTTAGATGTGAGCGTGTTTAAAGAGTTGGCGCGCCGCTGGAAACCTGAAATTTACTCTGGTTTTAAAAAAGCCAGTCGCCATGAAGCATTGGCAGATATTTATGAGTCGATTGATGAATTGAAATACTATCGAGAGCATTTTATTGTTAAATAACGCCTGATCTAACAGTAAAAAAAAGGCGCCCAATAAAGGCGCCCGAAGGGGAGAAACATGCTTTGGAGAGCAATTATGCCCAGTTAATATAAAGCATTAAGTGTGCCAAAGTTAGCTTCCCCCTTTTAATTTGTTCTCCAGTTTAATGAATCATGTCCTGATACATGGCAAGGTACTCCTTGGCGCTGTGGTTCCAGCTTAAATCCTGTGACATGCCGTTGTGAACAATCTGTGACCAAATCGCTGGTTGGTGTCTGAATATTTCCAGCGCACGTAAAATGCAGGCAATCAAGCCGTCTGCGCTTGCCTCAACCATCACAAAGCCATTGGCAGTGTTGTTTTCAAGATGCGCAGCATTGGTATCAACCACCGAGTCTGCAAGGCCGCCAGTGGCATTGACGATAGGTGGCGTGCCATAGGCTAAGCCATACATCTGATTTAGTCCACAGGGCTCAAAGCGAGACGGCATGATAAACATATCACAACCCGCCATGATTTTGTGTGAAAGCGGCTCGTTGTAGCCAATGGTCACGCTGGCCTTACCTGGATTTTTATCAGCTATTTCCTGAAATGCACGTTCTAGGTCTTTTTCGCCACCGCCTAGCAGTGCAAATTGACAGCCTGCGTCCAGCAGTTTTTGTAGATTAGGTAGCAGCATATCCAAACCTTTTTGATAGGTAAGTCGGCTGACTACGCCTAATAATGGTGCATCTGCATTAATTGTGAGCCCTAATTGCGATTGTAACGACTGTTTGATCAGTGCTTTCCCCGATATATTGCCCGCATGATAATTGGCCGGAAGATGAATATCGTTTTCTGGATTCCATTCTTCAGGCTCAATGCCGTTTAAGATGCCTTTGATTTCATCGCCACGTTTGCTTAACAAGCCTTCCAGCCCAAAACCAAAGGCCGCAGTTTGAATTTCTTTAGCATAGCGCGGACTCACGGTGGAAATTGCATCGGCATAAAAAACACCAGCCTTCAAAAATGATAACTGACCGTGATACTCATAACCTTCTATACTGAATCCTGAACTGGGCAGACCTAGCGTCGTTACCCAGTGTGGAGGGTAGCATCCCTGGAATGCCATATTGTGCAGACTGATAATAGACTTGGCAGTGCTTCGTTCAGTAAGTTTCATGTAGGCGGGTGCTAAGCCTGTCTGCCAGTCATTACAGTGTACAATCTGCGGTTGCCAATCTGGCACTGGAGAGTTTGGTGATGCGAGTATGGCCGCCACTTTTGAGAGTACGCCAAAGCGAATGGGGTTGTCCTGCCACTCATCACCTATGGCGTCAGAATACGGACCGCCATCACGTTCATAAAGCTGAGCCGCCTTAATGACATACACTTGCGTATCTGTACCTGCAATGTTGCCAGTCAGAAGCTCTGCCTGACCAATATAGGGTAAATGCTTTATCGGTGCGATAGTCTTTAGCTTATTAAGCTGCGCTAGCACGGATGGATAGCCTGGCATTAAAACTCTTATGTCAACACCAAGTTTTTGCAATGCGTTGGGTAATGAGCCGCTGACATCTGCCAGCCCTCCTGTTTTAATCAGTGGAAAAACTTCAGAACTCACAAATAACACTTTCATTGCCATGACTTTCTCGCTAAAGTTCTCTGGGAGGGCTAGCCTACTTTAATTCTGCACAAGATTTTAAGTGACAGAATATTACAAATGATTTTACTATATGAATATGTGGATATGAGAGTTGCTTCATGAATTATGCAATAAATTTTGCAAATATATTGTCGGTGGGCGTAGGCGCCGCATTAGGTGCGTGGCTTAGGTGGGGGCTTGGCTTGGCTTTGAATGCATTAATGCCTAGCTTGCCACTCGGTACCTTGATTGCAAATTTGACAGGAGGTTTGTTGATGGGGGTCGCCATCGGCCTGGTTGGCTTGGGTGGCTTGGAAAATCCTAGTCTGAGGTTGTTTGTCGTCACAGGTTTTTTGGGTGGTTTGACTACGTTTTCAGCTTTTACTGGCGAGAGCCTTACCTTATTGCACAAGCAGGAATACTACCTGGCGGCATTGCACAGCGCGAGTCATTTATTTGGTGCACTGCTGATGGCAGCGTTTGGACTTGCGCTGATACAGTATTTAAAGCATTAGGGAAGTTCAATCAATAAGCTGCAGTATTGCGGTTAACGCCAATCAGATCCGCTGCACATCGTACCGTCGTCCCGGTAACAAAATGCTCTATTAACTAAGCCTGCTTAGCTGAATTTAATCTGTTCTTTCTCATGTCGTCCTTACAACATTTTATGTGTTATCTAGGACAGCCCCAACTTTTTTTCTTAAGCTTTTTTTGTAGTGGCGTAGCGGATTTTTTCTAGAATAATGGCAGAGAGTTCCTCTACTGAGCGGCTGGTGGAGTCTGCCCAAGTGATGCCTGCATTGCGCATTAAGTTCTCAGCGGTTGCGATTTCTTGTCGGCAATTGTCTAAAGAGGCATAAAAGCTGCCCGCTCTACGTTCATTGCGTACAGCATGCAAGCGCTCAGGTTTAATGGTTAATCCAAAAATTTTATTCAAATGCTTGTGTAATACAGCAGGTAGCGTGCCTCTTTCAAAGTCTTCTGGTATTAATGGATAGTTGGCCGCTTTTACCCCAAACTGCATTGCCAGATAAACGCTGGTTGGCGTTTTACCACAACGCGAAACACCAACAAGAATGACCTGCGCTTCTTCTAGTCCAGAGTTGGTCATCCCATCGTCATGGTTGAGGGTAAAGTTAACGGCCTCCATACGTTCGTTATAGCTGCTGCCCATCACGCTATGCGCAATGCCCGCGCCCGTGAGAGGGTTTTGGCTAAGCTCGACGCCTAAAGGATCAATGAAAGTGTTAAATAAATCAATAAAATAAGCGTTACTTTGCTTAATTGCGTGACGCAGGGCGATATCACCTAGCGTCATAATAACGACAGGGCGACCGCCATCTTCCTGTGTGGCGTGGAGAATGGCATCCTGCGCTAGTTTTATTTTTTCCAGCGTGTTGGTAAACGGCAGGCGCACCTGCGTAAATTGCGTGCCAGGAAAGTGCTCTAACAGCTTACCTAGAGCTCCTGCTGTAATGCCTGTCCCGTCAGAGATAAAAAACGCGGTGCGCTTAATCATGATCAGCTATTCCTGTTGTGTTAATGATTATTTCTTAGTCAATCGCTGCCATGTGTTCACTACGGTATCAGGGTTAAGTGATATGGATTTAATGCCTTGTGCCACCAGCCATTCGGCGAAGTCAGGGTGGTCTGAAGGCCCTTGACCGCAGATGCCAACGTATTTGCCCAAGCGGTTACAGGTGCTAATCGCCATTTTGAGCAATTCTTTCACTGCATCATTACGCTCATCAAAACCGTCAGCCAGAATGCCTGAGTCACGATCCATGCCCAATGTGAGCTGTGTTAAATCATTTGAGCCGATAGAGAAGCCGTCAAAATACTGTAAGAACTGTTCAGCAATCAAGGCGTTAGATGGGATTTCACACATCATGATCAGGCGCAGGCCATTTTCACCGCGTTTAAGGCCGTTGGCAGCCATAATTTCTGTGACCGCTTTTGCTTCATCCAGAGTACGCACAAATGGAATCATCAGTTCTACATTGATTAAGCCCATTTCGTCGCGTACTTTTTTCATGGCAATACATTCCATGGCAAAGCACTCTTTAAAATCTGGCGCCATATAGCGCGCTGCGCCACGGAAGCCAATCATTGGGTTTTCTTCATCTGGCTCATAAATTTCTCCACCAACCAGTTTTTTGTATTCGTTGGATTTGAAGTCAGAAGTACGAACGATCACTGGTTTTGGATAGAACGCTGCCGCAATCGTGGCAACGCCTTCAGCAACTTTGTCGATGTAAAATTGTTTTGGGCTTGCGTAGCCACGTGCACGATTTTTAATCGTAGCCTGAATTGCCGCTGGCATGGCGTCAACATTCAAAATCGCTTTAGGGTGAATGCCTACCATGTTGTTAATCACAAACTCCAAACGGGCCAAACCTACGCCGTCATTGGGTGTTTTGGCAAAGCCAAAAGCCATGTCAGGGTTGCCTACGTTCATCATGATCTTGCATGGCGCAGGGGCAAGCGCGGCTTGTGCCTGGGTGCTCACGTCATATTCAATTGCGCCATGGTAAACAAACCCTGACTCTCCCTCAGCACAGGATACCGTGACAATTTCGCCTTCACGCAGCACGTCTGTTGCATTGACTGCGCCAACGATAGCAGGAATGCCTAATTCACGCGCAATAATGGCTGCGTGACACGTACGTCCTCCACGGTTGGTGACCAAAGCACTGGCACGTTTCATGACAGGCTCCCAATTCGGGTCTGTCATGTCGGCTACCAGCACATCGCCGGGCTGCACTTCATGCATCTGTGCTGGGTCAAGTACGATTCGCACAGGGCCTACACCAACTTTTTGCGTGACTGCACGGCCTACCACTAGTGGTTTTTCGTTATGTTTGTTGAGCGTGAAAGTTTCTGTGACGTTATTCACGGACTCTTGTGACTTCACGGTTTCTGGGCGTGCTTGCAGGATGTAGAGCTTGTTGTCCACGCCGTTTTTGCCCCACTCAATGTCCATTGGGCAGCCGTAGTGTGCCTCAATCGTCATGGCATAGCGTGCGAGTTCCAGTACGTCTGCATCACTTAATGAGTAACGGTCGCTGTCTACAGGGTCAACTTCAACTGTGTGCGTGCTTTTGCCTGCCTGTGTGGCATCAGAGAACACCATTTTGATGAGTTTTGAGCCCATGGTGCGGCGCACAATAGAAGGTTTTCCCTGCGCCAAGGTTGGCTTGTGTACATAAAACTCGTCTGGGTTAACAGCGCCTTGCACTACCGTTTCGCCTAGTCCGTATGAAGAGGTGATAAACACCACATCTTTAAAGCCGGATTCAGTATCAATCGTGAACATCACGCCTGCGCAGCCGATGTCTGAGCGAACCATTTGCTGCACACCTGCAGAAAGGGCGACATCCGCGTGTACAAAACCTTTGTGCACGCGATATGAAATAGCGCGGTCATTGTATAGAGAAGCAAAAACCTCTTTAATTGCATGCAGAATGTTTTCCAGCCCCTGAATGTTCAGGAAAGATTCTTGCTGACCTGCAAATGAAGCGTCAGGTAAATCTTCAGCAGTGGCTGAAGAGCGCACTGCGAAAGTTGCGCCGTTGCCTGATTTTGCAGTCAGTATTTCGTAATTTTCTTTAATAGCTTGTTCTAATGCAGCAGGGAATGGCGCCGCCATAATCCATTCGCGTACCTGCTTGCCACAGATTGCAAGCGCTTGCGTGTCATCCACATTGAGTTTATCAAGTTCTGCGTTGATCTTTTCATCGAGGCCGTTTTGCGCCAGGAACTCGCGATAAGCGTCTGCAGTGGTTGCAAAGCCAGTAGGCACTCGCACACCTTTTGCGGATAACTGAGAAATCATTTCGCCTAGTGAAGCGTTCTTACCGCCAACAGAAGGGACATCTACATTACGTAAATTTTCAAATGGAATAACGTGGGCTGACATGATAGTTCCTTAGATGTTCAAACGAGTGATTAAATTTCTAATTTTTAATTTCTAGTCTGCTATTTATGTGCGCGTTGCAGTGGGTGAATTTCGATGTAACACATAAAGCCGAGGAGTTAAATCTATTAGATTATTCTTAGTAAGACTTTATTCTGCCTAAATATCGGCGTGTTGTCACCTGAAAAACAGTGCTAATCGCAAAATCTTTTTTATTTGCGTAAATGTCAATCTGTATGAGTGAGGCTTATATTCTCTGCCAAAATTGGCAATGCTCAGCTAAAATGTAAGCGCTTATGTTAAATAATCGTACAAAATATAACGCACTAATGACACACTTATCATCAAAAAACGCACTCAATAATCAAGCTGGGGCTAGGGGGCTATCATGACTGCCAGCGTAAAGATTAAATCTAGTGGCCGTCTTCATATGGGGTTTTTTGATTTGAATGGCAGTTTGGGCCGAAAATATGGCAGTATAGGACTTAGCCTGTCAGCACCCAATTTAGTGTTGTGCGCTGAAACCGCAACTGATTTCGAGGTGAGCACTCATTCTGCTGTCCCCGTGACGATTCAGAATAAAGTACGGAACATAGCGATTTCATTATTTGCCCAATTGGGTCTGGCCGGTGCTGCTAAATTTCATATTGATGAAGCAATGCCAGAGCATGCAGGTTTAGGTTCGGGTTCGCAACTGGCACTTGCTGTGGGTACCGCAGTTAGCCATTTGTATCAGTTAAATCTGAATACACGCCAGATTGCACGCTACACTAGCCGTGGCGCGCGTTCAGGGGTGGGAATTGCGGCGTTTGATACTGGCGGCTTGATTGTCGATGGCGGACATTGCTTGACTGACAATGGTCATATTCCGCCAGTATTGGCGCGTTATGATTTTCCTGAAGATTGGCCTATTTTGCTGATATTTGATGAAGGTCAACTAGGCATACACGGGAATCAGGAGATAATCGCATTTCATGAGTTGCCCGCTTTTCCTGAGGCACTGTCTGCGCACCTGTGTCGTCATGTGCTGATGCAAGCAATGCCTGCTGTTGTAGAGCGTGATTTGGCGGCTTTTGGAAAAAGTATTCAGGTGCTGCAACAGTATATAGGCGATTATTTTGCCCCGGCGCAGGGCGGGCGTTATGCAAGCAAAAAGGTGGGAGAGGTGCTGGAATACCTTGGTGACACAGGTGTCGCCTGTTATGGGCAGAGCTCATGGGGGCCTACGGGTTTTGCAATATTTGAGACGCAGGCGGATGCCCAAAACACGCTATTGCAGTTAGAGTCGCGATTTAAAGAAACTACACTCACATGGAAAATTTGCACAGCATCTAATCATGGTGCAGAATTGACTGTGAGCAATTAAATTTCGATATCAGCAGTTTTAATGGATACATCAATCTTAGACTTTTAACAGATAAGGAAAAGCACAATGGAAAAAGCGAGCGTTTTGCATTTATTTACGGCAGCCAAGAATGCAAGTCCGTTTGATGTCAACATGGCATTTGATGCTGGTTTTGACAAAATTATGCCCTACACCAATGTTGCACTTACCGAGGTGACTGGTTTGACTCAGGATGCGATCTTTTCACGTGGCTTGTCAGGGGTTAAGCGTGAAGCGATTTTTATCGGTGGACGTGATATTGACTTGGCTATTGATATGCTGGAGGCCTCGAAGAAAGCGATGTTTGCTCCCTTTGCCTGTTCTGCATTTGCCGATCCGTCAGGGGCTTTTACAACGGCCGCAGCAATGATTGCCAAAGTGGAAGCACACTTAAAAGACAAGTTTAATGAAGAATTGTCAGGTAAAACGCTCAGTATATTTGGTGCGACAGGTCCAGTGGGCAGTTGTGCATCTATTATTGCGGCACAGCAGGGCGCAAATGTGCAAATGGTTGCGCATAGTTCGATTGAGGCCGTAGCACCTAAAGTGGCGGCCTGGAATGAAAAGTACCAGGTAAATTTGCAGGTGGTGGATGGCACAGATGAAGCTAAAAAAACAGCTATTTTAGCGCAAACTGAAATTGTGATTTCGGCGGCAGCGGCAGGTGTGCAGGTCATCAGTAAAGAGCAGTTGGCTATTGCAAAACAATTAAAGATTGTCGCCGATGTGAATGCTGTTGCACCATTAGGTGTGCAAGGTGTGGGGCTCAATGATGATGGGGTTTTGATTGAAGGTACGCAAATTTATGGTGTTGGCGCAATCGCAGTGGGACAGCTGAAATATACCACGCAGCACCAGTTGCTCAAGCTCATGCTGCCTTCGGATCAGCCGTTTGAAAAACCTAAATATCTTGAGTTTTTAGCGGCTTTCAAGCTGGCGCGCGAAATATTAAAAAATCAGTCTTAATCATTGCGTTATGTGCACGTCCTTATGTAGAGGCTGCAGCTGCTGCAGGATATTGCGTGCTTGTCATTGATGGTTTTGCTGATCGCCAAACTGTGGCGCTTGCGCACAAGGCGGTGGTTGCAGATTTTGATGCATCAGGTTTTAAGGCAGGGGATCTGCTAATCAAGCTTCAGGAGCTGATATCGGGCCTTCTGCCCAACTCAGGGATGCCTAGTGAGCTTGTGGGTTTTCTCTATGGCAGTGGTTTTGAAGCTCAACCAGCATTGCTTGATAAGATTGCTCATCATGTGCCGTTAATTGGAAACTATCCTTCTGTGGTGAAGGCGGTTAAAGGTGCAGGTTCCTTTTTCTCCAGCTTAAAAAATCTAGCGATCCTGCACCCCAAGGTGCTGTTAACGCCACCATTGCAAAGCGAATTAGGCCAATTTTTATATAAAATGGAGGGCGGTAGCGGTGGCGCGCACGTTATGCCAGCGTCTGGCAAAGAGCTCCTCAATGCTGGTAATGGTTATTACCAGCAATGGATTGAAGGTTTGCCTGTTTCTTTGCTGTTTCTGGCGGATGGCAGTAACATCAGAGCCGTAGGGTTTAATGAGCTGCTAATAAGTCCCTCTCCAGAAGCCCCTTTTCGTTACGGTGGGGTAGTGCGCGAGGCGCCAATCTCTCACGATGTTCAGCAGCAGCTCATGCAGACCGCGAAGAAGCTTACCGCTCAATTTGGTCTGCGAGGCTTGAATAGCCTAGATGCGATGGTTGCTAAACCGAGCGGGCAAGACCAGGTGAAAGCAGAACGACAGCAACTGTATGTATTGGAGGTTAACCCAAGACTCAGTGCAACATTGGATTTATACGAAGCGTTAAAGCCCAAGCTTATTGAGCAGCATATTTTGCTATGTAAAAAACTAGCAGTGCTGGATAGTTGCGATACAATAACCAAGTTCGCTTATAGTGAGACGTATCAGGGACAGGCGATTGTTTATGCTGATGCAGTAATTTCGTATGATGCCAAGCTTGCATGGCCAGTCTGGGTTAAAGATAATCCACCAGCGCAAGGTGTGGTGCATGTGCAAAAAGGTGAGCCTATATGCAGTGTTGTTGCCAGTGGGGTGAGCCTGCAGGAGGTGAAGCATCGCTTGCAGAATAGGATGCAGAGGGTTAAGTGTTTATTGCAGGACAACAGTGGTAACTCGTCAATTTAGCTAAAGGGAAAACATGCAAAGTCAATCTACATCACAATCTAAACCTAGCGTGAACCAATTAAGTGCAGTGCTTGTGCATCAACTGATAACACAGGCTGAGCGGTTAAGGATAGGGGTCTCAAAGCATGATGCAGGCTGTGTGATTGTAGATGCGGGGATTCAGTCAGCAGGGAGCGCTGAAGCAGGCAGGCTGATTGCAGAGATTTGCATGGGCGGGTTAGGTGTGGTTTCTTTGCAGGCTGATCATCGTTTTGCGGGTTGGAATGAGGCAGTCGCTGTGAGTTCAACACAGCCTGTTCTAGCATGTCTGGCAAGCCAGTATGCTGGCTGGGCTTTGAGCCATGAAAAGTTCTTTTCTCTGGGGTCTGGCCCTGCGCGCGCGTTGGCACAGCGCGAAGATTTGTTTAAAGAGCTGAATTATCAGGATAGTGCAGACAGTACATGTATCGTGCTGGAAACTGACAAAATTCCACCGCAGGAAGTCATCGAAAAAATCGTGCGTGACACGAAGATTCCTGTGGATAGATTGACCATTATTTTAACGCCGACCACCAGCATTGCAGGTGTAGTGCAAATCGTAGGCAGGGTGCTTGAGGTGGCCTTGCACAAGGCGCATACGCTGCATTTTCCGTTAGAGTATATTGTGAGTGGTACTGGGATTGCCGTATTGCCGCCTGTGGCTAAAGATTTTATGACGGGGATGGGACGTACCAATGATGCCATTCTATTTGGCGGCGATGTTAGCCTGCAGGTACGGGGTGATGATCATGCTGCAGCGGAATTGGCAAAAAATCTGCCAAGTAGCGCATCCAAGGACTATGGTAAAACTTTTGCTGAAGTATTTAAGTTCTACAATATGGATTTTTATAAAATTGATCCGCTTTTATTCTCACCCGCTAAAGTGACAGTGACTAATGTGGATACAGGTAGCGTATTTGAAGCAGGTCAGCTGAATGCGGCATTGATTGCACTGTCATTTAATTAAGCGCCGGTACATTTAATTAACTCCAGATGTTAAATTAATTTCCCAAGTGTGTTCAAAAGATTTTCAGGGTTTATTTGCGTTTGAAACTCCCCATTTTTACCGATGAGGCAGGCTGGCAAGGTTCCCAGTTAAAGCAGGCGTTTGCCAGGCGTGGGGTTGATGCATTGTTTGTGTCACTGCAAGACTGCGTGATTGATTTGTCTAAGCCTAACCCATGTGTCGTTATTCCTGGTTTTGAATGCGCTCCTCCAGCCGCTTTTGTTCGAGGCGTCGCTGGCGGCACCTTGCCGCAAGTGATTACCCGTTTGAATGTATTACATATGCTAAGCGGTCTTGGCACGCTTATTTATAATGATGTAAGGGCTATTGAACGCACGGTTGATAAAGCAATGACCAGCTTTCTGCTGCGCAGGTACGATGTTGCTACACCAGCAACTTGGGTGTGCGAATCACGAGCGCAAATTGCATTAATACGCGAGCAAGCCTTGCAAAACAAAATACAGCTGGTGATAAAGCCGCTATTTGGCTCTCAGGGGCAGGGTGTGCGTAAATTGCTGGCTCATGAGCCTTTGCCTGTACCTATGCAGCAATATGTTGATGGTGTGTATTATCTTCAGCAGTACATTGAGTCAGCTCGCACTTCCCATGATTATCGTGTGTTTGTTATCGGTGGTAAGGTGATTGCTGCCATGCGCAGGCATGGCGATGGTTTTGTCAATAATGTAGCAGCAGGCGGGCGGTGTGAGTTTCTAGTGCCTGATGAGCCCATGGTTGCACTTGCGCTAGCGGCTGCAAAGGCGGTGGATATTGATTACTGTGGTATTGATATTATTCAGGCTGCGGATGGCGCTTACTCCGTGCTGGAAGTCAATAGTATTCCAGCCTGGCGTGGGTTGCAGAGTGTCACCGAGTTCAATATTGCTGAAATGCTGGTCGATGATTTTTTGAGTAAATTAGGAAAATAATGAGGTTCATGTTGTGAGGCAGGTATTATCCGCAGATTTGGCTGTGGCTTATCAAGCAGCGTGTATGGCTGAATTGCAGGCAGTTAAACCTGGAAACGTCCATGTCTTTGCCGATGGTCATGGCATGACTGTGCATGATTTTATTAAGAGCGCAGACGTGACTGCTAATGTGATTGCAATACCTGATTACACAGTAGGTGAGCGTGTTTTTTATGCGGTGCAGGCGACACAAAATGCAGTCGGTCAGAACACCAATTTGGGTTTGCTGTTGCTGTGCGCTCCGCTGGCGCATGCTGTATTAATACCTGATGAGGCTCAGGATTTTTCAGGCGCATTAGCACAAACACTGTCACAACTGAGTAATCGAGATGCTACATTGGTGGCCCAATCAATTTCAATGGCAAATCCTGCTGGCTTGGGGGATTCTAGCGCGCATGATGTGCATGATGATGTAACAATTAATTTGTTGGAAATGATGCGTTACGCGCAGCAGAAAGATCGTATTGCCTGGCAATACGCTAACCAGTTCAGTGATGTGCTGGAGTTTGGTTTAACTAAGTATCAAGAGGCAATGTTCAAGTGGGACAACCAAGCGTGGGCAACCACGGCAATTTATCTAGCTTTTTTAACACAGCATCCAGATACCCATGTGCTCAGAAAACACGGTGCGCTTGTTGCACAGCAGTTGATGGATGAAGCGCTTGATTTTGAAGCAGACTACTGGTTATTTGAAAATCCTAAACTTATTCAAAAACGCTTGCTGGATTGGGATCGCTCGCTCAAGCAGCGCGGAATTAATCCAGGCACCAGTGCAGACTTGGTGGTGGCGACGCTGTTTGTCGACAATATACTGCGGTTGGCTACACTGTAAATGAGGCGCTTTGGTTGGTGAAGCTTGATTAAATCGTTACAATGCTATGCAATATTATTCCGTCTTTTTAACAAGGCTTATGTTTGCCTTAGCCAAAATTAATAAGTGCTGATTAATTCAATTTCAATAGCGCGTGCATGTGTTAACTCTGTGGAACAAAAATCAAGATGAAAATAGCCTTGTTAGAAGATGATTTAGCCTTTGCTGAAACTGTCATTGAATGGCTGGAGGAAGCTCACTTTGAAGTGGATCACTTTGAAACCGGTTTGGATTTTTTAAGGCAGTTCCCGAACGTGCAGTATGATCTTTTCATATTTGATTGGGCATTGCCTGATATGGAGGGCCCTGATGTTATGGTGAGCGTTAAGTTAAGGTCAAATAAACTCCCGCCGATTATCTTTTTCACAGGCCGCTCAGAGGAAGACGATATTGTGCGCGTGATGGAAGCGGGGGCAGATGATTATGTGGTTAAGCCAGCGAGTCGCGCCTTGTTAATGGCACGTGTGAATGCCTTATTACGGCGTGTTGCTAGCCAGTCTCAGGTTGAAGCGTGTTATGAGTACGGCGCATTAAAACTGGATACTAAATCAAGAGTGGCTACCCTTGCAGGTGAAGAGGTTAAATTAACAGACAAGGAGTTTGATCTGGCGCTTTATTTCTTTAAAAATGAAGGCGTATTGCTGTCAAGAACACACTTGATGAACGTGGTTTGGGGTGCCATCTCGGAGTTGGAAACGCGCAAGGTTGATGTGCATATCAGTCATCTGCGTTCTAAATTAAAACTTGTCCCCGAAAATGGCTGGAAATTAACTTCTATCTATCAGCAGGGTTACCGTTTAGAGCGTAACTGAGAGAGTCTGGTTAAAGTGTGCGTTTCAGTAGGATAAATCGCACTTGTAAGTCTTTGAATAAGTTATCCAGCAGCTAAAACGTATGGTAGCGAGTGAAAACAATAAGAAAAGCCTGAAAGGACATGTTCGTAATTGGTATGAGACTGAATGACAAAATTTATACGGCAGCTGTTCTGGTTTTTCTATCGTTATTGTTGTCGTTAGCTACTGAGCCTCTCTGTCTTGATCGACTGTTTTATGAGGGTGTGCAGCTGCTTAGCCACACGGCTGGTGGTGTTGCGCGTACCACGTCTTTACCAGTGGCGGCCATTCTGTGTGTGTTCCTGGCAGTGTTGCCGCTGCTGTGGCTGCCGAAATTGACACCTATCCAGTCATTGGCGGCGAATCTGCTATATCTAATCTCAGTGACTGGTATCCTGCTGGTTGGCGTTCTGGTATTCCGTGTATGGATCCCGCCATTAGGAGCTTTACTGCCGATATTGCTTGCTTATCCTATGTGGAGATGGCGTAGATTGGATTCTGCACAATTGTTCTTAGATAGGGAGTTGCAGAATCTGCGCGATGAACTGGCAGCCTTAGGAATGGAGCAAGAGGAAGAAAATGCCGCAGCGAATGAGGATCCGCTGCAGTCCAGGATTTCCAGAGTGCAATTGACTGCAAAGCACTTGCGTGACTTACATCAAAGCAGGAGTGACACCCTTACCTTTATATCGCATGATATTCGAGCGCCACTCGGTGCTGCGATGCTGTTGCTGGATAAGTTTGAACACAATAAATACACCGAGCGCATGGGGAAGATGATTACGCGTGCGTACGCGATGGCTGAGGGGTTTCTGCAAGCATCGAGGGCTGAAATGATCAATGTGAATAAGTTTCAGGAGTTGGATATAGTGAGTTTGATCCAGCAGGCTGTGGACGATGTTTACGAATTGTCATTAATTAAGCAGCTTAAATTAAGCACGCGTTTACCAGAAGACCCTTTGTGGGTAAGAGGTGATTTCGGTCTCCTGCTACGTGCGATCTCAAATGTGTTATTAAACGCGGTGAAATATTCGCCCGAACAGAGTGAGCTAAAAGTGCTGCTCGCAAGTGATGAAAACTCAGTCGAGCTTAAAGTGATCGACCAAGGCCCAGGCATACCTGCTAAAAAAATCACCAAAATTTTTAAAAGATTTAGCCGCGCCGATGGTGAACATCAAGCGCAAGAAGGCAGCGGCTTGGGTTTGTATTTTGTGAGTGTTACGCTTAGAAAACATCGCGGCAGAATCACGGCCAGCAGTGTAGAGGGGCATGGTGCTACCTTTGTGATCACACTCCCCCTAGAGCGTAGAAAAGCCAACAGCCCAGTGGAGAATGAGAGGCGCGCACTTATTCCTGCAATGTTTAGTGACAGTATTTGATTTTAAAGAGTGTAATATTAAGATATAATGTACGACTTGATTTTGTACAGACATGTATTTAAATATAAACTTTTAGGAGGCAGTAATGGCTAATTTGTTAGAGCAATTAAAAGCGATGACCACTATCGTGGCAGATACTGGTGATGTTGAAGCGATTAAAGCAGTTAAACCAGTAGATGCAACAACCAATCCATCATTAGTTTTAAAAGCAAGCCAATTACCGCAATATGCACCTTTAATTGAAACTGCGATTGCCTATGCAAAAGCGCAAGGTGGTACCAAAGCTGAACAAATTGACAATGCTGCTGACAAGCTGGCGGTATTGATTGGTACTGAAATCACTAAAGAAGTACCAGGTCGCATTTCAACAGAAGTAGATGCGCGTTTGTCTTTCAATTTGGATGCAATGGTGGCTAAAGGCCGTAAATTGATCAAACTTTACGAAGAGTCAGGCGTAAGCAAAGACCGCGTGCTGATTAAATTGGCATCCACATGGGAAGGCATCAAAGCGGGTGAGATTCTTGAAAAAGAAGGCATTCAATGTAACCTGACATTGTTATTCGGTTTTGGCCAGGCACGTGCATGTGCTGAAGCTGGCGTATTTCTGATCTCACCATTCGTAGGCCGTATTCTTGACTGGTACAAAGCGAAGAACCCAACAACAGAGTACACACAGGAAACTGACCCAGGCGTGGTTTCAGTGCGCGCTATCTATCAATATTACAAAGAACATGGCTACAAAACAGTGGTCATGGGTGCTTCATTCCGCAACACAGGTGAACTGATCGCTCTGGCTGGCTGTGACCGTCTGACAGTATCTCCAAACCTGTTGCAAGATTTGGCAGCCACTGAAGGTACATTGGTGCAAGTGCTGAAAGACAACGGTGCGACTAAGACTCCATCAGCAAAAATGACAGAAGAAGAGTTCCGTTTCGCATTGAACCAGGATGCAATGGCTACTGAGAAGCTGGCTGAAGGTATACGCGGTTTCGTTGCTGACCAAAACAAACTTGAAGCAGCATTAAGCGAAAAACTTTAATCTGAAGGCTTTCAGATCAGAACAATTTTGTAATAAAAGCTTAATTTAGCCGCTTTATAATTGACATATAACGGCTGGGCATTTACTATAAGTGTCCAGTTTTTATAGCGCTAGATT
The DNA here is from genome assembly GCA_028688575.1 of Methylotenera sp. Taxonomy (GTDB): domain Bacteria; phylum Pseudomonadota; class Gammaproteobacteria; order Burkholderiales; family Methylophilaceae; genus Methylotenera. The sequence continues at coordinate 27,153 of JAQTXW010000015.1, read as the reverse complement.
TAGCACTTACTGAATTTGAATTATGAAATTTAATTTTAACGGTGCGAACTGTTAAATTGACTTTCATGCAAATAAGCAATAAAAGTAGTAACTTGAAAATTATTAATCGGAGAAAATACCATGGCATTAACCCAAATGGCACTAGATTCATTAGATTTTGACGCAACCGTTGCTTTGGCAACTACAGTTGCTCCACACGTGGACATTTTGGAAATCGGTACACCATGCATCAAGCACAACGGTATCAAATTGCTTGAAACATTGCGCGCTAAATTCCCAAACAACAAAATCTTAGTTGACTTAAAAACAGCTGACGCTGGTTTCTACGAAGCTGAGCCATTCTTCAAAGCTGGTGCTGACATCGTTACTGTATTAGGTATTTCTGATATTGGTACTATCAAAGGCGTAATCGATGTTGCTAACAAATACGGCAAAAAAGCACAAGTTGACTTGATCAACGTTGCTGATAAAGCTGCTGTAACTAAAGCAGTTGCTGCTGCTGGCGCACACATCATCGGTGTTCACACTGGTCTTGACCAACAAGCTGCTGGCCAAACACCATTCGCTGACTTGGCATTGGTTGCTGGTTTAAACTTAGGCGTTGAAATCTCAGTTGCTGGTGGCGTTAAAGCGGCTACTGCTAAACAAGTTGTTGACGCTGGTGCAACTATCGTTGTTGCTGGTGCTGCTATCTACGGCGCTGCTGACCCAGCTGCTGCAGCTGCTGAAATCACAGCTATCGTTCACGGTTAATTCAACCTATTTCAATAATCAGTTATTGAAATGAGCGAATAAAAAATCCTGACTCAGTAATGGGTCGGGATTTTTTTTATATGATATTTTTTATTAAAAAATGTTAGATTAAAACGAGGAGACATCATGAGTAGTAGTCAAAAATTAATTCTAGACAAACTCACCAGTATTCTGGCTGAAACCGACAACTCTAAATCAGCGGAGCTTTTAAAACTGGTTGAAGGTGCTGGCCGCACATTTATCGGCGGCGCTGGCCGTTCATTGCTGGTGTCACGTTTCTTTGCAATGCGCTTGGTGCATGCTGGCTACAACGTAAGCATGATTGGTGAGGTTGTAACCCCAGCCATTAAAGCGGGCGACTTGTTGGTTCTGGTTTCAGGTTCTGGCGGTACAGAAACATTATTACCTTTCGTGAAAAAAGCAAAATCAGTCGGCGCTAAATTAGTTGTGATTTCAATGAAGAAATCTTCACCGATGGCTGATGCTGCTGATTTAACAATCCAAATCGGTAACGATAGCAGCTTCCCATTAACACAAGGCATGCCAATGGGCTCACAATTTGAGCTTTCAACATTGATTTTCCTGGAAGCAACCATTGCTGATCTGATTTTCGCTAAAGGCCTGACTGAAGAAGGCATGCGCGCTATCCATGCTAATCTGGAATAGTAGCCAACGCTAGATTTAATCTAGTCTGATTAAAAAAGCCCGCATCAGCGGGCTTTTTTAATATTAAACAATGAGTTGATTGATTTGATTGTAGCTAAGTTGCTTTTGGTGTAAAGCGGTTGCAATGAGAGCGCCGTGCACTCCGTAGTTCTGAAGTAATTTGAAATCTTCCATGTTTCTTATACCGCCTGCGGCGTATAACTTGTATTTCGTAGTGAACGATTTAAATGTTTCCAGCAATTGCGTATTGCAACCTGAGTTTTCACCTACGTGACTCAGTGACATTAAAATCACATCGTCAGGCCAGTATTGAGTGCTTTGAATCAACTGCTCCGGTCCCATGTAACCCTGCGGCATGTAATCAAGAGATAATATCAACTGGTTGTTGAGTAGTTTCTTAAGCGCTAGGTATTCATCAATGTTTGAAAAATTCTCACTACCAAGAATAAGCTTGGCATTTAATTTTGTCCACGAGCCGAGCTCGGTAATGGAGTGGATGCCAGCATCAATCCAAAGCACTAACTCAGGAAAGAGCTTGGCAATACTTTCGATGATCCTGTAGTTATTAGGTGTGTGTGTGAATTTCTGAATGGCATTGAGATCTGCAATGTAGAGCTGCTGAAATGGAAAATATTCAAGTAAAGCTGCAACAATATCCAATGGCTTGCTAGAATGCGTAAGTAGAGACTGAATGGCTTTATAGTGCTGGCGTTCTCCCTTTCTGGCGTGGACGACTACGCCGTCTAAAAGATCAATTACTGGGATTATTTGCATCATCGAACAACTTAAAAAAATATTAGTCTGTGAGTTTATCACTGCTGGCGGCCTAGGTGCAGAAGTGCTGCCTGATTCATTGGTAAAGGAAGGTACACTCATGCGAGATGCATTGCTGCGTGATTTGGCGGTGCTGAATCAGGTCGAAATCATCACTATGCATGACATACGGCTAAAACCATCGGCATTGGCTGCGCGTAGCATGGCTGTAGTGCCTGGAAAATTCAAGGATGTCTTTACCGAGGCCTTGGAACAAGTTGAGTTGGTATGGTTGGTTGCGCCTGAATCTGATGGTATTTTGCTAGAGTTGAGCGAGTTGTGTTATGAAAAACATGACCAAGGCACTTTGTTTCTTGGTTGCGGCTTTGATGCAACACTTACAGGTACCAGTAAAACATTATGTTGTGAGGCGTTGCAGGCTGCCAATGTGCATACTTTGCCTGTGCATGCAGGTGAAGATTTGATGCAGCCTGACTATTTTGATGATTTACTCAAACAGGATGTGAGCAAATGGGTGGCTAAGCCAGAAGATGGTGCAGGTTGCGAGGGTGTGCAGTTTTTTGAATCAATCCATGATTTAAAAAACTGGATAGCGCTGGACGGCAGATATTTACATTATTTGGCACAGCCATATCAGCAGGGGTTTGCTGCCAGTTTTTCCATGTTATGCCGCAATGGTAAATCCTGGTTGTTGAGTTGCAACCGTCAGCATGTTAAGTGTGAGGGAAATCATTTTAAATTAACGGGCATCACAGTGAATGGTATGCTGCCTTATTGGCAACGCTTTGAAACGATTGCCAGAAAAATCGCTAAAATGCTGCCAGATGCTTTAGCTTATGTGGGTGTGGATGTGATTGTGGATACAGAAGATAACAATAAGATTTATGTCATTGAGATTAATCCGCGACTAACGACAAGCTACGTGGGGCTGGGGGAAGCATTGGCTTGCAATCCAGCTAAGCTGGTGCTGGACTGTGTGTTAAATGATCAGTTCGTGATGCCTAATATTGCAAAAAAGCAGGTTGAAATTCAGCTATGAGTGAGTATAAGGTGACTCCTGCAGTCATGGGCTGGGATGTAGGCGGCGCACATCTAAAAGCGGTACTGCTTGATGCTCAGGGGCAGGTGCTGGCGGTCAAACAGCTCTACTGTCCATTATGGCTTGGTTTACATGAGTTAGAGCAGGCAATTGACATGGTTTTGCGTGAGATTAACGCCGCTTTTCATGTGGTGACGATGACGGGTGAACTTGCCGATATATTTCCCGATCGCCATGCAGGTGTCATGCAGATTGCACAGACCATGCATCAGAAACTGAGCACGTTAAACCAAAGCGTGAGATTCTATGCGGGCAAGCTGGGAGCGATGACATTGGATGAGGTTTGCCATCATAGTGCTGACATCGCATCAATGAACTGGCTCGCGAGCGTGCAATACATAGCAGCAAAGTCGGAGCAGGCAATTTTTATTGATATCGGTAGTACAACGACTGATATTGCGATGGTGAGCCGCGGCAGGGCGCGTGTGCGTGGCTTTAGCGATGCTACACGCATGCAGTTTGATGAGCTGGTTTATACGGGGGTAGTGCGCACACCGTTGATGGCGATAGCACAGAAAGTTCCTTTTTCTGGCCAATTGGTGAATGTGGCTGCAGAGCATTTTGCGACGACTGCAGATGTGTATACGCTGACTGGGGATCTGCCGTTGTCGGACAATATGGCTGAAACTGCTGACGGAGCAGAGAAAAATATAGAAGCCAGTGCGCGTCGTATTGCGCGTATGATAGGGCGAGATGCTGCGGATGCGCCATTGACATCATGGCGGCATTTAGCTGGCGTATTCAAACATCTGCAGCTTAATTTGATTAAACAGGCGATATTGACGCAGATTTCTTTGTTAGATGATTGTACAGTCCCGCAAATAGTGGGTGCTGGTGCAGGGGAGTTTTTAGTGAAAGAGCTTGCGCTGCAGATGGGTTTTAACTATGTGTCGGTGAATAGATTTATTCATACAGAAAGCGATGCAGTAAAAGAAATGACTAAGGTTTGTTTCCCTGCGTTTGCAGTGGCTTCAATAGGGCTTGTGCAGTGAGTATATTACAGCATCAGTTGCGCTATCAAAGTGATAGCGCACGTTTATTCGCACGCGTCGCGCATTTGCCATGGGCGATGTTTCTGGACAGTGCTCAGCTCATCAACCCCTTGACTGGCGAGCCAGGCAGCCAATATGGCCGTTATGATATTCTGGTTGCCAGTCCATTCATGACTTTTTCTACAAGTGGGCAGAACACTACGATATCTGCATATGGGGAAACGCGTTCATCAACTGATGACCCGTTTCAACTGCTTAAGGACGCGATGCTGCCGTTTCAGGCGACTAAATCAGACTGGCCTTTTTCGGGCGGAGCAGTGGGGTATTTTGGCTATGATTTAGCACGCAGGATTGAGAGGCTGGATACTATCGCACACGATGATGGTTTTATTCCACAGATGCAGATTGGCCTGTATGACTGGGCAGTTGTGGTTGATCATCGGCATAAAACCGCACATTTGGTTTCCAATTGCTTTGATGGTCATACGCGCGAAAACTGGAGTGCACTATGCGCCATGTTCGATGATGCTCATGATGTCGCAGAGAGAAGTTCAGAGCCGTTTGAAGTGACTGCTGCCATACGCTCCAATATGGACAGAAAATTCTATGGGATGGCTTTTAATGCTATCCAGACTTATATTCACGAAGGGGACTGTTATCAGGTTAATCTTGCGCAAAGGTTCTCTGCATCCGCGCGAGGAGATGCTTGGCAGGCGTATCAAAAGCTCAGAGAAATTAGCCCTGCACCTTTTATGGCCTATATGAATTTAGGCAATATGCACGTGATATCAGGTTCGCCAGAGCGTTTTCTGCAGGTGGTGGATGGCTATGTGGAAACTCGCCCGATAAAAGGTACAAGACCGCGTGCAGATGATACAGAAACTGATGAGATGCATGCAAAGGAGCTGCAATCCAGCGTCAAGGATAAAGCCGAAAATTTGATGATTGTCGACTTGCTGCGTAATGACATCAGTAAAAACTGTGTGACTGGCTCGGTGAAGGCAGATAAGCTGTTTCGGCTGCAAAGTTTTGCCAATGTGCACCACTTGGTTAGCATTGTGACTGGCGAACTGCAGAAAGATAAAACAGCAATAGACCTGCTGCGTGGATGTTTTCCGGGCGGTTCAATCACTGGAGCTCCCAAACTAAGAGCGATGCAGATCATTGAAGAGCTCGAGCCAAACAGAAGGGGTGTTTACTGTGGTGCCATTGGATATATTGGTTTTGATGGCAATATGGATACCAATATTGCGATTCGTACAGCAGTTTATGTAGCAGGGCCCAATGATGCAGATGGTGAAATCAGTTTTTATGCAGGTGGCGGTATCGTGGCAGATTCTGTTTCGGAAAAAGAATACACAGAAACCCTGGATAAGGCATCTAGCATGTTAAAGGTGATGCAGTTTTTTACCAGAAAGACAGGTTGAATATGGCTCGTTGCATTGTCATGAGGGGATAGTGTATGTGGGTAGTTAAACTAGGGGGTAGTTTACTTGGTTCACCTGAGCTGCCTCACTGGCTTGAGACTTTTATTAAAATCAGCGATGGCAAAGTGGTGATTGTGCCAGGGGGTGGCTTGTTCGCAGATGCAGTTCGCGAAGCGCAGCAACGCACAAAAGTAAGTGATGCAGTGGCACATGAGCTTGCCTTGATAGCGATGGATCAATTTGGTTTATTATTAGCTGGCATGTGTCCAGGACTTGTAACTGCAAGCAGTGAGCTTGAAATCGCAGAGCGAGGCTGGCAACATAGAGCTATGGTATGGCTACCCAGTAAGATGGTGTTGGCAGATGAACGCATCCCTAAAAACTGGCAAATTACCTCAGACAGCCTGAGCGCTTGGTTAGCCAATAAGATTGCAGCAGAGCAGTTGATTTTAGTAAAGTCGCTATCGTTAGCAGCTTACGCAAATTTCCCCATTTTGCCTGTTGATAGGCTAATAGGCGATGCGCTGATTGATGCTGGCTTTGCTGAGTTTATTTCAGGTGCACAGTACGGTACTAGGCTTGTGAATAAATCTGACTTTCATCTATTCGCAAATGGTTTAGACGAGCAGCTACTAAAAGACAATAGCATCATGCTTAGCGAAAACTAACAATTCCAGGAGTCAACCTATGCCCTCTACCTTTGTATATTCAGAGCAGGAAACTGAAGCCAGATTGAAAGCCGAATTGCCGTATTGGTATCTGGAAAATGGCTGGATAAGACGTCGATATAAAACAAGCGGGTGGAAGGCGACCATGATGGTGGTCAATACCATAGGCCATTTGGCGGAGGCTGCATGGCATCATCCTGACTTAACAGTGTCTTATGCCTTTGTCATAGTGAAATTATGCACGCACGATGCCAAAGGCATCACGGATAAAGATTTTGAGTTGGCAAAAAAGATTGAAGAAGTCATCGGGTGGCAGCCTGGCAAAGAAGGGGGCGCACTCACTGGCACGCCCAACGAAGATGCCAGATTTAAATACATTAAATATGACGCTGACAGGGTTGAGTAATTTGGTTTAACCAGTTGGTTCAACTATTGAATTTGCTGTTTTTTGTTACATATCTGCAGTTTCTGATTTTTCAAATTTGCCAAAGTGCAGCATGATGGTGGGCAGAATTAATAAGTTTAAGATAGTGGAAGTCACTAGCCCACCCACAATAATGGTGGCCATTGGCCCCTCGATTTCTCGTCCAGGCTGGCCACTGCCTACCGCCAGAGGGAGTAGGCCCAATGCCGTGACTAATGCGGTCATGAGTATGGAGGGTAGGCGCTCGGATGCACCGCGTATGCAGGTTTCCAGATTCCAGACACAGTGTTCAAAGTCAATTAGGTGTTGGTAATGTGACACCATCATGATGGAGTTACGTAAAGTAATCCCAAATAGCGTTACAAAACCCACCAAAGAGCCTAATGAGATCCAGCCGCCAGTCAGCATCACGGCAATGACCCCGCCAATTAAGGCAAAGGGTAAGTTAGCGAAAGTCAGCAATAAATTACGCAAACGGCCAAATGCAACGTATAGCATCAGGAATACCGTAACGGCGGCCACTATCGATTGCAGGATTAGCGCTTCTCTTGATTTGGCATTGGCTTCTGCTGCACCTGTAAACTCCAGATAGCTGCCTTCTGACAGCACAAGGTCAGTTTTGAGTTTGTTTTTAAGCTCTTCGGTGAATGCGTCGACATCACGGTCTACCACATTGGCCGTGACTGTCTGTATGCGTTTGGCACCAGCATGCAGGATTTTGGATCGGCCATTTTCCTGTGAAATTTCAGCTACATTGCGTAACCTGAACAACTTACCTTCATTGTTAAATAACGGCAAATTACCCGCTTCCTGTACGTCGTCCCTGGCCTCCAAATCCAGCATCACGCTGACTCCAATGACACGGTTACCCTGATAAACCTGAGTCACTGGCACACCATCATAAGCTGCCCGAATATTATCCAAAACATCAGTCGGGTGTAGCCCTAATTGTGCCATTTTTTCTGGACGCAACCGGACAACCAACGCGGGCGTACCAGGTGGGGACTGTACCAGCACATCATGTGCGCCATGAATGCTGGAAACAATGTTGGCTACAGCATTGGCATCACGGTCTAGTGCATCTAAATCCTGGCCATAGATATTAATCACCGTAGATGCGGCATAGCCAGAAATAGTTTCTTCTATGCGCTCGGTTAAAAATGTATTGATTGCAAAGTTCACTCCAACAAAGCCAGCCTCAGCAATGCCGTCACCATCTGTATCTTGTTCCTCGCCTGATAAAGCCTCTCTGATTTCGTCAAGGATGCGACGTTGCTCATGGCCTGAAATGGCGCCGATTTCAATTTCAAACTCGCTGTAGTGAGTGCCAAAAGTATCGGCACCATTCGGTGCGCGGCCCACCCATTGCGTGACGGATTTCACGCCGTCTATTTCACGAATGACGGCGGAGACTTTTTTACCTATGCGCAAAGACTCATGTTCGGAGGTGCCAGGCACAGCGGTCATATGCATGATGTAGTGGCCTTCATGCAGCGCGGGGATAAACTGGTTTTTAAATAATGGAAGTGTCCCCAAGCCTAGTGCAATCAAAATAAAGCTGGTGCTGAGTATGAGTTTGTAATGCTGCTCAATCGTGCCCAATGTGGAAACATACCATTTTTTAATCATACGAATCATGGGAGATTCTTCATTATCCAGCTTAGCTTTGCCTAACATTAAATAGCAGAGGGCAGGGGTGAGTGTGAGCGCAACAAGTAAAGAAGCTAAAATAGCGGCAATGTAGGCAATCCCAAGCGGTGCAAATAGTTTGCCAGCCACGCCACCCAAAGTGAGTAATGGTAAAAACACTAAGGCGACGATAAACGTCGCGTAAACCACAGAGCTTCGCACTTCCATGGAGGCATCAAACACAACTTTGTAAGTGGGTGCGGGGTTGTCCAGCAGGCGATTTTCACGCAGTCGTCTGAAAATATTTTCAGTATCAATAATCGCATCGTCAACGACCTCGCCCAGTGCGATGGCCAGGCCGCCTAACACCATAATATTCAGCCCGATATTAAAGTAACTCATTACCACGATAGCAGTGAGCAGTGAAAGCGGGATGGCGGTCGCAGAGATAAAAGCGGTGCGTACATTAAATAAAAACAAAAATAAAATGGTAATCACCAGGATAGAACCAATCAGAATGTCGGTACGCACACCCTTAATGGCGACTTCAATGAAATTGGCGGGCCTGAATAGGCCTTCATGCAGGGTAATATGCTCTGCTTCCAGCGTGGGTTTGAGCTCCTGCAGGGCTTTTTCAATCGCAATGGTGACACCGTGGGTGTTCGCGCCAAGCTGGCCTTGAACCGATAAGTAAACCCCAGTTTCTTCATTTATGGCAGCGGCACTGATGGAGGGCGCCGCACCTTCGACTACGCGCCCGATGTCGCCTAGCCGAATAGTCTGGCCATTTTTATGCAACAAGGTGACTAGAGCCAGCTTTTCAGGGGTAGTGGATTGCCCCTCAGTGTTAATCACGATGCGTTGATTTTGATTTTCAATAAAACCGTTGCCACGCACCCCTGTGGCTTTTTTAACAGCTTCTTCAATCTGCAGTAAGGAAATGCCATAACGAATCATTTTTTCAGGGTCAGCCTGTACCTGAAACTGCCGCACGTTACCCCCGAATACATTCACATCTGCCACACCAGAAATAGCCAGCAGGTGCGGTACTATGGTCCAGTCCACCAGTGTGCGTAATTCAGTTAGATTACGTGTTTTTGAAGTGACGCCGAAGCCGAGCACCGTGCTTGCAGAAGAAGTCAGTGGGGTGATGTTAGGTGTGATATCCTTGGGCAAGCGATTGCTGAGTGTAGATAAGCGCTCTGCAATGACTTGACGATTTCGATAGATATCCGTTTTCTCGTTAAAAATAATCGTCACAATCGATAATCCTGGGATGGATTGTGAGCGCATGGACTCAATGCCTACTGTGCCTGAGATGGACGTTTCTATCGGCTGCGTGACCAGTCTCTCCACGAGCTCGGCAGATAGGCCAGGGGACTCTGTTTGGATGACGATCTGCGTGGGTGCAAACTCAGGAAATACATCCAGATTGCTGCGTGACAAACTATATAACCCATATAAAACGATGAGTGTGGCGAGCCCGATAATCACCCCGCTGAAACGTACAGAAAACCTGACCAATGCCGACATCATGATGCGGTTGTTTCCTGACGGAAAATCATGGTTTTATATTCAGTATGCATTTTAATTCAATAAACTTTCTTGTTTTTATTGGGTTAGCTAAATATTTAAAGGTATTGTGAGATGAGTATTGATATCAGGCTAGCTAGTCATCGTTTTCATTGGTAATTTGAGATTTGAATTCTTCTGAGAGCAGCAATTGCGCTCCGCTGGTGACAACTTCATCATCAGGTTGAAGTGTGCCCTGATAAAACCATCCTTCTTCAACCTCAATATCGGTGCTGATGGGTAGCCTGATAAACAGATCGTTTTCTTTCTTTTGGTAAACCCAAGGCTTGCCTGCATACCAGACAATGGCATTGTTCGGTACAATGACGCCCTCACTTTTTTTGTTTGTAGTGGCCGTAATCGCATTGACTTGCATGCCTGCGCGTAACTCCGCGCTACTGGCTTCATAAAAATAAGTTTTGCCCTGAATAGTGTTGTTGCTGATAGGGGCGGGCGATATGTAATTAGCTTTAATGGTATGTGAAGGTGCCGCTGTTGGTGCCACCATAATCGTGCTATTGGCTTTGGGTTCTGCAATGTCAAATGGCAGCGTTGTTTGTATTAGCACTGATTGGTTGCTAATCAGTGCCTGTAACAAAGTGCCTGCATTTTTTTGCTTTGCAAGTACCGTGAGTGGTTTGCCCCAGCTTTGTAGTAGGCTTTCTTCTATGCTTTTAAGCTGAGATTCAATGCCGCTGATTCTTAATTCATCAGACTTTACATTAGCCAATGCCGCTGCAACCGCCTTATCAGACATATTTTTGTCATCCAGGTTTAAAGTTTTAAAGCGTTGCCATTCGTTCTTGTTGTGCATTAGCGAAGCCTTGATGGCCTCCATTTCATTGCTGGCGCTCAGGTAGCGGCTGCGCAGCTCAATCAAGCTCTCTATACTCAGCACATTGCCATAGGTGCTGACGTTTGCCTGATGCGCGCTTGCTGATAAGGGGGTTGTGTAAATGCCGCTTTGCACTTGCGTGGCTGCGCTGATGTTAATGGTAGTGGCACCCTCCTGAGTAATCACGCGTTGAGGTGTTTCAATCTCATCGTCATCATGCACGTTTAAAGCTTCAAACTCATCTTTGCCATAAAATACCAATAGCCAAAATAACATGACAATTAAAAAAGCCTGTAATCCGATAATGATGGCTACTTTACGATTCATTTTTGATTCCTGATGGAGCTAAAGAGATTCCTTTGGCGGCGCACGGTCTGTAAGCCTATCTATCAAGGTTGTGTTGCTTTTACTTGCATGAGTGCCCAGTGGTTTTTGTGTTAAGGTTTCGGCGTCTTGCAAGGCGGATAATAGCTGAAATTTAGCCAATAGCAGACTTTTCTCTGATGAGACTTCTTCTAGTTTAGCCATGGTAAATTCTAATCGATCAATTTCGCCTGCATTTAATCTTGATTGCATTTTTTCAGTATGGTGTTGCTGGCGCTGATACAGTGCAGCTTGCTGATGGAGCATCTGTTTGGCTTTTTCAAGTGCTACAATCACAGACGTGGCATCACTGATGATTTTGTTTTGTAAGGCTTCAAATTGTGCCGCTTCAACTTCACGCAGTTGTGTTGCCTCGGCGATAGCCAGTTTGTTTTTATTCAGCAGGGTCAGCAATCCTGAGATGCCAAGTGACCATATTTTGTTTCCAAACTCGTAGGTATAAGTTGGGTTGAGGCTTAAGTCTGGATATTGCTTGGCGACTTCCAGCTTCAGCTTCGCCTCGGCAGCAGCATAACGCGACAAGGCAACACGAATATCTAAACGATTGAGCAGAGCGTCAGACTGTATAGCAAGGTTGTCAGCATTTAGATGCTTGGCTATCAATTCAGCATCTGCGCTGTCAGCGAGCGGCATGTGTTGAATCAGTTGAAGTGGCAAGCCTGTGTTGCTGGCTAATTGTGCAAGTAAAACGGGTGTGTGGTGCACTTTGCCGTTTAATTCATTTTGAACAGCATGTAATTGTAACTTGGCGGTACTGACTTCCAGACTGGATGCCACTCCCAATTCTGCCCGCTTTTGATACATTGCCAGCAGGGCTTCTCGATGTGTGACTTCTTTTTCTAGCACTTCAATTTGCGCGAGGTTGCTGAAATAGCCTGTTAAGGCAGAGGCTACCTGCTGACGTAAGCCCCATGCCGTTTGGGCGATTTCAAGCTTGGCTGCCTGTGATAGATGTGTTGCGTTCTCGATGCGAATGTCGCGTTTGTTCGCGGTTTCGATGGGAATGTCAATACTCAGGCCAAAGAGGTAAGGGCTGATATCATCATTGGCATTGTTACTTTTGCCTAAATTGGTACTGATTGCAGGTAGCGGCCTGCCAGAAGCCGTTGCTTCTTTTAACTGGGCTGCGCGCCACTGACTGCGCGCAACATCCAAGCTAGGATGAAAAAAAATCGCGCAGTAACTTAGCTCGGTCACTCCCCATTTTTTGACGGGTATTTGTTCAGCAGGGTAGCCGTTATTGATTAAAAACTGATTGAACTCATCGCCATGGGGATTTTTTTGGCTGATTTTTTGGCTAATCTGATGTACGTCTATGGGCTTAGCCGTGTAAGTTTGGAAGTTACATCCACTTAAAACAAAACTGACACATAAAAGCCCCATTCGCAGTAAGCGCTTATTGCTCAATTTTAATAAGACACACCGAGTCATGGTAATGCGATTTATCTAAATTTAATTAGTCAGTACGGATGCTTAACTACCGACTAATTAAATAATTTCAGCGTGCACTGCATCTAAAGCATCCTGCAGTGTTTCTTCATTTAGCTGGTTAATGGAGGTGGCTAAAATATCAGCCGCCTCAACCAAAGCAATGGGTAAATTATGGCTGTCCATTTCTGCAACCAGGCCTGCGGCAACTCCTGCAATTTTTAACAATGCCTGACGTTCACGCATCAGCAATTCTAACTCAGTGCGTAGCATATTGATTTCATTTTGATTAATCGTATTGGGCATAGTCATTCACCTGTCATTAAAGCTTTATATTTATATTAAGGACTTATTTTCGCACAATCACAGTTTAATCTGCTACACATTTATAGTCTCTTCGAGCTTGGTAGGAAATGTTGATGATAAATTCAGCTTTTTTAATTTATGTCTTTTCTGATTTTCAAAAGTTGGGATACAATAGCGAATTATCTAAACGGCATGCATAGTGCCGTTAACTACCTGGCGAGAGTGGCGGAATTGGTAGACGCACTGGATTTAGGTTCCAGCGCCGCAAGGCGTGAGAGTTCGAGTCTCTCCTTTCGCACCAACTTTAAAATAAAGCATGATGATATTCAAGCGCTCACCTAGGGCGCTTGATTTTTGATATGCGGTTAAGATTTAGGAATGACAGCATGGCTCTGAATGTTGAAACCCTCAGCAACCTGGAACGTAGAATCGCAATTAGTGTTCCTCTACAACCTCTGGAAGCGCAAATTAAGCAACGCTTAAGTCAAATTGCGCGCACTGCAAAATTTTCCGGCTTTAGGCCAGGTAAAGCACCTATCGGCTTGGTAAACCAGCACTATGGTGACCAAGTGCGTGATGAGGTGTATTCAGGTGCGGTAGAGAAGAGTTTTGGCGAGGCGGTAGAGGAAGCGAAGTTGCGCGTAGCAGGCTTTCCCAATATTCAACATCAGCCATTTGATGCTGCGTCAGAGAAGTTAGAATATGTCGCAACCTTTGAAATTTTCCCTGAAGTTGTCATTGGTGATTTGTCCAAAGTTAAGATTGAACGCCCAGTATTAGAAGTCGGTGAGGCTGACGTTAAGAAGACTTTGGATGTGCTGGTTCAGCAACGCGTTACTTATGAGCCAGTGAAGCGTGCCTCAAAAAAGGGTGACCGTGTGAATGTCACCTTGAAAGCTATTATTGATGGTCAGGAGGTTGAATCTACAGGGGATGAAGGCATTGAGCTGGTGTTGGGTGAAGTTGGTCGCGTAGCGTCTTTTGACGATGAATTAGTCGGCGAAAAAGCAGGGGCTACAAAAACTTTCGAAATTACCTACCCTGCAGATCATAACCCTCAGCAGTTGGCAGGCAAAACAGTTACCTATGAAGTGGGTTTTATCAGCGTATCGCAACCTAAGTTACCTAAAATTGATGCAGACTTTGCAAAAAGCTTAGGTGTTGAAGATGGTGATGTGGAAAAAATGAAAGCCGAAGTGGCTGAGAGCCTGCAACAGGAAGTTGCAAAACGTGTCAGTGCTAAGCTTAAAGAACAGGTTTTTCAAGCCTTAGTTGATAACGCGGAGTTTGAAATCCCACGTATCATTCTGGAGAGCGAGATTAATCGCATGATGCAGACTACCGAGCAAAATCTTAAACAGCGCGGTGCTGATCTGGCCAATGTCAAGCTCGAGCCTTCTATGTTTGAAGATCAGGCTAAGCGCAGTGCCAAGTTACGTTTGATTTTGGGTGATTTAATTAATGTGAACGGCTTGCATGCAACAGCAGATCAAGTGCGTGCCATGGTTGATGTGTTCTCTCAAAGCTTCGAACGCCCCTCAGACGTCGTCACTTGGTATTATGCGGATCCAAAACGTTTGGATGAGCCCGCAGCGCTCGCTACTGAAGAAAATGCCGTGGCCTGGGTGCTTGACAAAGTCAAGGTAACAGACAAAAAAGTAAAATTTGACGACTTAATGGGAAATGCTTAAATGAACACGCTCAACAAGCCATCACAAGCACAATCTGAACTTGCAACCACGGGATTAGGTTATATCCCGATGGTGATTGAGCAAAGTGGCCGCGGAGAGCGTTCATTTGATATTTATTCACGCTTGTTAAAAGAGCGTGTGATTTTTCTGGTAGGGCCCGTTAATGATATGTCTGCGAATCTGGTCGTGGCGCAATTGCTGTTTCTAGAAGCTGAAAATCCAGATAAAGACATTTCCCTTTACATCAATTCACCTGGTGGCTCGGTCACTGCTGGTATGTCGATTTATGACACCATGCAGTTTATTAAACCTGATGTGAGCACTTTGTGCATCGGTCAGGCGGCAAGTATGGGTGCATTTCTGCTAGCGGCAGGCGCCAAAGACAAACGCTACAGCTTGCCTAACTCCCGCATCATGATTCATCAGCCTTCTGGCGGTTTTCAGGGGCAGTCATCCGACATTGAGATTCATGCCAAAGAAATTCTATATCTGCGCGCGAAACTTAATGATATATTAGCGCATCATACTGGCAGGACCGCAGAAGAAATAGACCGCGACACTGAGCGTGATAATTTTATGAGTGCCCAGCAGTCTGTAGATTATGGATTGATAGATCAAGTCATCGGCAATCGTAAAGAGGCTGTGTAGCGCCATATCTGCTGAATTGGCTTGATCAAAAGCCCTGTGTTCACTGTCTTTAAGTCATTACAATATTAAATTAGGATATTACGCATGGCGAGTAAAGCCGACGACGATAAATTGCTTTATTGCTCATTTTGTGGCAAAAGTCAGCATGAAGTAAAAAAATTGATTGCGGGACCATCGGTATTCATTTGCAATGAGTGCGTTGACTTATGCAACGACATCATCAAAGAAGAAATTCAAGACACCGACGGGCTTAAATCAACCGATACAAGCCTGCCTACGCCTCAGGAAATTTGCAAGATCTTAGATCAGTATGTGATTGGGCAAACGCACGCGAAGAAAAACCTTGCAGTTGCGGTTTACAATCATTACAAACGATTAGGACATAATAATCTCTCTAATGGCGGTCAAAAAGACGAAGTGGAGATTGCTAAAAGCAATATTCTGCTGATTGGTCCAACGGGCTCAGGCAAAACACTGCTCGCACAAACCCTGGCAAGGTTGCTGGATGTGCCATTTGTCATGGCTGACGCCACCACTCTCACTGAAGCAGGTTATGTGGGTGAAGATGTCGAGAATATCATGCAAAAACTGTTGCAAAAGTGTGATTACGATACAGATAAAGCGCAGCGCGGTATCGTTTACATCGATGAAGTCGATAAAATTTCACGCAAGTCCGACAACCCATCCATCACGCGCGATGTGTCTGGAGAGGGCGTGCAGCAGGCACTACTCAAGCTAATTGAAGGAACGGTCGCCTCCATTCCTCCTCAGGGCGGACGTAAACATCCTAATCAGGAATTCGTACAGTTAGACACCACCAATATTTTGTTCATTTGCGGCGGTGCTTTTGATGGCTTGGAAAAAGTCATCCGCTTACGTTCAGAAAAAGGCGGTATTGGATTTGGCGCTGAAGTTAAAAGTAAGGTCGAAATTGGCCAAGTAGGCGAAGTGCTACGTGATGTAGAGCCAGAAGACTTGATAAAATTTGGGTTGATTCCTGAGTTTATTGGTCGCTTGCCTGTGGTGGCAACTTTAGAGTCCCTGGATGAAGCGGCTCTGATGACCATATTGACCGAGCCGAAAAATGCTTTAACCAAGCAATACACCAAGTTGTTTAAGATGGAAGGGGTTGATCTGGAGTTTAGAGAGTCAGCCTTGCTGTTAATCGCTAAAAAAGCCTTGGAGCGCAAAACTGGAGCGCGTGGTTTGCGCTCAATCATGGAGCACGCCTTGCTTGAAATTATGTATGAGTTACCATCTTTGAAGAGTTTGAGCAAAGTGGTGATAGACGAAGGCGTGATTCGCGGTGATAGCCAGCCTATTTTGATTTACGAAGATAAGCCTGCTGATGAGGTGGCTGTGTAGCAGGCACTTAACTTTAGCTAGGTTTGCATGTGAGTCCCTGCAGAAAAAATGGATTGCCAATCAGGCAATCCATTTGTCTTTTAACAACCCGTTTAAGTTATCCTTGCACTTAAAATTTAACAGCGTTTACTGCGTGCATTTAAAGGCCAGTTCAAATTTATTATTATTTTTTTGACGCATCAGGTGTTTTAAGCAAATAAATAATGCTTAAATATGGGTTGGCGCTTGAACTCCTGCAAAATAGCCCCATCAATACTGATATCAATCGCATTTTTGTGTAATTAAAGCCTAACTACGGTTAGCGTAAATTTGGAATTCTATTCATGGCACAGTTATTACCTTCGTACAGTCCAGATAGTGGTTTATTGCCATTATTACCATTGCGTGATGTCGTTGTATATCCGCATTTGGTCATCCCTCTTTTTGTCGGGCGCGCCAAATCAGTCAAAGCGCTTGAGATCGCTTCTGAGGGTAACAAACAGATTTTATTGGTGGCGCAAAAGTCCGCCAATAAAGATGAGCCTGAGGCCGATGATTTGCATGAAGTAGGCACGGTAGCGACCGTGCTACAAATGCTCAAATTGCCAGATGGTACAGTGAAGGTGCTGGTGGAAGGTGTGCAGCGCGCGCGCGTCAGTGAGTTCACCGAAACTGAAGAGTGTTTCGCTGCACGCGCTGATCTAATTGCAGACTCCGTTACGGATGTGGAAATACAGGCGTTGATGCGCACCGTGTTTGCGCAATTTGACCAATATGTGAAATTGAACAAGAAAATCCCGCCTGAGATTTTAATTTCACTAGCTAGTATTGATGAAGCGGGCCGTTTGGCAGATACCATTGCCGCACATTTGACGCTCAAGCTTGAAGAAAAACAGAAAATACTGGAAATGTTTGACGTTGCAGAGCGTTTGGAGCACTTGTTGCGCCTAATGGAAGGCGAAATTGATATTCTTCAGGTAGAAAAGCGTATTCGTGGCCGTGTAAAACGGCAGATGGAAAAAACGCAACGCGAGTATTATTTGAATGAGCAGGTTAAAGCGATTCAAAAAGAATTGGGCGAGCAAGATGAAAATGCCGAAATGGAAGAGCTTGAAAAACGCATTGAAGAAGCGCGCATGCCCAGAGATGCACTGGCTAAAGTTTCCAGTGAGTTAAAAAAGCTAAAATTGATGTCACCGATGTCTGCGGAAGCATCAGTCGTGCGTAATTATATTGACACGCTGGTGAATTTACCTTGGAAGAAAAAAACGAAAATCAGTAAAGATTTAGCTAAGGCCGAAGTGATTTTGGATGGGGATCATTTTGGCTTGGAGAAAGTCAAAGAACGTATTGTCGAATACCTTGCAGTACAACAGCGTGTTGATAAGATCAAGGCGCCCATTTTGTGTCTGGTAGGTCCTCCTGGTGTGGGTAAAACTTCTTTGGGCCAGAGTATTGCCAAAGCGGTTAACCGCAAGTTTGTGCGTATGGCGCTGGGTGGCGTCAGGGATGAGTCTGAGATTCGCGGGCACAGGCGCACTTACATCGGCTCAATGCCAGGTAAAATTTTGCAGAGCATGACCAAAGTTGGCGTTAAAAATCCACTCTTTTTGCTGGATGAAGTAGATAAACTCGGCCAGGATTTTAGAGGAGATCCCTCTTCTGCATTGCTGGAAGTGCTAGATCCTGAGCAAAATCATACCTTTGCGGATCATTATGTCGAGGTTGAATATGACTTATCTGATGTGATGTTTGTGGCAACCGCGAACTCAATGAATATCCCTGCGCCATTACTGGATCGTATGGAAATTATTAATTTATCAGGCTACACCGAAGACGAGAAAGTCAATATCGCAGTACGTTATTTGTTGCCCAAACAACTCAAATCTCATGGTTTGAATGAGTTGGAACTGCAAGTGAGTGAGGCCGCAATTCGCGATATCGTACGTTATTACACGCGCGAGGCAGGGGTGCGCAGATTAGAGCAGGAAGTGGCAAAGGTATGCCGTAAAGTGGTAAAAGAATTATTGACAGCAAAAGCGGCTAAAACCACGAAAAAAATTAATGTTACCCCTAAAAATCTAGATAAATACCTAGGCGTGCAGCGTTACGATTTCGGGGTGGCAGCCAAGGAAAATCAGGTTGGTCAGGTCACGGGTCTGGCTTGGACCTCGGTGGGAGGGGAGTTGCTCACCATTGAAGCGGTGTTATTACCAGGCAAAGGAAAGACGACCACGACAGGTAAGTTGGGTGATGTGATGAAAGAGTCTACCCAGGCCGCGATGAGCGTGGTACGTAGCCGTGCAAGTCGACTGGGGATTGCCAGCAACTTCTATGAAGAGAATGATATTCATATTCACTTTCCAGAAGGTGCGACACCCAAAGACGGGCCGAGTGCAGGTATTGCAATTACTACGGCATTGGTCTCAATCCTGACGGGTATTCCAGTGCGCGCGGATGTTGCAATGACGGGTGAGATTACCTTGAGAGGTGAAGTACTCCCTATTGGCGGTTTGAAAGAGAAGCTCCTAGCTGCACATCGTGCGGGCATTAAGACGGTATTGATACCGCAACAGAATGTGAAAGATTTGGTTGATATTCCCGAGAATATTAAAAACCATCTGGATATTCACCCAGTAAAATGGATTGATGATGTGCTGGATCTGGCATTGGCAACAAAGCCAGCACCATTGGAAGCGCTACCCCAGACAAAAGCGTTGGTGGAGCCGGAAGTGCAAGTGGTGGATAATACTAAAGAAAGTACACCGCCAGCATCGGGTGCGGTAAAACATTAAAAATAAGTGTGTGATATTACGTATAAACGCTTGACACAGCCTTTATAGGCTTGATATAAATCTGTTACGGGATTTACCTAGTCATACATCCGTATTATTTAACAATACCTTGAGAGGGGATTACACGTGAATAAATCAGAACTGATTGACGAAGTTGCAAGTGCTGCAGGTATTTCAAAAGCTGCCGCTGGTCGTGCACTCGATGCAACCACAGCAGCGATTACAAAAGCAATTAAAAAAGGTGATTTGGTAACATTGATTGGTTTCGGTACTTTTTACGTGGGCAAACGTGAAGCACGTAATGGTCGCAACCCACGTACTGGTGAGACCATTAAAATTAAGGCTGCAAACTCTCCTAAATTTAGGGCTGGTAAAGCGCTTAAAGATGCTGTAAACTAGCGATCTTTGCTGGATAGCAGGGTGCTTAGCTCAGTTGGTAGAGCGTCGCCCTTACAAGGCGAATGTCAGCGGTTCGACCCCGTTAGCACCCACCAAAAATCCAGCGGTAGTTTTAGTTACATCTAACACCTGTCACAAAAGAGTGCTTGTAATACAGGCGCTCTTTAATTTTGTGGCGTTAGCCAGCTCCCTTGACGCGCCAGTCACTGGGAACTAAAGTTTTAAATGTATTGTTTTGAGTGAATACATGGTTGTTTGAGCTGTTTGTAAGTTGGAGTGGTAGTTCAGTTGGTTAGAATACCGGCCTGTCACGCCGGGGGTCGCGGGTTCGAGTCCCGTCCACTCCGCCAAATTTAAAAAGCGAGTCTTAGGACTCGCTTTTTTTATTGCGATCAGTATTAGGTGTTGGATTCGGTTTGTACTATGGCTGTTACTAGATATTACGTTCACTGATTTTATGCGCCCATTATCACAACTTGTGATATATTTAAGGGCTAGTTGCAACTGGTCGTTGCATGGCATGGGTTTGCTTTTTCTGGTCAGTAAGAATTTAAGAAGAGAGTTTTATGTTAGAGAGTATCCGTTCTGTTGCCAAAGGTTGGGTTGGCAAGGCTATTTTGGCTTTAATCACAATTCCGTTTGCTTTATTTGGGATTGATTCATATTTAAGTCAGGCTGGAAACAACGCTGCAGTTGCTAAAGTAAATGGCAATGAGGTTTCAATTCAGGCTTATTCAAATGCAATGCAGAATTTGCGTAACAGAATGCAATCTGAAGGCAAGGTTGATCAGGAGCAATTAGACAGTCCTGAAGTGAAACTGATGGTGCTCAATCAGTTGATCAATCAGCAATTGCTGGATGATGAGCTGAAACGTGCCAACTACGCTATCAATAACACACAGCTTGCTACTTACATTACTGGTATGCCGACATTTCAGAATGGGGGCAAGTTTTCTCAGGAGTTGTATGATCAGCTTTTGCAGCAAAATGGATTAACACCTAAGAAGTTTGAAGCGGGTATTCGTTCTGAGTTACTGGCGCAGCAGGCACAGGATGGCGTGGCAAAACTTGGTTTTATTGCTGACGCACGAGCAGAAAGTATTGTCAAACTGCTGAACCAAAAACGATTGGTGACGGTTTCGGAAATAAAAACGAAAGACTTTATCTCTCAGGTTAAGGTTGACCCTGCAGAGGTGAAAGCTTATTACGAAACGCATAAGGATAAATTACGTAGTCCTGAGCAAGTTAAAATCGAATTTTTATTATTGTCAGCAAGTAGTTTGATTCCTAGTATTAAAGTGGATGATGATGAAATTAAAAAGTTTTATGACGAAAATGCGTCTAAGTTTCAAGGTGACGAGCAAAGACGTGCAAGCCATATTCTGATTGGTTTTGGTGTGAATGCGACATCTGAGCAAAAGGCTGAAGCCAAACAAAAAGCTGAGTCATTGTTGGCGGCTATCAAGAAAAATCCGAATGCATTTGAAGAGCTGGCGATTAAAAATTCGCAAGATCCTGGTTCTGCTGCTAAAGGTGGTGACTTAGGCTTGTTTGGGCGAGGTGCCATGGTAAAACCATTTGAGGATGCGGCATTTTCACTCAAAGAAAACCAAGTAAGTGGCGTGGTTGAGTCTGAGTTTGGTTACCATATCATTAAAGTGACGGAGATTGCAGGCACGGCGGCTGATTTTGAGACGCTTAAGCCCCAGATTAAAGGGGATTTGATGTTCCAAAAAGCACAGGCGGAGTTTATCGAAAAATCTGAAAACTTCAGTAATATGGTGTATGAGCAATCAGATAGCCTGCAGCCTGCGGCAAAAGCCTTTGCTGGCCAGGTACAATCATCTGACTGGGTCACACGCGAGGAAGTGTCAAAATTCTTTAAGAATGAAAAAATTGCAGAACTGATTTTTTCTGCAGAATCAATTGGTGAACGTAGAAATACTGAAGCGGTAGAAGTTTCGCCCAACAATCTAGCGGCAGCGCGCGTGGTGGATCATAAGCCATCCGTACCTAAATCTTTTGATGAGGTTAAAGCGGGGATTGAGGATTTATTAAGACTTGAGGCTGCGTCTAAGTTGGCGATTAATAAGGGTGAGGCTGCATTGGCAAGCCTGCAAGCAGGTGAAACAGTGAAAGGCATTGAGTGGATTCCTGAGGTGACGGTTGACCGCAAAAATGCGCAGGGGCTTACGCAACTTGCCATGACGCAAATTTTCAAAACCAATGTAAATCAATTGCCCGCCTATTCCGGACTGGCTGACTCTAAGCAGGGTTACCTGCTGGTAAAAGTCATAGAGGTGGATACTTCTGGGTTGTCAGATAAGGAAACAATTGACGCTGCGAAATCTGAACTGGATAAAGTTCTGGCTGATGAGTATATTGCGGCTTACAAGCAATCTCTGCGAGATAAAGCGAAAATCAAGATTAATCAGCAACTAATCTTGAGTAATGCGGTGAATTAAGTCGTTTGTCCTTTAGTAGCGTTCGCTGCTTGGGTAGCGAAAAAAATGAAAAAGGCGCTTTTTAGCGCCTTTTTCATTTTTGAAACGGATAAAATCTACGCCGTTTCAACCTTAAAAAATATCATTTTTCTCTATAGGCTTAATCAATCACGCCAGCGGCAGTGATGTTCATGCCGCCGTCTACGTAGGTAATTTCACCTGTAATACCAGAGGCTAAATCACTGCAAAGAAAAGCAGCGGCATTGCCGACTTCTTCAATCGTCACATTACGACGCAGTGCAGCGTGTTTTTCGTTAAAGCCGATCATTTTGTCAAAGTCAGCAATACCTGATGCGGCAAGGGTTTTAATTGGGCCAGCAGATACCGCATTCACACGAATACCACGAGGCCCCAGGCTTTGTGCCAGATAACGCACATTGGCCTCTAAACTGGCTTTAGCAACACCCATGACGTTGTAGTTTGGCATGGTGCGTTCTGCGCCTAGGTAACTTAGCGTGAGTAAGCTGCCGTTGCGGCCTTCCATCATTGGGTAAGCGGCTTTGGCAAGTGCAGAAAAGCTGTATGAGCTGATGTCGTGCGCGATACGGAAGTATTCGCGGTTGATGTTATCCAGGTAATCTCCATCGAGTGCGACCTTGGGCACGAATGCCACCGAGTGCACCAGTGAGTCCAGGCCATCCCAGTGTTTTGCAAGCGCTGGAAATAATGCGTCAATCTGCGCGTCTTCAGCGACATCGCATGGCAGGACGATTTTAGAGTCAAAATCAGCGGCTAATTTAGCAACGCGATCTTGATGTTTGTCGATTTGATAGGTGAATGCAAGCTCTGCGCCTTCACGTTTCATCGCGGCTGCAATGCCGTAGGCAATCGAGCGGTTGCTTAGCAAGCCCGCAATCAGTACTTTTTTACCCGCTAAAAATCCCATAGTAAATCCTGTCTTGTATATTATTTGTGTTGACTACGAGGGTCTAACGCATCTCGTAAACCTTCCCCTAGCAAATTATACCCCAACACGGTCATTAAAATGGCCAAACCTGGAAACAACGATAACCACCAGGCAAATTGAATATACTCTTTGCCATCCGTCAGAATGTTACCCCAGGATGCCTGAGGGGCTTGTACGCCTAATCCTAAAAAGCTTAACCCTGATTCCAGCAGTACAGCACCTGCTACGCCAAGCACTGCGCTGACAATAATCGGCGTGAGGCTATTAGGCAGCAAGTGTGTGAAAATCAGGCGAGAATTTTTAGCACCCAGCGTGCGTGAGGCGGTGACAAACTCCCTTTCACTCAAGCTCAGGAACTCTGCGCGTACCAGGCGTGTTACGCCCATCCAGGAGGTGAGGCCGATAACTATCATAATGTTGATAATGGATGGCGTGAGAAATGCGATGACCGCTAATATGAGGAAGAAGCTGGGGATGGAGAGCATGATGTCCACAAGGCGCATGATGACAGTGTCTACCCATCCGCGATAAAACCCTGCAAGCGAACCTAATATAATGCCAATCGCTGTGGAGATGCCGACGGCTACCAGACCGACTAATAAGGATATTCTGCCGCCGTGTAGCATGCGGCTCAGTACATCGCGTCCTAAGCCATCTGTGCCCATCCAGTGTGCTGCGGAGGGGGGGAGGAGGATAGCCTTCACATTAATAAAGTTTGGGTCATAGGGGGCAATCAACGGTGCCAGCATGGATAGCAGGAAGATGATGATGATGATGTTAAATCCCGCGAATGCCAGCGGGTTGGATAGGGATTTTTTAAGTGTGCCTAAATTCATCTTGCAACCCCTCTGCGAACGCGTGGGTCTGCCCAGGCATAGGCAACATCGGCCAGTAAATTGCCAATAAGCGTTAGCGCCGAGCCTATGGTAAGTATCCCCATCACCACAGGAAAATCCCGCATGAGTACTGCATCATAAAACAGTTTGCCCATGCCAGGAATGGCGAAAATCGTTTCTGCAATAACTGAGCCGCCAATCAGTCCTGGAATTGACAGGCCAATAATGGTAATAAGCGGTAATAAGGCATTGCGCAAGGCATGACGATAGACCACTTTATGTTCGTTTAATCCCTTGGCGCGGGCAGTGGTGATGTAATCTTGCTGCAATACTTCGAGCATGCCATTTTTAACGAATAATGTGATACCAGCCAAGCCTGTGATGGAGGGGATTACAACGGGTAGAAATAAATGACTGAACGAATCTTTGATTTTGTCCCAAGTATCGAGTGAGTCGTAATTCAGGCTGTGCAACCCTGAAATTGGAAACCAATTATTGACAACGCCTAACCAGTACATGAGAAGCAGAGATAACCAGAAACCAGGGATAGAAAAGCCGATGAAATTGAAAAGGGTGATGCTTCTGTCCTGCCAGCCCTGGTATTTCCGTGCGGCGATAATACCCAGTGGAATTGCCAGTACGAGTGTAATGGTGAGGCCTAGCAGGTTGATCATCAGCGTGATGGGAAGTGCCTGCTGTATCATGCCCTTGCTGACGTTGCCGTCTTTGTCGGTTGTTTGCCAAAATACAGGTTTTTGGTGGCTGGCAAACGATTTGCCAAAGTCTAGTGTGGCCATGCGCTTGAGCCAAAGCCCATACTGCACAATGACTGGCTTATCTAAATTGTACATTTCACGCAGTTTTTGCCGCGACTCTTCACTGGCTTTGGGGTTGAAAGCAGACTCGTTATTGGTGATGTCGCCTGGCGCAAGATGCATGATGAAAAATGAAATCAGACTGATGCCGATAAGCATCGGAATCATCCATAGTACTCGTTTAATGAGATATTTAAGCATGATTAGTGATGAGAGATTTCATTTCTGCGTAACGGCTGAGGAATGTACCATTCCTCAGCATTGTGACCTATGCCTGCAGGGGGGGCAGGGTTGTCGATGCCCTTGACGCGTTTATGGATTGCAGTGAGCCCGTAACCCGCCGATAAATAAATGATTGGGCTATCTTCTAATAAGGTCTTGGCAAATGCGTGATAAATTTCTTGCCGCTTGTCAGCGTCAAGCTCCAATCTACCTTGTTCTAGCAGTTGATCGACTTTCGGATTATTATAGCCAATGAAATTAAATTGGCCTGGTGCCTGCTGGCTTGAGTGCCAGATATTATATTGGTCGGGGTCAAGTCCCAATCCCCAGCCTAATATCACTACGTCAAAATCTCCAGTTTTGATAAAGCGGCTGATAAAGCTTGCCCATTCTATGGCGCGTATTCTAACGTCGATGCCAACTTCTTTTAAACGGCGTTGGATCAGCACTGCAGATTTTTCACGTTCTTTATTCTGGTTGGTGATGATTTCAAAGCTGAATGCTTTGCCATCACGCTCTAAAATGCCATCACCATTGCTGTCAGTAAACCCCGCCTCTTTTAAAAGCGCGCGTGCTTTATCTGGGTTATAGGGGTAGGGGGTTAAATCTGGATTGCTCCAGCGCGTGCCTGGCTTGTAAGGTGAGGCGATGTTAATCCCCAAACCTAGATAAACCCCATCAATAATCTCCTGTTTATCAATGGCATAGTTAATTGCATGGCGCACACGCACATCATCAAATGGCTTATGTTTAAGATTAAAACCCATGTAGGTATAGCTATTGCCTAATTCTTTATAGAGGGCGAGTTTTTTTTGTAATTCGGGGCGTGCCGGAATAATGCGTGAAAATTTGATTGGATCCAGTCCCATCAGATCTATGTTGTCGGCCATGAGTTCCAGAAACTGTGCTGAGTTGTCTGGAATAATACGTGTAATTAAGTGGTCTATCTTGGCCTGGCCTAGTGCTGAGTTTGGGTTTTTTGAGAGCTTGAGATGCTCGCCGTGAGCCCATTTGTCTAACTGATAAAAATTGCTACCAATTGGCTTGCGAGCAAAGGCGGTGGTATGCAAGTCTTGATTTTCCAGCATGTGTTTGGGTAGTATTTGCAAGCCGGCCCAGCTGTCCAGCGCTGGCGCATAAGCCTGGTCATAGGTTACAACAAAGCTCAAAGCATCTGGCGCTTCAGCTTTTTTGACCAGTTGAAAGTCTGAGGCATAAGGGCTTGCAGTTTTTTCATCAATGACAGCTTGCCAGGTAAATAAAACATCAGCACTGGTCAGGGAGTGATTATCTGCCCACTTTAAGTTGGGTTTAAGTTTGAATCGAACGGTTTTTTGGTCTGCCGAAATTTGCCAGCTTTCTACTAAGTCGCCTTCGAGTTCGAGGTTTTTATCGTACTTGAGTAAGGTATTAAAAATATTACTACTGATGGCTGAAGAGGCTGATTCGCTAGCAATCATGGAAATTAAACCGCTAGGTTCACCTGTCATGGCATTGATTAGAGTGCCGCCTGAAGTGGAGGCAAAATTTAAGTCATAATTAACCGCGGTCGTTGGCTTGGAGGGCGCGTTGCATCCTGCCAGTAATAACAAAAAAATAAAGAGTTTAGTGCGAGGGAGTAAAGACATTGAATTCAAATAAACAATGATTATGCAGCGTCTGATGGCATGATGATCAGTTTAGTACCTGGGGTTATATGGTTGTCTGATTTGTTATTCCAGCGCTTAAGGTCTGCTACGGCCACGTCGAATTTCTCCGCAATACTGTGTAAGGTGTCACCAAGTTTTACGATATAGGTTTTTTTTTCTGTCTTTTTAATAGCCCTAGTAGATTTTCCAGCGATTTTTACAGGATTTTCGACATAAATGGTGAGTAATTGCCCTGTTTTTAATCGACTACTTTTTAAACCATTGCTTGCCATAATCTGCTTGGTAGTGACACCGTAACGATTGGCGATAGCTTGTAAAGCATCGCCTTTTTTAACTTTGTGTGTGACTGATTTTGTGGTTGAAGGTTCCAAATCAGGCGTGTTTTC
>JAQTXW010000093.1 GCA_028688575.1 Methylotenera sp. | reverse complement strand
GCATACAATACCAGTGCAAATATTGGCTTATCATGCGGCTTTAATCAAAGGCACTGATGTGGATAAACCTAGAAATTTAGCAAAAAGTGTTACGGTTGAATAAATGTTTTAACGATTCAAAAGAAATCACAAATAAGTAGAGATTTGTTTTTTAGAAATGGAATCATTGAGGAGAAGCCATGAGTAACGAAATTATAATGCGCGTCGGCGAGGCGCTTGTCGCAGGTGGGCCAGTGGGCACAGCCGCAGAGCCCGAGGTGGCCATTGGCGAAATGAAAGGGCCGATGGGCGTTGCCTTTGCAAACCTATTAGGTGACCAGGTTAAAGGCCATACTCGCGTACTCGCCATTATGAATACCGATATTATGGTGCGCCCCGCAACCATTATGGTGAGTAAAGTTACCGTAAAGGATACGCGTTACACTAATATTTTAATGGGTACAGTGCAGGCTGCTATTGCTAATGGTGTTTTAGATGCCGTGCGTTGCGGCGACATACCCAAAGAAAAAGCCAATGATTTGGGGATTATCGTTTCCGTGTGGCTAAATCCAGTTGTTGTGGAGCAAGAGAATTTAGACCATAAAATTTTGTTCGATATTCATCGTGAAGCGACTGCAAAAGCCATTAAAAAAGCCATGAGCAATGAACCGAGTATTGATTGGTTGCTAGAGAATCAGGAAAAAATAGTACATAAATATTTCCAGATGGGATTAGACGGAAAAATTTAATGTCTGCGTGTTAGTTCTCACTTAGGGTGTTGTAGATACGGATGCAAGTGTTGCGCAATTAACATAATAGGGGACACCACAATTAAATGCTGCTATTAGGTGAATAAATCGTTAATTATTTGAGTCATCTATGCCCCGCCGCCCACGCGTTATTCTTCCCAATGTTCCGCAGCACATTATTCAACGTGGCAATAACCGCCAAGCTTGTTTTTACGCCAATGAAGATTATCTTTCGTACCTTGAAGGGCTAAAAGAATATTCAGATAAAACCGAATGTAAGATTCATGCCTATGCGTTGATGACCAATCATGTGCATTTGCTGGTTTCTGCCGGCAAAGTTGAAGCAATCGCTGCGATGATGAAGGCACTGGGCCAGCGTTATGTGCAATATGTTAATAAAATGCATCAACGCACAGGTACTTTGTGGGAGGGGCGTTATAAATCTTGCCCTATCCAAGCAGAAACCTATTTATTAGCTTGCCAGCGTTATATTGAGCTTAATCCTGTGCGGGCTAATATGGTGAGCCATTCTGCGGAGTATCGTTGGAGTAGTTATGCGGCCAATGCGCAAGGTGCAGATTCAAAAATTATTCAGCAACATATTCTATATCAGGCTTTAGGTTTAGATTCCGCAAGCAGGCAAGCCGCCTATCGTGAATTATTCAGATTTCAACTTGATGTGGGTTTGGTGGATGAAATACGCAAGGCAACTAACGGCAATTATGCACTAGGTAACGATTTGTTTACCGCACAAATAGCGCAGACTTTGGGCAGGCGCGTCACTGCGGGTAAAGCGGGGCGACCTAAACTTAAGCCTGCTAAGGTTTTGTAAATAACTTGGGCTCTTCAACCACTGGTTTTAATTTAGTTTTAGCCGCCAACTTTTCAAAGTTTTTATCAAAACTTGCAAAGCCAGCACAGCTTAAAATTGCGCTGTGATGCAAGGCATCCGCAAAGTCAAAACCAATAGCATAATGTTGTAGTGCCATCTCTACCTCAGCTTGTCGCTCAAAACTTAAGTTTCGTATAGAGAGTAAATGCTCAAAAGTGCGAACGATTGTTGCACTATCTAAATGATAAGCCCCACGCAGCACCCATTCCAGCTCAAGTAAAACGGTTGTTGGCACAAACAGCGCCACCCCGCTATCAATGAGCGCAGCAGCCTCTTTTGCTTGTGTCTTATTATCATTAGTGACTAATCTTGCCAGTACATTGGTGTCAAGCGCAATCATGCTATCAATCTTTGAAAGTAAGTGAATTTTGAATATGACATAAGTTATTTAACTGCATACTGCGCAACGTTCATTTCTTCGATTGAAACGGGTGCGCCGCTATAGGCTGTAATTCCTATGCAGTCTGCTGCCCGTTTGGTTTTACGTGCATGGTCAACCAACACTTTAAAACCATTGGCTTCAGGAATAATATCCAAGCGCGTGCCAGCACTAATGCCCAAACTCCGCCTGAGCTGAGCTGGAATCACCAGTTGCCCTTTTTCTGAAACAGTAATAATCATCACACTACCTCCATTGAGTATCTACATGAAAAATTATAGCACATTGACTTACTGATGTAAGCCGATGTTTTTGAATATATATATGCATTTATTAATAGATTAACTCTCAAACAGTGAATGCCATAACACAATGATTATTAACCTCCCATACCCCCGTTGTGCTAATAAGCGCTGCTAGGTGCTTTCAAAATCACTGGCGTGATGTTAAAGCTGCCATTGTCATGCCCCACCAAAATCTCTCCATCTTGAATAGTGCAGCTGATATTCATGCTGCGTGTGGCCATATTTGCGAGTGCTTGCGTATCAG
>JAQTXW010000014.1:42883-47493 GCA_028688575.1 Methylotenera sp. | reverse complement strand
GCGATTGCAAGCAACAATGCTCTACCACGAGTATCTAGCTTATGCCACCAATTTATCATGGCATACCGCGTGGAAAACCTGGAATTGAAGGCCAGCCATCGGGAGGAACGCCCGCGTCTTTTTCTTCTTCATCTTCTTTAGCGGCTTTTCTACCCTGGCTCTCAAAGATGGGAGATAGCCTGAGCGCTAACTCATAGTTGTACTTAGCATCCATCCAGTCTGGTTTTAGGCGCAATGCTTCACGGTAACTTTCTTTAGCCAAAGATAATAATGGCATGGCTTTATCCCATGCTTCCAGGCCGTGATTTTCCAGTAATTTAGTTGCTTGGCTTAAGTAAATGTTTGCGGTGTTGTAATGCGCTGATTGACCAATATATGTATCTTTTGAATTTGTAATACTGGCATATAAGGCTAATGACTTTTGGCCGTTCGATTTTTGTTTCAATAAATAGGCATCTGCGAATACAGCATCATGTGTAACAGTGTTATGTAGTTGATTGCTATTTAAGTTGTTGTTATAGCGATTGGCTAAATACAAACTTCTAGCACTTATCACCATCACAATCATCGATGCAACGAGCAAAAAAGCCATCAATGGCATGAGAGTTAGGCGGCGCGCCATTGTTTAACCTCCGTTAAATGTAATGCAAACAAGCCACAGCCACACAACAGTGCTAGCAGATAAAATACGCTTGCCAAGTTATGTCGCGGTGCGGTCTCAAAATAGCGTACAGGTTGATTCTTTAATCGTGCAATATCTGCCATTGCATCCTCTACAGCAAGAGGACTTTCAGCCTCATAAGCTTTATATGGCACGCCTAATGTGCCAAAAAATTGATGTAAGTGATACTCGGGGTAGGCATCCTCACGCCCCTCCTCTGGCGGTGCTGACAAACTGGCACCATTCGCTGACCGCAGAAAAATCCAGTAGAGTGAAGCACCCTGCCTAATAAACATAGTCCTAAGCATATCTTGCGTTTTGCTATCCAAATGCGCACCCCCATCAGATACCAATAAAACAACGCGTGATCCTGTCATGGGCTTTCCTTCGTAGTAATCCAGTGCCAATCCAAGCCCTCGTGCAATGGCAGTAAACCCCATCCCTCCAGCATCAGTTGCCTTTAAGGCTGCCTTCACAGCCTCCCTATCCCCACCTAACGGTGCGACTAAAATTGGTGAGGTGCTAAACGTCACCATGCCGATTAAATCTTCACGGCTTTTATCTACAAACTGTTGTAATACTCGCCGCGCGGCAGCCATTTTTGAGGCACTACCTTGTGCTGGCTTATCAGCAAAGTCATCATTCATACTCGCGCTTCTATCAAGCACCATCATGATGTGAGCACCATGCCCAACCTTTTCAACGACTGGCTCTCCCCAGTAGATACCAGAAAGTGCAAGGACTATAAACATGGTGAATAGCGAGCCTAGCAAACGCCATACGCGTTCCACCCAAACTGAAAGCGTATCTTTAGGTAGACTCATCATAGACGGATGTGGAAATGCTGCATGCCCGCGCACGAGCCACGGGAATAATCCCATAAAAAGCAACAGTAGCAGCCAGGGGTACTCAATACCTGAATGATGAAAAAAATCGCTCATTAAACAAAAATCATATATTTATTAAGATTTAGATAGACTCTAGCCGCATCAGTTGATGACTTAATCTCTTGAGTTGCAACAGACTTAACTTAGGCTGCTCTCCTGCAAAGAATGCAAGCTCAGAAACCAGATAGAAATGCTCAATTTCCTGCTGCTTAGGTATCAACCATGGACAATGTTGATAAAGTAGCGATAAGCGTTCAATGGTGAGCGTTAACTCTGCACTTGTATCAAAAGCACTACGCAAAATCTGCATGGCTTTAAAGGCTTGTGTAGTCTGCGCATTATTCGTGCTGCTCATTTTTTTAATTTCACTTTTAATTTCACGGTAAGCTCGCCTAAATGGCTGAAGCTTACGCGCACGCAAATTTAGCCAATCAAAGTGCCAAGTAAAATACACAAGTGACAATAAAAACATGAATGTGGTTAACGCTAACACCGCTAAATAGATTGAGGTATCACGCAATTTAGGTTTAATATCCGCGCGCAGCGCCATGGTATCCTTATTCATCTGCGAAGGTAATACCGATGAAACCAACACGTGCGCAGGTTTAATATCAATGTTGAGCGTCTGTTTTTTATGATGAAACTGCAAATGCAATGGTCTTAAAGCGTAATATCTTGCCTCCTGCATCACTCTGAACACCTGCCATTCCAAATGGATGAGGTGACGCGTATGATCAGCAAAATCAGTATGCTTCCAATCTGCATGTCGTAACTCTATATTGGCAGCGCCCTTGCCAATGGCAGGCAGTGAGTTTTCATCTAAGTGATACCCTTTGGGTGTAATGACTTCAATTGATTGATGCGCAACATCTCCAACACGGTAGCCAATCTCGTCAACGCTGGATTTTTCTAAAACTGCACGACTCTGATGTTTGCCATTTGCTATTTGATTTTGCTCATCTGACGCATATGCGAATGAAGTGATTAAAGTAAAAAGCAAACTGAATAAAGGCATACAAATGCTCGACATTGTTAACTAGCCTCCAACATATGACGTGTCAAAGCTTCAACATCAAAGTGATCTTCAATAAAAAATGGCATGCGTGCACCTGCCATTAAACAGGCAGAGACTATTTTTGAGCGATGCGTTGCATAGGAACTTTTAATACGTCTGGCCAGGTTTGGTCGAAGAAACAGCGATTGATAACGCCCTGTCTCAATATCGCGCACGCGCGCCCAACCCCAGTTAGGAATGTCTTGATACTCAGCACTATCCCATAGCACGACAGGCACAACATCATGCGGCGATAGCGAGGTTAATGTCTCTTTGAGTAGCTGATCATCTAAGTGATAGTCTGAAATTAAAAACACTAAAGACCGTTTTCTTCTTAACTGTGTGATTGCGCGCGGAAATGCACTGGCGCCCACTTGGGCCCAACCGCTGATGCTGATTAATTTTTGATACACCTCATCTGCAATACCGCGTCGATACGAGGGCGCTTCAAATAAATCATTTCTCACCTCATCATCGCAAGCAACCATGCCAAATGCATCACCATTACGTTGTGCTGACCATGCAATGGATGCGGTGATATCAGCCATCAACTGAGTTTTATTGCTATTACTGGAAAAGCGCATAGATGCAGACAAATCAAGCACAGCGTAGACAGCAATCGCACCCCGCTCATGATAAGCACGCACCATCAGTTGCTTAGGGAATGTACGTAAACTCGCACGTAAATCAATGCGCTTGGGATTAGGATTTTCTAAAAAAGGGACATATCCACGAAAGTCCGCACTTCCGCCCGATGTACGCGTGGCATGGCTACCAGGCTGCACGCTTCTGGCGCGCCAACCTAAACGATAGTAAAATTCACTAGATAAAAAATGACTCAATTGGTTGGATAAAACAGTAGATTGATAAAAACTTAAGGTGCAGGCACTTGATCTAACACACGATTAAGTAAGCGTGGCGCGATTGTTTCACGCCGTAACTCATAAGCTGCGGTGAAAAATATACGATGTGCCACCGTTTCATAAAACACAGATCTAATATCATCAGGCGTCAGATAGCCCCTCCCCTCCAGCCATGCACGGCATTTTGCAGCGCGCATCAGCATCGCCATCCCTCTTGGGCTTGCACCCCCAGCTACTAATCTTGAAACATCAACATCCTCTAAAACAACACCAGCCTCTCCTGGCGCACGTAATGCACGCCAAAGATTAACGGCATAATCTTGCAATACCAACTCCGAGCGCACACTGGCTTGGATGGATTCAGCCACCTCATTAAGCGATGCATAAGGCACTAATCCAGCAGGCAAGGTATCAATTAAAGCATCCACATTGTGAAAACGTGCGTTAAACATCAACTCACGCTGCAAGTCTCTATCATTCGGCGCTTCTACTGATATTTCCATAAAAAATCGATCTCTTGCAGCCGCTGGCAGTTCAAATGTTTCTTCTCGCTCTAAGCGGTTTCTATCAGCAAATACTGTGAGATGAGGAAATGCGTATTCACGATTAAAAGCCTGCGTGCTACGTTCCGCCATCAAGCGCAATAGCAAGCTATGTGCTTGTGGCCGAGCGCGGTTAATTTCGTTAAAGAAAAAAACAGCTAAATTCTCTTCATACTTTAATAAAGGACCTGGAGCAACCGCTGGCTGCCCTTTTTCATCAAGGTACGCATGATATAAAAAATCACTTGGCATTAAATCAATGGCGCCTTCAATGCGCTGATACTGACCACCGAGCAAATGTGCAGCAGCACGCAATAATGTTGTTTTACCTACGCCAACATCGCCCTCCAGCAATACGTGACCGCGTGAAAATATGCTAATCGTCAATGCACGGACTTGTTTATCTAAGCCGAGCACAATACGATTGAGTGATTGTTCAAATTGAATCGCGCGTTCACGCCACTCTTGTAAATTAATGTGATTATTAAGCGTCATACAGTAGGATGTCACTCTAAAGTTAAAGAATTGCTGCTAAATTAAACCCAGATTTTCCATGAGGACTTGCAGTGGCAACGCCGCACAGTTTGATGGATTTTTTATGCA
>JAQTXW010000014.1:0-42783 GCA_028688575.1 Methylotenera sp. | reverse complement strand
GCTATTGATTACTCAACATCGTAATCAAATTTACCTGTCGCTTTAGCATTGGCAATACGTTTAGCATTGCGTGCATCCATCGCCTTAATAGAGGCTTCTTGCTTACCTACTTCTTTGGGATCGTGTTTCGGGTCGTATTTTGAACCTGCAATTTTTTCAGGATAGCCAGGTTTAGCCTCCCAGCAATTACCTGGTTCTTTACAGTTATGGCCGTCATAGGCAAAAGCTGCACTTGAGGCAACCATTGCACTTGCGATTGCTACTAAAGTCAAAATTCGTTTCATTCAAATCTCCTTGTCATATGGTCGCTGGTGAAATTGCACTATTAACAAAACGCCACCAGTGAGCGTCTTGTTATGTTCATTTAAAATATGCATTAAAATAGACTGCCTGTTATCACTATTTTTTCCATTTAGCTTTCTTGGGGTCACCAACATACACACTACGAACCCAACTCATGATTTGAAGAATCTCATCTTGCGAAATCAAACCCTTTTGTGGCCCCATCATGCCTTGCCCGCCGCCATAAATCGTCTCAAATAGCCCTTTATCATATGCATTGCCCGGGTATGTCCAGTAATCATCGGCCAGTGCGGGCCCGAGCTTACCTTCAGCTAAATGTCCATGACACCCTGAACAAGCCGTTGAAAATATAGTGTAACCATTCTTAATCACGTCTTCATTCAGGTTATAGGGGTTTTTTCCCGTTCTTTTAAACTCCTGAACGGCTGGAGAGTCAGTACCTTTGCCGTCATTAAAATCTAGCGGTTCACCAGAGATAGTCCCTCTAAAATCTAACACAGGGCCTAAAGACTCTGGATTAGGATGAATATGCGCTTCTTTTGTAACAGATTCCTTCTGCTCATCTGACGCAGCAGACTGTGGTGCAGCATTGCATGCCGATAAAAAAGTTGCCATTACTGCGGCGCTACAGAGTGCTGAAACTTGGCTACGTTTAAAAGATAAAACTAACATCTTGACCCCTACATATTTTCTAAATGGTATTGATTAACTCTATAACTTTGCTAAATAGGCAAAAGCGGAATACCTTCACGTTTGAGCACTGACTCAATCTCACTGCGTTTCTCATCAATGGCTTTATTGAGTGCTTGCTGTAATAGCACATCATCCTTACGCACCCCCATCACAATCTCATAGTGCATTTGCACAGACTCACCATTCGATTTTTTTGCATCATCTTTCACCAACTGAACTTTCAATGGCGCTTTTGATTGCTTCACATAACGTGCAGCCTCTGGCGCCCACAACATGGCGGCATGGATGTATTTGTTAGATACATCATTTACTACCTCTTGCGGGTCAACCCTCACATATTTGTTACGCGTTGACTGGTATTTTTGTTTCTCTGCAAAATAATCAAACATGTCATCAAATCGATTAATTTGCAGCAACATCACCTTACCTGGGCTATCTGGCATGACACCAATGCGAAAATTCCTCTCTTTTAATAAATCGTCGTTCCATGACGAAATATCAATTTCACGATCTTCTCTGGTAATGAACACGTAACCCGTTTTGTAATAAGGATTAGTTTTAAGCACACGCGGATCTGTACTATCTACACCAAGCACCACATCGCACTTTTTCTTATCTAAGAAAAAACCAACGGCATAGCGCGGATCATCCCAGTACACATAATTCAATTTTTTATTCAATGACTTCGCGATTATTTCTGCAATATCATTCTCAAAACCCTCTTTCTTATCATTAGAAAAAGGCATTTCATTTTTTCCTGCGCAAACATTCAAATCATCGGCATACACCTGTACTGCGCACAAACCTAAAACGCCAAGTACTAAAGACTTCAACCCAGAACGTAAAAACTTTTTATTTTTCATGCTAAAAAAACACTCCTCATGCTAAAAAAATCAGGACACATCCAAATAAACAACATGCTGCGTAAGGTGATACATGTTGCTCATTTGCATAAGTCTTGATTGAATGCAGGACAGGTATCAAGCCACCCATCCTGCATTACCTTAACAACTAGCGTTTTGGTTTAAAGACTAAACACCATCAAGCCACCACCCATGTTGGTATGGTTTTGTAGCTCTTTGAAAGCGCCTACAGCACCAAGACCAGCACTTGGGTCGGTCAAGTCAAACACTAGACCAACGCCAGGCCAACCACCTACGCCATACATACTTGCAACGTATTGCTTGCCTTTAAATGCGTAAGTCATAGGAGATCCGATACCACCTGAAGGCATTTTGAATTTCCACAACTCTTTACCGTTGTTTTTATCCAATGCTTTGATATGGCCGTCTAAAGTGTTGTACCAAACTAAGCCACCTTTGGTGTACAAAGTACCACCCCAAGCCGCGAATTTTTCCCACTTAGACCATTTCACTTTACCTGTGACAGTGTCAAAGGCACGTACAGTACCCATCTCTGTTTTAGTCGGGCCACTCGGTCCAGGGTACATTGCTAGCGTTGCACCAACAAAGAACTGGCCTGCACGGTATGGCAGCATGAACGGCTCCCAATCCATACAAATATGATTCAAACCAGCATACAAGGTACGTGATTCTGGGTCATATGAATCGACACCTTGGTTGTGGAAACCCATCGCTGATGGACAGATATTAGTGCCTTTATGATCCATACGTGTTGAAAACTCTGGGTCACGCACTGGCAAACCTGTTTTCAAATCAACTTTCTTAAACACGTTAACCGCTGGATCAACTTTGTCAGCTAAAATTAATTTACCTGTATCACGATTGAGTGTGTACATAATGCCGTTACGGTCAATATGCGTAAGAAGCGGCGTCATTTTTCCTTGAACAGGTTGATCAGTCAGCACCATTTGGTTTACACCTGCAAAGTCCCACTCATCATGAGGTGTTTTTTGGTAACCCCATTTTGCTTCGCCTGTATCAACATCACGTGCCCAAATTGTCATCGTCCACTTATTATCACCAGGTCGCATGGTTTCATTCCAAGGTGCAGGGTTACCTGAGCCGTAGTAGAACAAATTCAATTTAGGGTCATATGCATACCAACCCCAGTTAGTACCGCCACCAATTTTCCAGGCATCACCTTCCCATGTTTTGGTACCTAAACCAAATTGACCGTAGTGAGGGTTATGTTCATTGAAGTTTTTTGCTAAGCGAATTTCATTATCAGGACCTGTAGCAAATGCACGCCACTTCAATGCACCAGTTTTCAAATCAACCGCATTCACAGCACCACGAACACCTAATTCAGCACCTGAACAACCAATCAACACCGTATCTTTAACGACATAAGGTGCTTGCGTAAATGTCATACCAACTTTAGGATCGCAAAGTTCAACTTTCCAGTTCACCTTACCAGTTTTAGCATCTAAAGCTAACAAGTGACCATCTGCTTGCTTCTTAACGATTTGACCTGCACCATAAGCCACGCCGCGGTCAACAATATCGCAACACATCACGGCTTTAGTAGAGGCATCTTGTTTTGGCTTATGAGACCAAACAATTTTGCCCGGGTCATTTAAATTAACAGCGAACGTATTGTTTGGGAATGCAGAATGGATATACATCATGTCACCAATCACTAGCGGTGCACCTTCATGACCATGCAACACGCCTGTTGAAAATGACCATGCAGCTTTTACATTCTTGACGTTATTTCTATTAATTTGATCTAAAGTACTATTGTGCTGGCTGTTATAACCGCCAGTTTGTGTTGCCCATTGGTTTGGGTCATTCACACGTTTGGTTAAATCCTCATCTGCAAAAGCAGTTTGTGCTGCTGCAAGAACAAGTAAACCGCTGATTGCTGCTCTAACACTTACGTTAGCAACTTTGCGTTTCATATTGATCATCTCCCTATAAATTGGTTAAACCGCATAAATCCAAAAAGCCATCATGAATATCAATTCGGCGAGATGCATTATGTGCTTTGGCCACCTTCCCAATAAGATGAAACATTCCCGATGAAAAATGAAATTACTCATTGCCGTTACATTTTGTAACTTGCAACCAAGCTACCTAAACTCATCGGGAATTATTCCCCTATTCAAAGGTATGGTTTTAAAGAACAATCACTCCCCTATGAATATCAAAGATTTATGGAAAATACTTAAGGATTCCCAACGTGATGCAGTGCTGGTTGCAGCCGTCATCTCGCTAATATATATCCTCATACTATGGGTTAATCTAGCTGAGACGCTCGCCACATGGTTTGCACAGTACGAAGAAGTGCAACTGGACGAAGTTCCATTTTTGCTGCTATTAGTGGCACTTGGAATGGCATGGTTTTCGAGAAGAAGGATGGTTGAACTGAATAAGGAAATTCAGCTACGTGCATTAGCAGAAGAAAAAATAATGGATTTATTAGCGCAAAACAAAGCGCTCACCAGGCATGTGCTCAAAATTCAAGAAGCTGAACGCCTGCATCTTGCCAGAGATTTACATGACGATATTGGTCAATACTTATTAGCGATTCGCTTAGATGCCTCTGCATTAAATTTAAGTAATAAAGCTCAAAAAGCCAATGAAACTACTTCACTCTATGCAAAACGAATTTTAGCCAATGCCGTTCATATCCAAGAGATGACAAGGGCATTAATGCGGCGCTTGCGACCTGCACCAACAAACAGCCAGGACTTTACAACAGCAATTGATATATTAATTAAAGAGTGGCACGAGCAACAACCTCACATTCACCTGAATCTGAATGTCGATGCTTGTTCATCTTCACTCACTGAACAAATCAACATCACTATTTATAGATTCATTCAGGAGGCACTCACCAACATCTCGAAACATGCCCATGCTAAAAATGTAAGCATTTCACTCAAATCAAACATCAGTCAACATGGGCGGTTGTTGTGTGTAGAAATCGTTGACGATGGCATTGGGTTTAAAACTGGAGAAACCTCTTACGGCATGGGCATGATTGGCATGCGTGAGCGTATTGACGCAGTGAATGGTACGTTCACTGCAAAAAACAACCTGAGTAAAGGTGTCACGATTAGTGCACAAATACCTACCTAGGTTTAATTAAAATAAATATTGCGATTAAAAATGCATATCGCATCAAACTACTTGGGGTAAATAAATGAATAAAACGATTTTATTAGTGGATGATCATGCAGTGGTCAGGCAGGGCCTGAAAAGTTTTTTAGGACAATGGGGTTACCGCGTGGTGGCAGAAGCCTCCAGTGGTGAGTCGGCGATATTACTATGGCAAGAGCACCAGCCTAACTTGGTTTTGATGGATCTGGACATGCCAGGACTAGGCGGCCTAGAAGCGTTACAAAGAATATTAGCACGCAACAAAGATGCCAAAGTACTCATTTATAGCATGCACGATGACAATATCTACGCAATGCGCGCAATCCAAGCGGGGGCAAAAGGCTACGTTGTGAAAACAGATGACCTCAATATTTTACTGGAAGCCGTCGATAAAATCATAAAAGGTGGTAAGTATATAGAGCAAAAACTAGCGCAACATCTCGCGATAGACTTACTCAACGAAACCAATAAACCTTTAGAAAAACTTTCACCCAGAGAATTTGAGGTATTCAGACAGCTCGCGTCTGGCAATTCGCTCAGCGTGATATCCGATAGTTTAAACATTAGCTATAAAACCGTTGCCAACATACAAACGCAAATCAGACAAAAGCTCAACGTGCAAACAACTGCCAACCTTGTTCACCTCGCCATACAATTTGGCGTCACTCAAAGTAAAACGTAATTATCAACCATTAAAGGATCACTATTTTGAACCATACCAAACTATCTTTAACGCTGGCAATTAGCTGTGTGATTGCAGGGCTTCTTTTCAGCAATTTAAGCCTGGCAGAAAGTAGCAAAGCTAAAAGCACCTACCAGGAAATGGAGTTTATCCAAACCTTCAAAGGTAAAAATAAAGCTTTCGTACTGCAAACCCTAGGCAAGCCGACCAAAAAAAGCAAGCCTGTCAAACCTTCCAATGCGGACAGTATTGTAGGCCAAGCAAATAGCCCAGATAACTTAAAGAAGGATGACATTGAAATGTGGTACTACTTTAATCTGGTGAAATACAACACAAAAAACACCTACAAACAAGCTGAAATCACCTTTATCAATGATGCTGCAACCAATATGATGTTTTTGAACTAAGCATTGAGGTCCCCAAAACTAACCGATTAGGCAGACTATCAACATGACAATTACCAATCTGACACAAGATAACTTTAAAGCAGTCATCGAATCCAACCCTTTTGTTGTCATCGACTTCTGGGCCCAGTGGTGCGAACCCTGCTTAGCGTTCAGCAGTACTTTTGAAAATATAGCTTCAAAACATCCAGATGTGACGTTCTGCATGCTGGATACAGACACCAATCCTGAGATTGCCTCATACTTTAATATCGAGCAAATACCATGTGTACTTGCCATTAAGAACCAAATCGTGATTGATGGCGTGGTCGGCGTCATGCCCAGACAATCGTTGGAGGAAAGCCTGCAACAATGGAGAAATTTTGACACCACGGAAATCAATCGGCATTTTGCAGAAAAAGCGACTTAGAAATACTCACATGACGACTGCACGCTGTTTAATCGTATTCATCACACTATGCCTGACTGGTCAGACATGCATAGCTGCTGAGCAGACAAAACAACACAACACCACTCAAAAAACTATCGCACATCATTTGCCGCCTACGACTGCTAAGGTGCGTGAAGCCTTCAAAATGCAAAGCAACGACCTCAGACACTTGATGTTGCAGCTATACCAATGCAACCAAAAAGATTTATTAAAAAGTACAAAAGTAAGTGCAGAAGAGCTCGTACAGTGGGTATTTGAAGGCCCCTTTGGCTGGAAATTTGATGCCATCAGGCAAGCGCAATCTATAGATGCTTTATCGTTAAGTTTCAGCGAAAAATATCAGGGCGATCGCGTCCTTCCTTTAATCACAGGTTTACATACGATGCTGGTACAAGCTTATGGTGGTGAAAATGAGTTCAGATTCACCAAGACTCTCTTACCAAAAAATTTAATTGATGCAGCCCGTAATATTGAAATTACACGCTGGAAACTATTCAACGCATCCAACAGTGTTGATTATTTCAATACCGATTGCACCAGCAATCAAACTGATGAAATTGAAAATACGCTGACGACCATCATCACGCGCACAGATCAATTTGCAATCAGCAATGGATACAGCAACACAGAAGCATCAAACGCTCACGCTGTTGATTTCAATGTGGCTGAATTTATCAGATTTTAGTTGGAAAGATTAGTTATGCTCAAAAAAATAATCATGCCTGTCATAAGCAGCTTATGTATCTCACAGCCAGCACTGTTAATGGCTGATGAAAAAAATGTAACCATGCCTGTTCAAGACGTACAATTTTTAGAAACAGAAACCGCCGACTGCGCGATAAGTGATAGCAAGCTAATTTCAATTAAAAATACAAATCCAAACAACACGTTACATGTATGGATTGATCGATGGTTTATGCATGTTCAGACACCTGACCATACCAAACAAATACTATTGGCGAACACAGAGGCGACACCACTGGGATGCTCAAAAGCTAAATCAGGCGGTAATCAACATTGGACCATATACAGCGTTGAAATAGCACCATCACCATAACAAGATAAAAAAAACGTCGAACAAGGACATGTTCGACGTTTTTCAATTTGGAGCGGGAAACGAGGCTCGAACTCGCGACCTCAACCTTGGCAAGGTTGCGCTCTACCAGCTGAGCTATTCCCGCGTTGTATCAATCACTACAAAAACTTGGAGGCGCGAGCCGGAGTCGAACCGGCCTAAACGGCTTTGCAGGCCGCGGCATAACCGCTTTGCTATCGCGCCAATATTGGCATTGTATGCCAAACATACAGCATGCCAAACGTTAAGTGTACTGAGTTTTGATTAAAAACTAAAGATTAAATCAAACCTAAAATTAAAACAAAATTCAGCCACCGAAACTAAAACGGCGAAAGCATGAATGCATTCGCCGTTTTATTTTATCTGGAGCGGGAAACGAGGCTCGAACTCGCGACCTCAACCTTGGCAAGGTTGCGCTCTACCAGCTGAGCTATTCCCGCGTTGTCGTTAAGACAGGCGCCATTATAGAGATTTTGAGCATATCGTCAAGTATAAATGCGCTATTTTTATCAAATTATTGGCGGTTAATTTTAGGCATCGCTGCACGCAAATAATAAGCCATTGATACCAATGTTAAAATTGCAGCAATGTTGATTAAGACATGCCCAAAGAGTTGCGTAGGAAATTCACCAATCAACGGGAGACTAAGGCTATCCCAATACAGCAGGAATAAAATAGCAATCATTTGTACCGCTGTTTTGACTTTGCCTATCATAGCGACTCCTACACTGCTGCGTTGCCCTTCACCTGCCATCCACTCACGTAGCGCGCTAATGGCAATTTCACGGCCGATGATAATCAAGGCAATCACCGCGCCTACACGCTCAAACT
This sequence comes from Methylotenera sp., assembly GCA_028688575.1. GTDB lineage: Bacteria > Pseudomonadota > Gammaproteobacteria > Burkholderiales > Methylophilaceae > Methylotenera. The sequence goes on along the minus strand of JAQTXW010000014.1, from coordinate 34,337 downwards.
CTACGAGCACAATTAATGCAGCAGCCACCATCAGTTTATCGGCCACAGGGTCTAAAAATGCGCCAAATGAAGATGTTTGGTTCCATCTGCGGGCAAGGTAGCCATCCAGCCAGTCAGTGAAGGCTGCAATTGCAAAAATAATGGTGGCTGTCACATTCACCCAGTGCGCTGGAATCGCACCAAAGGCCTGTGGATTGGTAGGCAAATAAAAAATGATGACAAATACTGGTATTAATAAAATACGTAGCCAAGTCAGCATGGTAGGGATGTTGCAAAACATAATTTAAACTCGCAAAATTTTAATGGGATCTTTGCAAAGAACGCTTAATCCCAGATTTTCCATTAAGACTTGCAGTGGCAACGCCGCACAGTTGGATGGATTTTTTGTGCAGATTTTATGGGCAATAGTCATACTATTGACAGAAAATATGCGCAAAAAAGACGCAAAGCAGGCAAGTTGGCATGCAAGTAGATTCAAAATCTTCTAATGGAAAATCTGGGTTAATGTAAATCTCCGTATATTTTTTCAGCCAAAGTTCGGCTAATACCGTCTACATTGGCTATTTCATCAATACTAGCACTTTTTACGCCATCTAGGCCGCCAAAGCGCGTTAATAATGCTTTACGCCTTTTTGCGCCAACGCCTTCGATTTCTTCAAGACTGGAATGTAACCTTGCTTTGGCACGCTTTGCTCTATGGCCTGTGATGGCAAAGCGATGGGCTTCATCGCGTATCTGTTGCAGTAAATGCAGACCTTTGTTATCTTTTTCCAGATTGAGCATCTCCCCCGTATCTGAAAATATCATGGTTTCCAGGCCCGGCTTGCGCTCTTCTCCTTTGGCAATGCCTACCAGCAAAATATCTTCCAGCCCGACTTCCGCCATCACTTCAACCGCAATGCCCAACTGCCCCTTGCCGCCATCAATAAAAATCAAATCTGGACGCACACCCTCACCTGCCGCCACTTTTTTATAGCGTCGCGTCAGCACGTCACGCATGGCGGCATAATCATCGCCTGGCGTGATGCCTGTCACGTTATAGCGCCGATACTCACTGTTCTGCATATCGCCTTTATCAAATACCACACAGCTACCTACTGTGGCCTCGCCCATAGTGTGGCTAATGTCAAAGCATTCAATGCGCTCTGTACTCTCTGGCAAATGCAGTGCCTCGCGCAAAGCCAGCAATTTAGCCGCCTGATTGGCAGAAGTCGCCGCACGCTGGCTTAATGCCAGCTCAGCATTGGTTTGCGCCATTTTCAGCCACACGCGTTTATCACCAATCGCATTGGTGTTGATTTTTACTTTGCGCCCTGCTTGCTCAGTCAGCACTTCTTCGAGCAAGGCTACTTCAATTTTAATACCAACGACAATCAGCGGTGGTGTATTCTGCGCTACATAATGCTGTGCTAAAAATGCCTGCATGCTATTTTCCAGCGTTTCACCCTCGGTATTTTTCGGCATATAACTTCTATCACCCAAATGTCGCCCACCGCGTATCATCACCAGATTAATACAATGCTGCCCTTCCAGCGCGGCACAGGCAATCACATCGGCATCTGACACATTAAAATCACTGACAAACTGCTTGGCCTGCACTTGACGCAATGCTTGTATACGATCACGAAACACTGCAGCCAACTCATAATCCTGCTTGGCTGCCGCAGTATTCATCTGGTCACCTAGCGCATCCATGACCTCTGTGGTTTTACCCTGCAAGAACAAAGCCGCCTGATGCACATCATTGCGGTAATCGTCTTCGGAAATCAGATTTACACAAGGTGCGGTGCAGCGCTCTATCTGGTGCTGCAAACACGGACGGCTTCGATTGGCAAACACAGTGTTTTCACAGGTGCGCAGTTTGAACACCTTCTGCAATAACTGAATACTCTCACGCACCGCCACCGCATTGGGAAACGGCCCAAAATACTGGCTGGCTTTACGCTGTGCGCCACGGTGAAATGCCAAACGCGGAAATTTGTCGCCTGTGAGTGTGATATAAGGGTAAGTTTTATCATCGCGAAACAACACGTTATATCGCGGCATCAACCCTTTAATCAGGTTATTTTCCAGAAGCAGGGCTTCAGCCTCACTGCGTGTCACGGTGGTTTCTATCTTGGCGATATTACTCACCATCATGCGCGTACGCGGGCTCGGGAGGTTTTTATTAAAATAAGAGGAAACGCGTTTTTTTAAATCCTTGGCTTTGCCTACATAAATTACCTCGTCTGTCGCATTCATCATGCGATAAACCCCAGGCAGATTGGGCAGGTTTTTTAAGATGGGCTTTGGATCAAACATGTCGCTACTTTAACAGAGTGGCACTCAAAATTTGTTTGCAGTTACCCGTGCCTATATCATCGATACACTGTTGCTCAACCATATAGCGCAGCGTCAACAAGCCTTTCGGCAACAAAAACGGCTTTCTCTGCTCTGGTGGAAAATGGTCAGGCTTGACCTCATCTTCAAGTATGGATAGCACGGTCTTATCCTGCAGCATGTCCAATCCACATAAGTTACCCAAACGCACAATTCGCCTATCCAACTCGACAAGCTCATGGTCAAAGTGCTGCATGCCACTCATATCAGACCAGCACAATCAGCAACATTACTCATAAGCGCGCAGCTATCATTCATCCAGCAGTTTTCCACCGATAGCCCAGTCTTCATAAGCCACCTCTTCAAAGGTGATGTACGTATAAGATTTTGGCTTATGCGCCACGCGTTCTAACGTTTCAGTAATTTCTTTCGCAATTTGTGCTTTCTGCTCACGGCTGACTTCACCTGCTAATTTGATATTTATATAGGGCATTTTGTTTTCTCCTTAAATGATCGTTCATCAACATGCGCACCTTTGTGTGCTAAACGCATGCGCTGCTTAATGAACATGTTTTAAAACTGCTTGATGGCGTAAAGTACGCCAAATCTCTCGCATAAGATTAAAAGTCAGTATTAACAATAATAACGAAATAAAAAGCGAAAGTATCGGGTCTATCAGCATCCAGCCTGTAAAGTAGATAATCACGCCCGCAGCAACTGCGGCGACAGACCCTAGCAGATCACCCAACACATGCAAAAATGCCGCACGATTATTCAGACTTTCGCCATGGTGTTCCGCCTGATGATGCAACTGCCAAGCGACAATCAGATTCACAATCAGCCCCAGTGTAGCGATAATCGTCAACCCCAGCCCTTGCACATGATGTGGATGCGTAAATCGGTCAAGCGCCTCAATGATCACAAATGCAATCACCAGCAGCATGGTCGCTGCATTAATAATAGAAACCGCTAATTCCACATAACTCACGCCTGAGGCATGCCGTTTGACATTCGGCTTTTTCGCCATCACAACCGCCATCCAGGCCAGTCCCAGTGCAGCCACATCTGAGAACATATGCCCCGCATCACTTAAAAGTGCTAATGACCCTGTGTACCAACTACCTACTGCTTCAACAATCGCAAAAATAAAAATCAGTGAGAATGGAACGAGGTAATGATTGTGATCATCCTCGTGGTGATCATCTTCGTGGTGGTCGTGCTTGTTATGATGGGTGTTCAGTGTGTTTGAATGTGTTCTGCTCATAAGTGAAATGCTAACCTAAAAATGTAGGATAATGTGGGTCTGTATTTATTATTATGCTGATTTTATGTTGAGTTATCGTCACGCCTTTCATGCGGGCAACCATGCGGATGTACTGAAACACTACGTGCTAGGTCAAGTGCTTGCCCACACAGTGCAAAAAGATAAACCATTCTGGTACATTGACACCCATGCAGGCGCGGGCATGTATCAACTCACTGCGGGCTATGCCGCGCAGAATGCCGAGTTTGAGCATGGCGTGAGTAAACTCATCCATGCTGAAAATCTACCAGCATCACTAATGGACTACGTCACGTTAATTCAATCTTTTAACGATGGGGCGCTTAAGCTGTACCCAGGCTCACCCAAAATTGCCGCGCACTATCTGCGCCATGACGACAAAATGCGCTTGTTTGAGCTGCACCCTAACGACTACCAACTGCTAAGCGCCAATTTTGAAGATGATGGTCGCCAGGTTAAAACGATTATGCAAGATGGCTTTGCTGGCATTAAAGCCTGCCTGCCACCACCTACGCGCCGCGCGGTAGTGCTGATAGACCCGCCATATGAAAACAAGCAGGATTATCAATATGTGGTTGACATGATCAAAGACAGTTTAAAGCGTTTTGCAACGGGAACTTATCTTGTGTGGTACCCAATACTGCAACGCTCAGAACCTGCAGAAATGTTAAAAAACCTTACGCGCTTAAATGTGCCAGACTGGTTACATGTTAACCTGAATATTCACGCCCCTTCAAACGAAGGCTTTGGCATGTATGGCAGCGGCTTGTTTATTATCAACCCGCCCTGGACGCTGCCGAAAACTCTGGCAGAAGCCATGCCGATACTGACACGTCTGCTGGCTCTGGATAATACGGCAAGTTATACATTGGATTATGAAATCGCCTAAGCAAAATTCAACCCCAAGCTGATACAATACGCAAAATTTTTATCAAAAAAGGTTTTTAATATGGCAGTGAATAAGAAAACGACAGTTACTGAACGCAAACAAGGTAGCATCATGTCCAACATCCTGTTTGGCAGCCGCTGGCTACAATTACCGCTTTACTTGGGACTGATTATCGCGCAAGCAGTTTATGTGTTCTTTTTTGGAGTTGAACTAGTGCATTTAGTCAGCACAGCCAGCAGCATCAAAGAAGCGGACATCATGCTGATTGTGCTGGGGCTGATTGATGTGGTGATGATTTCGAACCTGCTGATTATGGTGATTGTCGGCGGCTATGAAACCTTTGTTTCACGCCTGAATCTGGAAGGCCACCCAGACGAACCCGATTGGCTGTCACACGTGAACGCTAATTTGTTAAAAGTAAAACTTGCTACTGCGATTATCGGCATTTCATCGATTCATCTGCTCAAGACATTTATCAATGCAGAAAACTTAAGTGATAAGGTATTGATTTGGCAGACATTGATACACATGACCTTTGTATTTTCCGCCATTGCAATTGCCTACATCGACAAACTTATGTCGCATTCCACTCAGGCAGAACATTAAGCAGCATTAATAACGGCGCTGTACCGTGAGCGGTGCAGCGCTTACCGACTCAACCGTAAACTTATACACCGCTATGGTCTTTTCATTTTCAGTTTCCACACGCACACGCCAATCGCCTGCCGCCAGATTCTGCTTGTAAGTATACCCTCTGAAACCATCAAAACGTCCGCCAGACACATCAAACCCGATTCTGGACTGCGTTTTCCAGCCCTGCTTTTGCTCATAGTGCTCCCAACGATGATAAAGCCTGGTTTTTAGGCCAGCAGGCGCGAATACAGAAGAAAAACAATAAGCACGCTGACCAGGCGCAAGTTTTAACGCATCACTGTTTTCACGCCAAAAACGCCACCAATCTGCCACCTGCTGAGTGAGCAAATAATCATGACCCACTTTATTAATGGCATAAGCCACCGTCACCTCCCGTTTAACAAGCGGCACGGGCGGAATCATATCCACGAGATAGGCCAGCATTAACAACCCTGCCAGCCAACCCACAGGCTGAATACTGCCAAAATGTTGTGGCGTGTTTCTATAGAGCGAGTAAGCCAGCACAGCCCCCATGAGCGTGCTCAGATAAAACCATACTGCATGTAGGCTACCAATTAAAAAAGGCAATGCAAAATTAAACAACAGCATGGCACACAAGCCGAACATGGCCCAACTTAAGGTAAAGCGTTTATATTGGCTTTCTAAAAATTCATTAGCTACCAACAACACGCCTAAGGCCAATGACATCAGCCATGCCAACCAGTGGCTGGAACTCTTAAAATACAGAATAAACAGCGCGCTAAACAAACTACCAAACAAAAATTGCAGCACAAAATAAGGAAAGCGCGGAGCATAATGCTTTCTAAAAAGCACCACTATCCTGTGGGTGCTATTTTCAAGCGGGCTGGGTCGCGCAATCAGAAACAATATTAGCCCTGCGACCAGCAGATACACCGCAAAAATCAATAAATCCAAAGCATTGACATGACGGCCTATTGTCAGCGCATCCCATATAAAGCCAGAAAAAAAGAAGATTGCAGGTAAATAATCGCCTGCTTTACGCACATGACCTAATGCAGTATGCACTAATGCTGGCTGCTTAAACCCAGGCTTTCCATTGGGCGATTTTGCATCTATTTGCATGTCAACTTGCCTATTTTGCGTCTTTTTTGCGCATATTTTCTGTCAATAGAATGACTATTGCCCATAAAATCTGTACAGAAATATCCATCAAACTATGCGGCGTTGCCACTGCAAGTCCTTATGAAAAATCTGAGTTAAATACCATAGTATGCGCCAACACCTTGCATTAGTTAAAGTGAGTACTGCATTCGTCAAAGCAAGTAACTAAATAAAATGCCCAATGACATAACCGATCACAATCCCAATCAGCAACGCAATGGTCAGCCCGCGATAGGTCAGCACGTCTTTAGAGTAACCGCGCCGGATAGCAACAATAGATACAATGTATCCCACAGCATTAAGCAGCCAGATTAACGAAAGGCTCAGCACTTTAACGACAATCGGCCCAACCACAGGCACCAGTGCAATCACGCCGAGCAACCATATGAATAACTTAGTGAAAAACGCGACTAATATGACACCAGTCCCCACCGCTTGTGTATGCCAGCCAAAATGCCAGGCCGTATAAAACACACCCAACAGCACAATCGCCAGTGGCAACATCAGTTTCCATGCACCGCGCATGGGAGGCTGCATATCTTCCTCAGTAAAAAGCTCAGCCTGCTGTTTTGGCAGTTGATTCTGCATTATGCCTAAACCAGCTCTGTTATAGCAATCACCTTCTTGCCACTGCTAAGCGCATCCAGTGCTGATTGATATTCAGTCATTTGGTTAAAATTCAGATATTGATATATTTCAGCAGTATTGGCTAACCTATTACCTACCGTTTCCAGATACTCGGCAGGCGTTGGCATACGGCCCAATTTTGCACAAACGGCGGCAAGTTCGGCCGAGCCCAAATAAACGCGGGCATCTTTGCCCATACGATTATCAAAATTACGCGTACTGGTTGAAAACACCGTGGCTTTGTCTGCTACGCGTGCCTGATTGCCCATGCACAGCGAGCAACCTGGAATTTCAGTACGCGCACCTGCCACGCCAAAAGTTGCATAGACACCCTCATCACGCAATTGCGCCTCATCCATCCGCGTTGGCGGTGCGATCCATAAGCGAGTTGGAATGTTTCCCGAGCCTTCCAGCACTTTAGCTGCCGCGCGGTAATGGCCGATATTCGTCATGCAACTCCCAATAAAAACCTCATCGATTTTGTCGCCAACCACTGCTGAAAGCGGCTTGATATCATCTGGGTCATTCGGGCATGCCACTAAAGGCTCTTTGATGTCATTCAGGTCAATTTCAATTACATGTGCATATTCAGCATCGGCATCAGCCTCTAACAAATTGGGCTTTGCCAGCCACGCCTGCATGCTTGCGATACGGCGTTGCAAAGTACGTGCATCTTGGTAGCCGTTATCTATCATATTTTGCAACAGTACTATATTGGAATTTAGAAACTCAATCACAGGCGCTTGGTTGAGTTTCACTGTACACCCGTTGGCTGAGCGCTCAGCTGAAGCATCAGCAAACTCAAATGCTTGCTCAACTTTCAAATCGGGCAAACCTTCAATTTCAAGAATACGACCGTTAAATACGTTCTTTTTGCCCTGCTTACCGACAGTGAGCGTACCTTCCTGAATGGCTGCATAGGGAATCGCATTCACTAAATCACGCAAAGTAATGCCAGGCTGCATTTCGCCTTTAAAGCGCACCAGAACAGACTCAGGCATATCCAGTGGCATCACGCCCATGGCCGCCGCGAACGCCACCAGACCAGACCCTGCGGGGAAAGAGATACCAATCGGGAAACGGGTGTGCGAATCACCGCCTGTACCTACAGTATCTGGCAGCACCATGCGGTTTAACCATGAGTGAATCACACCATCCCCTGGACGCAGACTCACGCCACCTCGGCTTGATATAAATTCAGGCAATGTATGCTGCAATTTAATATCCACAGGCTTGGGATACGCCGCAGTATGGCAGAAACTTTGCATGACTAAATCTGCGCTAAAACCCAGGCAGGCTAACTCTTTAAGTTCATCACGCGTCATGCCGCCCGTAGTATCCTGCGAGCCTACGGTAGTCGCTTTGGGCTCACAATATGCACCTGGCCGCACACCCACAACGCCACAGGCCTTGCCTACCATTTTCTGTGCCAGTGTAAAGCCACGGCCTGTTTCTTTTGGCGTAGCCGCTTTAATAAACAAATCCGTAGCGGGCAAGCCCAAAGCATTGCGTGCATTGGTAGTTAGCCCACGCCCAATAATCAACGGAATACGTCCACCCGCACGCACTTCATCAGGGATGGTCAGGGGGGCCAAGTCAAATCTGGCAATAATCTCGCCCTGCTCACTTAACACTTCACCCGCATAAGGTTTAATGGTGATCACGTCACCTGTCTGCATTTTGGAAACATCACACTGAATCGGCAACGCGCCTGAGTCTTCTGCCGTATTGAAAAAGATAGGCGCAATTTTGGTACCTAAAATTACTCCACCCGTGCGTTTGTTGGGGATATTGGGAATATCATTACCCATATGCCATTGCACTGAGTTAATGGCTGACTTGCGTGACGAGCCAGTGCCCACCACATCGCCCACATAGGCCAATGGCAGACCTTTCTGCTTAAGGATTTCGATGGTTTTTAGGCCATCTGGCATTTTGCTCACCAGCATCGCCTTGGCATGCTGCGGAATATCAGGGCGGCTCCATGCTTCTTGCGCTGGGCTTAAATCATCGGTGTTAGTTTCGCCATCCACCTTAAACACCACCACTTTAATTTCATCTGCCAGCACAGGCGCATTGGTAAACCAATCCGCATTCGCCCATGATGCTATGAGTTTTTTTGCATGCGGATTGCCCGCTTTCATTTTTTCATCCACATCATGAAAGGCGTCAAACATCAGGATGGTACGTGATAGCGCGGCGACAGCAGCATCAGCTATCAAGGGATTTGAGTGCGACATATCCAACAGCGCAACCAAGGCCTGTACATTGTAACCACCCAACATGGTACCCAATAATTGTACGGCTTTTTCTGTGCTTATTAATGGTGAGTTTGCTTTAGCGTTGGCAATATCAGATAGAAATGCAGCTTTAACATAAGCCGCTTGGTCCACCCCTGCAGGTACCCGATTTTCAAGTAAATTGAGTATCGTAGCCTCTTCGCCTGCTGGTGGGTTTTTAAGTAATTCCACCAACTGCGCCACCTGCTCGGCAGATAAAGGCAATGGAGGAAGTTGAAGTGACGCACGCTCTTCTACGTGTTTGGCATAGGCTTTTAGCATAACGGAATCTGATTTTCTAATTGAGTTTTAAATAAATTAACTGCTATTATAAACCAGCTAAACCAACCGCCTAGCACTCAAGGCAATAAAACTATCACCGAAATTACTGCTAAATTAGCTGATTTAATTACTCACATAAAGTTTATTGGCAAAAGGCGTATTACAGCTGGTGCCATTTACTGAAGCCTCAAATTTTTCCAATAATGCGCTTTCATAGCCCTTGCCGTGCTTGCGCTCTAAAAATGCACGCACCTCACTCGCATCTGCAAAGCCGTTTTTATCGGTGTCCATACTCACGATGTTTTCTTCAACACTGGGGCCTATGTACTTCCCCTGCTCGTCGGTTAACACATCGAGCACAGTTAACGCATGCGCATGCATGCTTGCCAGCATCAACACCAGCAGTGAAAATTTTAACGTTCTAAGTAAGCCCATGATTTCATCCCTCTCAATGCGCCAAACTATGCAACCCTACGATTGAAGCTCAGTATTATTCGACTAAGGAAACGCTGATTAACTGAGCGAGCGTGATGAAGTGCAAGGCGCCCAGAACGCAGAAACCGAAATAGTATGCGTTATACAGCGAGGTTGCGAGTACCGCGCAACGCAGCAATTTACACGCGTAGCCATTGAATCAGTGTTTTCCTAATAGTATAGTAAATCATTCAACCATTATGTGACTTAACGCACAGAATGCAACAATATTGTCTGGGCGATTTTTTGCTTCCATTCCGCGGGGCCTGAGTGATGCACCGAATGACCATGGCTATCAACCGCAACCGTAACAGGCATATCCTCAACCGTAAATTCATAAATGGCCTCCATGCCCAAATCTGCAAAGGCAACCACTTCTGCTTTTTTAATAGCTTTGCTGACCAAATAAGCCGCGCCACCCACTGCCGTTAAATACACTGACTGATGTTTGGCGATAATATCGATTGTGGCGTCACCACGCTCCGCCTTGCCTATCATGCCAAGCAAACCTGTTTGACTTAACATCAACTCAGTGTAATCATCCATGCGCGTAGCCGTGGTAGGCCCTGCCGGTCCCACAGCCTCATCTCCTACCGCATCAACAGGGCCAACGTAGTAGATAAATCGATTACTGAAGTCAATTGGCAAGGCCTCTCCTTGCTTCAATAGCATGGCAATACGCTTATGTGCTGCATCGCGCCCCGTCAGCAATTTACCACTCAACAGCAAAGTCTGGCCTGGCTGCCAGGTTAAAATATCCTTTTGCGTAATTGTATTTAGATTCACTCTTGGCGACTTGGCATCAGGCATCCAATGCACATCTGGCCAATCATTCAAATTAGGCACCTCAAACACTGCTGCGCCAGCACCATCCAGCTCAAAATGCACATGACGTGTCGCCGCACAGTTAGGAATCACTGCCACAGGCAAGCTTGCGGCGTGCGTAGGGAAATCCAGAATTTTCACATCCAGCACAGTGGCCAGACCGCCAAGCCCCTGCGCACCAATACCCAGATGATTGACCTTTTCATAGATTTCAAGTCGCAACGCTTCAAGCTTATTGCTCGCACCGCGCTGTTTGAGTGCCTGTATGTCGATCGGCGCCATCAGCGACTCCTTTGCCAGCAACACCGCTTTTTCTGCCGTACCCCCTATGCCGATACCCAACATACCAGGCGGGCACCAGCCAGCGCCCATGGCGGGCACAACTTCAAGTATCCAATCGACAATACTGTCATTCGGATTCAGCATCGCAAGTTGGGCTTTATTTTCAGAGCCGCCACCTTTTGCGGCAATGCTTACCTCAACCTTATCACCCTGCACAAGCGACACATGCACCACCGCAGGCGTGTTATCCTGAGTGTTCAAACGCATGCCAGCAGGATCGCGTACTATTGAGGCGCGTAATTTGTTTTCCGGCAATAAGTAGGCACGCCTAACGCCTGCATTCACCATCTCCTCTAAACTAAGCTCAGCCTCAAACTGCACCTGCATGCCCACTTTAACAAATGCGACGACAATCCCCGTATCTTGGCACAGCGGACGCTTGCCCTCAGCACACATACGCGAATTGGTTAAAATCTGAGCGATGGCATCTTTTGCCGCGTGAGATGCTTCGAGGCGGTAAGCCTCACCCAATGCTTTTATATAATCCACGGGGTGGTAATAGGATATATATTGCAAGGCATCAGCAATACTTTGAATAAAATCTTCTTGTTTAATCATCGTCATAAGCGATATTGGCGGTTGTCTTTTGAGTCTGTATTTTACGCTTTATTACCCAAGCTTAGTGATTGCTATCATTTAACTAAGTCATATTTAGGTTAAAATAGCAGACTTGTTAAAATGTACTGTTCAGAAAGTTAAGTTATGTCACTTACCTCCCTTAAAGCGCTGTCACCATTAGATGGGCGCTATCAATCCAAGCTTAATGCACTACGCCCTTATTTTAGCGAATATGCACTCATTAAGCACCGCGCCTGGGTAGAAGTAGAATGGCTTAAAGCCTTGTCTGCGGCTAATGAGCTGACTGAAATCGCGCCATTCAGCGCTGAAACCATTCATGAGTTAGACCATGCAATCAAGCATTTTAACGAAGACGATGCTTCACAGGTCAAATCCATTGAAGCACGCACCAATCATGATGTCAAAGCGCTCGAGTACTGGCTGAAAGAGAAGTTTGACGGCAATCCTGAAATCAAAAAAGCCAGTGAATTTATTCACTTTGCCTGTACCAGTGAAGATATTAACAATCTGTCGCATGGTCTGATGTTAAAGACCGCCCGCGATAGCGTGATGCTGCCATTTTTAGATCAATTAATCGCACGCTTAAGTGAGCTGGCGCATCAACTTGCCGACCAACCCATGCTGTCACGCACGCATGGTCAGACCGCATCTCCCACCACCATGGGCAAGGAGCTTGCTAACGTGGTGTATCGCTTACAACGCCAGCAAAAACAACTTGCTGCCAATGAGATTTTAGGCAAAATCAATGGTGCAGTCGGTAACTTTAACGCGCATTTATCTGCCTACCCGCATTTTGACTGGGAAAATTTTGCCAAATCGTTTGTACAAAGCTTAGGGTTAACCTACAACCCGATGACCATACAAATCGAGCCACACGACTACATGGCCGAGCTATACGATACTTTTGCCCGCATCAATACCATTTTGATTGATATTAACCGCGACATTTGGGGGTATATTTCAGTCGGCTACTTCAAACAGAAACTGAAAGATGGTGAAGTAGGCTCTTCAACCATGCCACATAAAGTCAATCCGATTGACTTTGAAAATTCAGAAGGCAACTTAGGGCTGGCCAATGCAGTATTGCGCCATATGGCCGAAAAACTACCCATTTCACGCTGGCAGCGTGATTTAACCGACTCAACCGTGCTTCGCAACATGGGGGTCGCGTTTGGTTATACGCTCTTGGGTTATGACTCATGCCTGCGCGGGCTGAATAAACTAGAAATTAATCCTGCTCGTCTTGCCGAAGATCTGGACAATAGCTGGGAAGTGCTCGCCGAGCCAATTCAAACGGTCATGCGACGTTATGGCTTTGAAAACCCTTATGATGTCCTTAAAAAACGCACCAGGGGCCAGGCCATTACCAAAGCTTCTTTACATGAGTTCATCAAAGGTCTTGAGCTTCCAGACGAAGAAAAGCAGGCATTGCTCGCCCTTAGCCCTGCCAGTTATATTGGCAAAGCAACGGAGCTCGTCAATCACATTTAAGATCAAAGCAGGTAAATCATGCAGGACTATTTAGCTTCCGCCAAATATCTGCTGATTTACCTGTTGCTATTCATTGTTTCTGGCAATACAGACGCAGCTGAAAATCACTTTCAGCTTGAAATAGACGCTCCCAGTACAGTGAGCGAGCTCCTGAATAAACACTTGGCTATCGTTAAATCACGCAGCAACCCACGCATCACTCAAACTGAATGGCAACGTTTATATGTTGCCACTCCCAAGGAAATACAGAACCTGTTGGCCACCGAGGGTTATTTTTCACCCGAGATTCTGCCAAGCATGACCACACAAAACGGTGTAAGCTTAGTCAAATTCAAAGTGCTGTTAGGTCGCCCCGCAAAAGTGAATAAAATTGATATTCAATTTACAGGAGGCATTTCGCAACAATCCACGCATACGGCACCCAGTATGCAGAGTTTGCAGGAAAACTGGTCGCTCAAACAAGGAGAGCAGTTCACGCAAGAAGCCTGGGATGATGCAAAACGACAATTGTTAGTGAGCTTGCTTATCACGCGCTACCCCAATGCCGCTATCAGCAACAGTAAAGCCTCCATCAACCCAACCGATCACAGCGCAAACCTGCTGATAGAAGTGGATAGCGGCCCAGCTATTTTGTTTGGCCACTTATCCATTCAAGGACTGGAGCGATACCCAGCCAGCGTGGTTGAAAACCTCAACCCAATCAAACCTGGCAGCGAATACAAACAATCAGATTTACTCACTTTTCAGTCACGGTTACAGGAAAGCGGCTATTTTAGCCGTGTTGAAGTGCGCGCCAACACGCAAGCCACGGACGACCATGGCAAACCTGTAGCCATTGCTCCAGTATTGGTCAGTGTAAAAGAAAATCAATCCATGAAATTGGGATTGGGTGCTGGCTTTAGCACCAATACTGGCGCCAGAACAACAGCCACACTAGACATTTTAAATTTGTTTGACCGTGGCTGGCGCATGAGTAACAGCCTTAAAATCGAGCAAAAAGCCCAGTCAATCAGCTCCAAAATACGCCTACCCACAACAGCTAAAGGCTACAGAGACAGCCTCAGCGCCACGGTGGATCACGCAAATATCGAGGGGCAAGCGACCACCAGCTCTAAAGTAGGCGTCCAACGGGCGTGGGGCAGTCGCAAGCGCGAGCAACATATAGTTGCCAACCTGCTCACTGAACATGTGAACCTTGACGGCGCGGCATCATCCTCAAATTACTCAGCCACTATTGGCTACGGCATTACACTCAGGCGTACCGATCATGATTTATCCCCTACTCGCGGCTACTTATTGAATGCACAATTTGAAGGTGCCCCTATCGAACAACTCTCAAGCGGGCGTTTTTTACAAACCTATCTCAAAGGCCAGACCTATTATCCTGTGACTTCCAGCACGCAACTCATTGCGCGTGCAGAGCTGGGTTTAGTGAGTGGCAAAAACAGTGCTCCTGCGGCATTTCTATTTCGCGCAGGGGGTGATCAATCTGTGCGTGGTTATGCTTATCAAAGCTTGGGTGTAGAAGAAGGTGATGCTATTGTAGGTGGCCGTTATCTGGTAACAGGCAGTATTGAAATGATTCAGTGGCTCACGCAAAGCTGGGGCGCTGCGGTATTTTTTGATTTTGGTGATGCGGCAAACACCGCAAAAACACTCAATCTCGCCACTGGCTACGGGCTGGGTGTACGCTGGAAAAGCCCTATCGGCCCAATTGGCGCAGACATCGCTTATGGCCAGAGAACAGACGAATACCGCATGCACTTTAATATTGGAGTAGCTTTCTAATGTTGCGCCGTATCTTATCACTGGGCCTGCTATGCCTTGCGCTAGTTCTGTTCACTCCCGCTCATAGTGAAATGAACATCAGCGCGAGTTCCAGCTTGGATAAATTCAGTTATGACATCGAGCATATTCACCTGAAACTTGAAAAAATCAGCACCCGCTGGCAACTCTCACCCACAGCACCTGAGAAATTAGAAATTTCACAGCTAAAAGCCAAGCGCCTCACCATCACCATTCAAGAAAAACAGAATAAAAGTGAAAGCCTGCCTGAACAATTAAATCTGCCGCTTGATTTAAATATCAAACAAGCTGAGATTGAAGAAATCGTCATTATTCAAGCGGGAAAGCAACAGATATTACGCCATGTATTATTTAGTTTCACAGGGGATAAAAAAAACTTAAATCTAAATTTAATCCAAGCAGATACCGACTGGGGGCAAGCGCAGGCAAGCTTAAACCTGCAAACGCAACAGCCCTACGCAGTCAATGGCTGGGGGAATCTCAAGCAAACCAGTCAACCGTTGCCATTTGACATTAAAACAACAATTTCCGGCGATTTGAATTTAATCTATTTTAATAGCACAAGCCTGCTGGCGCTGGAACAAGACAAGCTCAGCATTGTGCAACATACCAATAGCACCTTAAATAGCATCGCCCAAATTAAAACCACTGGCACCATAGCGCTGAGTCACGACTACGCCATCACCATCAATACCCGCATTTCTGAATTGCAAACCAATACGCTGGCTACGTTTTCTAAACTTTTTCCACCACAAGGCAACATCAATTTAGATCTGACCCTGCAAGGCAATTTGCAACCCAGCCCTGCGTTTGATGTCACGTTTAACACACACAACAGCCTATGGCAAAACACCCCTTTAGCCATGAGCGGGGAGCTCAATCTCGCCAATAACAGCTTTAACAATATCGCGA
The DNA here is from genome assembly GCA_028688575.1 of Methylotenera sp. Taxonomy (GTDB): domain Bacteria; phylum Pseudomonadota; class Gammaproteobacteria; order Burkholderiales; family Methylophilaceae; genus Methylotenera. The sequence goes on along the minus strand of JAQTXW010000014.1, from coordinate 18,454 downwards.
TAAAAGCAAGCATAGGCAACAACCACTTGCAGGCAGACGGCACACTTGGGCAGCGTGAAAGCAATCTCGCATGGCAGTTAGCACTAAATGACATGCAACTGATAAATCCAGAGATTTCAGGTAAATTAAGCGCAAATGGCAGCATTATTGGTGAACTTGAACACCTTGGACTAAATTTTAAATTACTCGGCGACAACATCAAGTTTAACCATGCGCTTAGCCTTGCCTCCATTCGCGGTGAGGCTGAAGTTTCACCCAGTACCAATGGTAATATCGCTGCCAGCCTCACCATAGATGCTTTACGAATAGAGGCTTTGCAGTTAGCCGCACACACTGCCATCAATACGCAAGTCACCATTACAGGCAGGCGAAATGCTCATCTAATCACACTCTCAGCACATAATGCCCAGCGCCAGATCAGGAGCACATTGCAAGGCGGTTTAATTGACTTCACTGCGTGGCAGGGTGTACTGCAGTCATTTAGCCACCAATCTAGTGTCGGCCTTAATAACCCTGACATCGCCAACAACATACAGCTCATCGCCCCAGCACAGCTCGATTTAAGTAGCCAAAAGATTCTGTTACAAAATACCGCCCTTCAACTCGCCCAAGGCCAAGTGTTAATTGAGCATTTGCAACTAGATCAAACTGGGTTTATCAGCCGCGGCCACTTTGAAGCAACCCCCATCTTCGACGCGCTCACCTCAGCCTACCCACGGCCTGAAATCATCACAGGCGAAGCTTTATTTTCAGGTGACTGGGATATCAATCATCAGCATGAACGCCTTAACGGCAAGCTCGAAATACAACATCATAGCAGCAACCTCTTACTGACTCACCCATCTGGTGAAGTACAACCCATCACACTGAATACTGCACAGGCTATCATCACCGCAAGCAATAATCAGATTGGATTGAAAGCCGAATTAGATGCAAAAAGTTTGGGGCAGGCACGCATGACACTGAGTACCGAGATCAGCAAAACAGCCAATGGCTATAGCCTCTTGAGCAACGCCCCTCTGTTGATGGATGCCACACTCAAGCTGGACACACTGGCATGGCTGCCACTGCCTGCCACATTAAAACACGCCAATCTGCAAGGAAAAATCAATCTGGCAATGCAAGCCAATGGCACCCTCGATGCGCCAAACTTAACAGGCTACGCAAAAGCTGAGAACATGGCAATCACCCTGATTTCTGAAGGATTAGCACTCTCAAACGGCAAGTTAGATGCCGTGTTTGAAAAAAACAAAATGCTGATTCAACAAGCTTCACTTGACGGCGGCGATGGCAAGCTAAATGTAAGTGGCTCTATGTTATTTGAATCCAGAACCCCCAACATTCATCTTGAGTGGAACGCCCAGGACTTTACCGTCATCTCAAGAACAGATCGCCTGTTAGTACTGAATGGCAGGGGACAATCCACACTAGCAAATGACCTGCTCACTATTTTAGGCAATATTGAGGTTAAAAAAGGCCTGATTGAACTCGAAGACAGTAACACCCCCACGCTAAGTGATGATGTAGAAATCATAGGTGCAAACAGTTATCACAAAGAAGCACCCCTACGTATCCTGCTCAATGGACTACGCATCAACCTCGGCAAAGACTTCACCCTGCGCGGGCAAGGCTTAAATGCCATGCTTACAGGCGCAGTCACCCTCACAGGGCTCACGCAGTACAGCCCACACACCGAGGGCACCATCCAGATCACACGGGGTACTTATATGGCTTATGGACAAGTACTCAACATTGACCGTGGCATTTTTAATTTTAGCGGCCCCATGGGCAACCCAAGCATTAATATCCGCGCCATGCGCAATAGCAAACCGATTAATGCAGGTGTGGAAATCACAGGAAACGCAATCATGCCTATCACCAAACTCGTGTCTGATCCTGATGTGCCTGAAAGCGAAAAGCTATCCTGGCTGGTGCTCGGTCATGGCATGGATAATGCGGGGAAAAATGATTATGCAATGCTCTCTCTGGCCGCTGGCGCACTGCTATCGCAAGGGCAGTCCATCCCCTTGCAAACCCAGCTTGCGCGGGCTGCCGGTTTAGATGAGTTTAGTTTTTCTGGGGGTGACGCAGAAAGTGCCGCTTTAGTCTTTGGCAAACGCTTAAGCTCAAAACTCTATCTCAGCTACGAAAAAAGCGTGAGCGGCCTGCTTGACGTTGCCAGGCTCACATTTAACATCACCCCACGTTGGCTACTACGTGCAGAAGCTGGCACTGAAAGTGCGGTGGATGTGTTATATACTTTCAGCTTCAAATAAAAAGCCATGGATAACAGCTGATGAATAGAGATAAAAACAATCCTAGACTGGCGGTATTGATTGACGCGGATAACACGTTCAACGTGATTCCCATTATTGATGAACTGTTTGAGGAAATATCTAAATTCGGTGATGCAAGCGTGCGGCGTATTTATGGTGACTGGACTCAAAGCCAACTAATCCGCTGGAAAGAAATTTTACCCAAACACGCCATTCAACCAATACAGCAATACGCCAATACCAAAGGAAAAAATGCCACAGATAGCGCACTCATTATTGACGCGATGGATCTACTATACACCGCACCTTTAGATGGTTTTTGCATCGTTTCCAGTGACAGCGATTTTACTCGGCTAGCCATTCGTTTTCGTGAGTCAGGCAAGCTTGTCTATGGATTTGGTGAACAGAAAACACCCGAGTCGCTCAGGGCTGCATGCAATCAGTTCATTTACATTGAAATTCTGACACAAAATAAAATACCAGACACTATCGAGCCTGATTTAAAAACCGCTAATCAGAAAACAGAACAATCCAAATCCAGTTCAGAAAAAAAATCCGTAAATACTTCAGTAGCCAAAAGCACGCTCCTGAGCCCTGTGATCAAAAAAACCTCTCAACAATTGGCCATGGATGCCAAACTGGTCGCCCTGATACGCTCTGCCATTGACTCACTCTCAGATGATGACGGCTTCGCCAATACAGGTGAAGTAAAAAAACATATCATCAAAAATTACTCAGCTTTTGATTCACGCAATTATGGTTACCCCAAGTTCAGTGATCTCATTGATACTATCGGCCTATTCGAATTAGACACAAAAAAACAACGCCTCAAAGATAAGAGAAAGAAATGAACGAAATCCTGATCCTTTATTACTCTCAAGGTGGCGCGGTGCGCAATATGGCGCAACTCATTGCGCGTGGTGTAGAAAGTGTGCCCAATGTCAAGGCACGCATCCGCACGGTGCCTAAAGTTTCAACCAATTGCGAAGCTACCGAACCTGACATTCCTGCAACTGGTGACCCTTATGCAGAATTGCAGGATTTGGAAGAGTGCATCGGTTTAGCACTAGGCAGCCCTACCCGCTTTGGCAATATGGCAGCTCCGATGAAGTATTTTCTCGATAGCACCAGTACACTTTGGCTAAAAGGCGCACTCATACACAAGCCTGCCGCAGTATTCACCTCCAGCGGCTCTATACATGGCGGCAACGAGAGCACATTGCTCACCATGATGCTGCCGCTAATGCACCATGGCATGGTCATTGTAGGGTTACCTTATTCCGAGCCCGCTTTATCCAGCACAAGCGCTGGGGGCACACCCTATGGGGCAAGTCACGTCGCAGGCAGTATGGATGACAAACCCATCAGTGATGATGAAAAAAAACTCTGCATAGCACTGGGTAAGCGCTTGGCAGAAATCGCATTAAAACTATCGAGTTAACATTAGCAATGACACTAAATAAAGAAGCTCGCTTATTTCTCCGCAGCAACCGCAGCGGGATGCTATCTACGCACTCTGCAAAGTTTGAAGGCTATCCGTTTGGCTCCGTCGCACCGTTTGTGCTAGATCATACCTGCCAGCCCGTAATTTTAATCAGCACACTGGCCGAGCACACCAAAAACATCAGTGCCAACCCTAAAATCTCATTACTGGTTTTTGCAGGGAGCGATGATTTACAAGCCAACGCAAGATTAACGCTACTGGGAGAGGCGCACAAAATCAATCAAGATGAAGATACCGAATTGCGTGCGCGTTATTTACGCTATTTACCGCAAGCCGCCAGTTATTTTGATATGCATGATTTTGCTTTTTACCGCATCAAAATTAAACAATCGCGCTATATCGGAGGCTTTGGCAAAATGAGCTGGTTTGCAGAGAACGCACTCACTGCCGACCTTAACACCGACACAGCACTTGCCAGCCAGGAGGCCGCCATCATTGCCCATATGAATGCGGAGCATGCCAACAGCCTGATTAATTATTGCAAGCACATCCACGCTATAGAGGCGACGGATGCACAAATGTTAGGAATAGACTGCGATGGTTTTGACGTCAGCGTAGCAGTTAACGACACCAGCACCATATTGCGTTTTAATTTTGAGCAAGCAATCCATGATGCCACATCAGCAAGGGCTGCACTTGTGCGCTTATCCCAACACTGCCAAACCAGATAGAAAAAATGCAGACTAATCCTGTGATCAAAAAACTCAGATTCGGCGCATCAGCCAGCCTGCTTGCACTCATTATCCTTTCTCTCGCATGGGAGACGCTCCTCGCTCCACTACGACCAGGAGGCTCGTTACTGGTGCTTAAAGCTGTACCACTGCTACTGCCTTTATTTGGCATACTGCACGGTAAACGTTACACCTACAAATGGGCCAGCATGTTTATTTTGCTCTACTTTACCGAAGGCATCGTACGCGCATGGTCTGATGGGGGTGTTTCATCTCAACTGGCGATGGTTGAAATATTGCTGACGGTGATTTTCTTTAGCTGTGCAGTCAGTTATGCACGTTTAACCCGCAGCTCTTAGCCCAGCTCACCTAACTATTACTATTCACTCAAACATCTATTCAGCTAAAAATCTCAAGCTACGACGACATGAAATGCACATTCTGCCCAAGTTTTTATGGTCAACTCCGCACCAAATCAGCCTTCTTCTACTATAATCTAGGCATTAGCACATAACAATTTAAGTGATTTATGAAAATATTGCTCTCTAACGATGATGGCTATTTTGCACCTGGTCTGGCCGTGCTGGCTGAACATATTGCTAAAATAGCCGACATCACCGTCGTAGCGCCTGAAAGAAACCGCAGTGGCGCGAGCAACTCATTAACACTAGACCGCCCGTTAAGCGTAAGAAAAGCTGGCAATGGTTTTTTTTATGTGAACGGCACACCCACAGATTGCGTGCATATTGCACTTACAGGCTTAATGGATGAAATGCCAGACATGGTCATCAGTGGCATCAATGATGGCGCGAATATGGGCGATGACACCATTTACTCTGGCACTGTAGCCGCCGCGATGGAAGGCTATCTACTTGGCATCCCCTCTATTGCGGTTTCTATGTCACAACACAATTCCACGCATTTTGAAACAGCAGCACGTGTTGCAGTTGAGCTGGTGCAGCATTATCAGCAGCATGGATTTAAATCATCCACATTGCTCAATGTGAATATTCCAGACATCGCATATGAAGCACTGCAAGGCCGAAGCATCACACGCTTAGGCAAGCGCCACAAGGCTGAACCAGTAGTGCAGCTAAAAACACCGCGCAATGAAACCGTTTACTGGGTAGGTGCGGCAGGACAGCCAAACGATGGTGGTGAGGGTACCGATTTTTTTGCGATTGCCAACAACAAAGTTTCAATTTCACCAATACAGGTAGATTTAACCAGCCATACACAATTAAACGACATCAAAGAATGGCTTTCAAACGCATCACACTGGAATTAAATCGTGGCACTCATTAGATCAACACAAAACGGAATAGGCATGACCTCACAGCGCACACGTGACCGCATGCTGAATCGCTTACGTGAGCAGGGCATTAAAGATGAGGTTGTACTCTCTGCCATAGGCAGCATCCCGCGTCATATCTTTGTGGATGAGGCACTCTCAATCCGCGCGTATGAAGATGTATCCCTGCCCATAGGCTTTGGCCAAACCATCTCTCAGCCCTACATTGTGGCACGCATGTCCGAGTTGCTACGCAATGGGCAACCGCTGCAAAAAGTGCTTGAAATCGGCACAGGCTGCGGCTATCAAACAGCCGTACTCTCCCGCATCGCTAAGGAGGTCTATTCAGTTGAGCGCATCAGACCACTGGTCATGAAAGCACGCGGACACCTGCGCGAACTCAAATGCGTTAATGTTAAGCTGGATCACGCAGACGGCACACTAGGCCTGCCTCAGCTGGCACCCTTTGATGCAATCATTGTGACCGCTGCTGGCAGTCATATCCCACAAGACTTGCTGGATCAACTGGCCATTGGTGGCCGTCTGGTGATTCCCGTCGGCACTGATGAACAAGTGCTGTATTTGGTTGAACGCTTATCAGCCAGTGATTACCGGCAAACTAAACTAGAAGCCGTTAAATTTGTCCCTTTACTAGGTGGTACCAGCTGACAATGCATGAGATACGCTTTCTCTTCTTATTAATCTTGGCATGGCAGCTCGCCTCCTGCAGCACCACGCCCGCTCCAGTCATCGACCGCCTGCCCGCAAGCAAACAAAAACAATCACAACCCATCATTAACAAAACCAGTAGTGATTGGCGGCCACAAACCTACATGGTTAAAAAAGGCGATACGCTATATAGCATTGGCCTGGAATATGGCTACGACTACAAAGAAATAGCCGCTGCCAATAACATCACCCCGCCCTATCTCATTAGAATTGGCCAGATCCTCAAATTCAGCGCACTGAACGAACCCGTCATCGCAGCAGAAAGCAACGCGCAAAAACCAGTAGAAGATGGAACAGGCGTTACCACCTACCCGATGCAACAAGACAGCGCGATTACGGCCACCACAGTCGACGCCAAACCCTCAGGCCCGATACACCTCAGCGAACCCAAAGCCATACGCGAACCCTATAGCGACATCGCCTATAAAGCGCCACTGCCCACAAGCAACGCGGCTAAACCAAGCACTGCTGCCAACGGTGAAAAAGCCAGCACTACAGAAAATATTAAAAACCCTGTGACAGAAAACCCTGCACCTGCGTCCAAAACAGAAATCAAAACAGAAGTAAAAGCAGATAGCAAAACCAGCACGACAACCAATGCAGACCTGAACTGGCAATGGCCTGCCAAAGGCAAAGTGGTTGCCAAATTCAATGAGGCTGGCAACAAAGGCATTGATATCGCGGGTAAAATAGGGCACGAAGTTCAAGCAGCAGCAGCAGGAAAAGTCATTTACAGCGGATCAGATTTACGCGGGTATGGCAAACTTGTGATTGTGAAGCACAACGCCACCTACCTCTCAGTCTACGCTAACAACAGCTTGATTCTGGTTAAAGAGGGGCAGCAGGTCAAACAAGGGCAAAAAATTGCTGAAATGGGCAATAGCGACAGCAACACCGTAAAATTACATTTCGAGATACGTCAGCAAGGCAAATCCGTTGATCCGTTGAAGTTTTTAACTGAAAATGGCAACTAGATATCATCGTAATATTTGTTTATCTCAAGGAGCGCCTCAATGGCACAAATAGAACCCAACAAATACCTTAAAAATAAAGACATTAAAGCCGAGAGCAAGCTCAGTGTACTGTATGCAATGATTCGCATGGGCTTGATGCTAGTCGGTATTATTGGCCTTGCGATTGAACTCTTTAAAGACGAGGGCTTATTTTCAAAAATCATGAACAAACTTTTTGAATCCACCACTACCATGCTCTGGATTCCAGTCATCATTTTTGCGCTCTGGCTAGCCAACCGCTGGATGAGCTCACCCAATAAATCAGAAACCAAAAAAAGCGGCGATTTTCCTATGTATATCATGATGGCGATAGGGGCTTATTACGTATACAGGCTTTATACAACAGGGTCTTTCTGATCGTTAGGCGAAGTCTATACATTTCTGCTATCACTCAAAATTCAGAGAAACGCCTGAACGAGCGTTAAAAAAGCGGCTTATGGCCGCTTTTTTAACGCTGTAAGCCAGTTTATGTTAATTGGCTTTGCTAGTCTGCTGCTTATAATACTCACGCACAGGGGTCATATCAAACTCACGTGCCCATTTGATAATTTCATCAAATGCGGGGGCGCCAATCTCCCCCACTTGCGCATGAATCCCCGCCTGTTCGCGAATCACCAAAACACCTGGAATCTGGTTCACCTCAAAATACTCAGCAATTTCAGGGTCTGTTTCTGTGTTGACCATACCAAATACAATATCGGGATTATTTGCCGCTGCGGCTTCAAATGTTGGCGTGAATGCTACGCATGGATCACACCACGGCGCCCAAAAATCAACAATCACAAAATTGTTGCTCTCGATTGTTTCTTTAAAATTCTGTTTATTAAGTGACAGCACCGCCATGACAACATCCTAATCCGAAATGAAAATATAAACTTTCAAGAGTTTAGCAGAGCTGGCAAATTAAGTTAAGTTAGAAGTCAAGAAACCACAGGTTTACCCCAACTATTTGCAAAAAACAGGGTATTGAGCGAATGTCGTTTTCGCTCAGCAGTTTCTCGGTTTAGCACTTCACCTTCTAAAGTCACGATATCTGCAGGATAGCCAACAGAAATCATCGCCATAGGCATGTACTGCGCAGGAACCGCAAATAGCTCACGCGCCGTATCCGCATTAAAACCACCCATCTGATGCGCCATCAAACCCATACTACTGGCCTGTAAACATAAGTTTTCGGCAGCGGCGCCTGTGTCATACTGCGCCCAACGGTTAGCCTGCTGGTTATGGCTAAACAAGGTATCTGCACACACCAGCAGCAGCACTGGTGCATCCTTAGCCCATGCCTGATTACCAGGCACCAGGCAGTCTATGGCTTGCTGCCAACTGGTTAAGTCGGTGTTTTTATCCCACACTACAAAACGCCAGGGCTGATCACCAAAGCAAGAAGGTGCCCAACGTGCAGCCTCAAGCAATGCAATCACCTGATTTTGGCTAACACTCTTTGCAGCATCATAGGCGCGCCCGCTCCAGCGGGCGGCAATCGTGGCATCTATCGGCACCTGGGTAATGGCAGGTTTTAGCATAATTTATTTCACCTCCAAAAATGGATAATCGGTATAGCCCTTTTCGCCACCGCCGTAAAATGAGGATGAATCAGCCTCATTTAATGGCGCATCCAATTTAAAGCGTTCAACTAAATCAGGATTTGCGATAAATGGCACGCCGTAGGCAACCGCATCGGCATGTCCTCTGGCAACGGCTGCATTCCCGCGCGCTTTATCATAAGCAAGGTTAGCAATATAAGCCCCTCGAAAACGGCTACGCAAATCATCAAAATCAAACGGGTCAGCTATCCCGCCACCATGGATTCCGCCTTCAACCACATGCAGGTATGCAAGATTAAATTCATTTAACGCCTCAGCAACAAAATTAAAAAGCGCTTGTGGCTGGCTGTCCTTCATGTCATTAAAAGGGTTCACTGGCGACAGTCTGACGCCTACCTTATCTGCCCCAGCCACTTCGACAACGGCTTGAACCACCTCTAACAGCATACGGCTGCGGTTTTCAAAACTACCGCCGTAGTGATCGGTACGATGGTTACTGCCGTCGCGCAAAAACTGATCCAGCAAATAGCCATTAGCAGAGTGTACTTCAACCCCATCAAAACCAGCAGCAAGGGCATTTTTCGTTGCGTGTACGTAATCAGCCACAATACCTGCCAGCTCACCTACCTCTAAAGCACGTGGCGTGACATAATCAACCAAGCCCTGATAAGTAAAAGCCTGACCCGCTGGTTTTATGGCAGAAGGCGCAACGGGTAATGCATTATTCGGCAACAAACTAGGATGTGAAATACGGCCAACATGCCATAACTGCATGACGATTTTTCCGCCTTGGGCATGGACTGCACCGGTCACATTTTTCCAGCCAGCAATTTGCGCTTCAGTATAGACCCCTGGCAAAGCAGGGTAGCCGTGTGCCATAGCAGAAATAGGTGTTGCTTCACTGATAATCAAGCCCGCAGAAGCACGCTGTGCATAATATTTAGCGTTAATCTCTTGCGGCACGCCACCCTCACCCGCTCGGTTACGTGTGAGCGGCGCCATCACTATGCGATTCGCTAATTGAATCGCACCTAATTTAACAGGACTCAATAAATCTAATGCCATATCCACTCCAGTCGATAATAGTTTTTGGTAATTATTTTTTTGGTTTTTCAGCAGAAGGCTTCACACCCTCTATCAGCAAAGTAATTTCTATCGTATCCCCCACTGCACCATTGGGTTTAGTGCCCCAGCCAAAACCGTAATCAGAGGCTTTTATGGTGGTTTTTGCCTCAAAACCACTACGCTCACCGCCCCAAGGATCTTTACCAAAACCCAGTACATTAAAAGGTAGTGAAATCTCTTTGGTGACGCCATGCAAAGTAAAATTACCTGTAATCACGCCCTCGCTCGCGCTGGTAGCGCTTACTTTGGTACTCACAAAATGTGCCTCAGCAAAACTGGCGGTATCCAGATAGTCTTTTTCTTTAATGTGGGCATCACGTTTGGCATGGCCGCTATTCACGCTGAGCAGGTTGATTTTTGCATTGACTGAAGAATTTGCAAGATTATCCGTATCCACCACTACATGGCCGCTTACATCATGAAATGCGCCTGATGCCTTAGCCACAACGTGACGAACTGTCCAGTTCACAAAGCTATGTGCGCTATCAATTTGATAGGTAACAGGTGCAGCAATTGCTGAATTCACCCCTGTGAGCAATGTAGATAAGAGCAATACTGAAGCTTTAAGATTAAATGTGCGCATTGTTGTTTCCTTAAGAAAAAATTCGTTTGTATCCTAACCGATTAAAGCCATGAGTCAGGCAACCCTCTGTTAGAGGCGGTCGCCCTTTTTCACGCATTTATTTAGGATATCTGGCCTATCGCGTAAGTTTCATTTCAGCATAAAATAAATAATTAATTCAAGTTAATTGAATTAACAATCACATGTTAAACTTAATATGTACCGATAAATAGTAAATAATTTTGCATATTTAATTCAGAATTTTTGAATAACTTTTAAGCACGCTAAATGTCATCCAAACTATCATTAGAATCCCTTGAAGTACTCGATGCTATCGCACGCAAAGGCAGTTTTGCAGCAGCGGCTGAGTCTTTATTCCGCGTGCCCTCTGCAATCACCTACACCGTGCGCAAACTGGAACAGGATCTCAATGTCAAACTGTTTAATCGTAGCGGACACCGTGCAGAGCTCACTTTAGCGGGCGCCGAGCTACTTAAAGAAGGCCGTAATCTGCTCAATGCAGCCGCTGAATTGGAATCAAGAGTCAAACGTGTTGCGCTAGGCATTGAAACAGAACTCACCATTGCCATCAGTGATTTACTGGATATTGAAAAAATCTATCCCTTACTCCATCTGTTTTATCAACAAAATTTTGGCACACGCATCAAGCTCCTACAAGAAGTGTATGGTGGCAATTGGGACGCACTCATCAGCGGCCGCGCAGACATTTCACTTGGTGCGCCAGGGGATACTCCACCAGGAGGCGGCTATATCGCAAAGCCTATAGGCACGCTAGAATTCTGTTACGCAGTAGCACCGCATCACCCCCTTGCGCTACTGGATGAGCCCCTGCAAAATCAGACCATCATGTTACACCGCTCAATCTCCGCAGCTGATAGCTCACGTAGCTTATCTCCTCGCACCTCAGGGATTTTAAACGGTCAGGATGTCTTAACCGTACCGGACATGCGCGCTAAGTGTGCCGCACAGATTACAGGGCTCGGTGCAGGTTTTGTTCCAAAAAAAATGGCAGATGAATACGCAGCAAAAGGCCTACTTGTGATTAAACAGGTTGCAGAACCCAGACCAGAAGTAACTTTATTTTTAGCTTGGCGCAACCATGGCGGAAAAGCACAGCAGTGGCTTATCAAGGCCCTGCAAGGGCTGGCACTTAATGATATTTTGCTTTAAAACTGAAGAAAAAATTTATCGGTTAGCCCGTAAAATGCCATTTTAACCTTAGATACATTAACCCACAGATACATTAACCCACGCTCATCAAACCATTACTGTCATGCAACCATCAGAAAGCACATCACAACACCAACATTACATGACGCTCGCATTAGCGTTGGCTGAGGAAGCGGCAAACGCTGGAGAGGTCCCCGTTGGCGCTATTATCGTCAAGAACGGGGAAATCATCGGCCGCGGCAGCAATGCCCCTATCAGCACACACGACCCCAGCGCACACGCAGAGATTCTGGCCATGCGCGATGCAGCAAAGAAATTAGGAAATTATCGTCTGGTAGACTGCACTCTTTATGTCACGCTAGAGCCGTGCGCTATGTGTACTGGCGCAATTCAGCATGCACGCATCGCCAGAGTAGTCTATGGCGCGGCTGACCCTAAAACAGGGGCATGTGGCAGCGTGGTCAATTTAATGGCTGAGCCAAAACTTAACCACCACACTGAAATTTCAGGTGGCGTACTGGCGAGTGCCTGCGCTGCAATTTTGTCTAATTTTTTCAAATCGCGAAGAAAAAAATAAACTACCCGCATAAAAAAACCGACCTGGTGGTCGGTTTTTTTAGCATTAAGTGCAATTAATCATCATTACCCATCAAGGCCATTAATAAATGCAGTAAATGCGTGAACATATTATGCAAACTGATATAAATGCTCAAAGTTGCCATAATGTAGTTGGTTTGGCCACCACGTACCACTTGATTGATTTCATACAAAACAAACCCTGCCATCAGCATCACCACCACAGCTGAGATAGTCAGTGATAACGCAGGAATCTGGAAAAAGAAATTTGCCAGAATTGCCAAAATCACCAACACGAAACCTATGGTCAAGAATTTACCCATAAAACTGAAATCACGATTCGTATTGCTCGCAACTGCAGACAAAGTCAGAAAAGAGATTGCGGTGCCGCCTGCTGCCAAGCCAATCAGTTGTGCGCCGTTACTTAGATGCAAGGCATGCTGCAAAATTGGTCCTAGCAATAGCCCCATAATAAAAGTAAAGCCGAATAACAACCAAACACCTGAGGCATTATTGGCGTTTTTGGCAATCAACCATGTCATTCCATAAACGGTGGCCAAAATACCCACAAACAAAAGAATCGGGCTTGCGGCCATCATCCAGGAAAAATTCGTATTAATTCCCACAAATGCACCGATGACGGTAGGAATCATGGTCATACCCAACATCGCATAGGTGTTACGTAACACCTTGTTTTGTGCGGAGACTGAACCCTCACGACCTAAAACTTGAACATCATCCATCATTGTTGTTTCCTCTAAAAATTAAACACTGCACGTATTAAGATAACGGTTTACGCCAGAAGTTTCAAGTAAATTAGACAAATAGCTCACCTTCAGCAATCCCCACCTGCGCTACCTGATGTACGGCATCCACAAATTCTGTACTTTCATGCAACTGATCCATGGTCGGCGGGTGCTTGTGCCCGTGCATCCGCGCCAGACGGCTTAGACTTTGTGCAGAGATTGTCCACTTTAAATTCTCCAGCAATTCATCTGCCATGGCAGGCTGATTGCACAGCAACACCATGTCACATCCTGCATTCAAGGCTGCCAGTGCACGTGCAGTCACATCGCCGCCCGCAGTTGCGGCTTCCATGCTTAAATCATCACTGAAAATCACACCGTTAAAACCTAATCGCTCACGAAGAATCTTTTGTAGCCAGCGACTTGAAAAGCCTGCGGGTTTATCATCCACTTTAGGATAAATCACATGGGCTGGCATAATAGCCTGTATCCCTTCATCTATCAGCATTCTGAATGGCTGCATGTCATGCTGTGCAATTTGGTCGAATGCCCTATCATCTAAAGGCATGCTCACATGGGAGTCTGCAACAACAAACCCATGCCCGGGAAAGTGCTTACCCACTGCCGCCATCCCCCCTTTTTTCAACCCCTGCATCAATGCAAAGGCTAAATCATTGATCGCATGTGCGTTTAAATGAAAGGCACGGTCGCCTATCACCAGACTATCGCCGTAATCCATATCCAGCACGGGGGTGAAACTAAAATCTATCCCGTGTGCACGCAACTCGGCTGCCAGCACCCAGCCTGCTTCTTTGGCAAGCGCTTTAGCTTTTTTAGGGTTTTTATCCCAGATTTTTCCAAACTCACGCATAGGTGGAATTTTGGTAAACCCCTCCCTAAAGCGCTGCACGCGTCCGCCTTCGTGGTCAACCGCAATCAGCAAAGGTGGTTGACGCACGGCATGGATAGCTGCCGTGAGCGCTTTTAACTGCGCATTATTTTCATAATTACGCTTAAATAAAATCACGCCTCCTACCAATGGATGCTGTATACGACGAATATCATCAGCTGTAAGCTCAGTGCCAACGATATCTAACATAACTGGACCTAATGACATGCAAAATCCTTGTAGTTCTTAAAAAGTCTGAAGCGTTATTTAGCCACAGATTGAGCCTGGATGCACATAGATGCGCGCGAATAAATATAAAACATCATTCAACTCACTCACTACCACTCTGACAAACGCAGAATTAATGACCCGCACTCACCCTTAGCTAATCAGTAGCTTACTTTTCTGTGCGCACATCAAGCGCATCACGCAAGTGGTCGCCACACAGGTTAATCGCCAAAATAAGACTCATCATACAGGCGCCTACAATCAACACATAATGTGGCGCAACCAGCATATAACGTACGGCATCACGCAACATTGCGCCCCAAGAAGCGTGTGGGGCCTGAATGCCTAGTCCTAAAAATGACAAACTCGCCTCGGCAATCATGACGCTCGCCAAGCTATAGGTCGCCTCCACCACGAGCACCGACGCCAATAATGGCAAAATATGCTGAATCAGGAGCCTGGGTACACTTGCGCCTAATGATTGTGCTGCCTGCACATGCTGACGATTACGCAAACTCATGGTTTGTCCGCGCGTTAAGCGTGCATAACTGACCCAGCCAGTCAAACACAAGGCAAAGATTAAATTATCCAACCCTGGCCCCAGGACTGCCGCAAAGGCAATCGCAAGCAAAATCCCAGGAAAAGCTAAAAAAATGTCAGTAATCTGCATTAAAACCTGATCAACCCTGCCTCCGTAAAAACCCGCCAGCAAGCCCACAAACACGCCAACGCACATGGTGACAACCGTCACCATGATAGCAACCGCAAAGGAAACCTCCACCCCGCTCAGAATGCGTGCTAATAAGTCACGGCCCAAATCATCAGCGCCAAACCAATGCTGAAAACCAGGCTTTTGCAACACCGCATTTAAATCGATTGCGTCGGGGTTAAGCTGCATAACATAGCCTGCAAGCACTGCGGCTAACCATAAACTTAAGATTGCATATGAAAACTTTTTCATTTTTAAGGATTAGTGAGGGGTTTCAAGATTAAACAAGTGTTATCTAGTGTTATCTTATATCAAATGTCAAAGTGCCTAATGCTGGCGCATTCTGGGGTCTGCCAACTGATACAAAACATCTGTCACCAGATTCACAATAACATAACTCAAGGCCACCACAAGCACACAAGCCTGGGTAACGGGATAATCGCGCTTTTCGATGCTTTCTACCAGGAGGCGTCCAATGCCATCCCAGCTGAAGATAGTCTCGGTTATCACCGTACCAGCCAGCAAACTACCCATCTGCAAGCCCACAATGGTGATAATCGGCAACAGAGCGGCACGCAAGGCATGACGAAAAACAACCGCTCGCTCGCTCAGGCCTTTGGCACGTGCGGTGCGGATATAATCATCATTCAGCACCTCCAGCAAACTGGTGCGCGTCATGCGGGTGAGAATAGCACTTAGCCCCAGCCCCAATGTCATTGCAGGTAACACAATAGAAGTACGATTTTCCATACCACTCACAGGCAACCAGCCGAGCCAGACAGCAAAAATCAACATGAATACCGGGCCTAGCCAAAAAGCGGGCATCGCAGATAGACGCACCGCGATGATTGTCACAACTAAATCCTGCCAGTGATTTGCCTTTAATGCGGCATAAACCCCCAATGGCACACCGACAATCAAAGCAATCAGCAATGAGATAAACGCAAGTTTGACGGTGGCGGGATAGCGTGTTGCAATGAGATGGGTTATGGGCTCTTTGGTATGAATAGACTGGCCTAAATCACCATGCGCCAATTGATTAAGATAATGTCCAAATTGATAAGCGAGCGGTTTATCCAAGCCTAAATCACTGCGTAACTGTGTACGGTCTGCCGTGCTGGCAGATTCACCCAGCATCACTTCTACTGGGTCACCTGGTACTAGATGAATTAACAAGAACGTGAGCAGCAACACGCCAAAAATCACCGAGATAAAACGCACAAACCGATGCAATATCACCATAGCGTTTAATCTGCAGAAATAATTACAGGAGTACCAATACGCACTGTATCAAACAATTCAATGACATCAGCGTTACGCATACGGATACAGCCATGCGAGGCCGCCTCTCCTAATGCAACACTATCTGGCGTGCCGTGGATATAAATATAACGCTGCATCGTATCGACATTGCCCAAGCGGTTTTTACCAGGCTCCTTACCCGATAGCCACAAAATGCGCGTTAATATCCAGTCGCGATTGGGAAATTCCGCCATCAACTCAGGCGTAAGCACTTCGCCTGTAGGTCTGCGTCCAACGAACACCGCGTTTAGCCCTGCACCTGCGCCTATTTTTGCGCGAATCATATGTTCACCCAACGGTGTACAACCGCTGTTTTTTTCACAGCCTGCACCATTGGCGGCCGTTGAAATGCGATACTGGGCTTTCACGCGACTCGCATCATCAAATAGCGTCAGTGTTTGCTGCTTTATGGAGATTTTAATATGCATCATGGTTTATTGTAGCTAAATCATCCCAATTACCATCAGATTTTGGCGCATAATTTTTAATGCGCTGATTAAATGCCACAAACTGTCCTTCATACCATAAAGGGATATATGGTAGTTGCTCATGAATACGCAGCGTAGCCAAGTGCCAGTCTTTTTTCAACAATAATGCATCTAAAGCAGCATCACTGTAATGCCCGCGGTTAAATCCTTTAGGTGGAAAGTATTGTGACCCAAAGGCTTTTTCATAGATTTCTGGTGTTTTAATCCCCACCCAAGTGAGCCCGTACAGCTCAAAGCTCCCCTGTTTTACGTCATCAAAAAACGTGCCCCAATCCAGGCTGTTAATTTGCAAATCAATACCAGCAGGGCGCATCTGCGCCTGCAAAATAGTTGCAAATCGCACGCGCTGTGCATCGGTTGATGTTTTATAAACCAGCTTCAGCGGCAGCTGAACACCCGCCTCAACTAACAACCGCCTCGCTAAGGCTGGGTGATAGGCATAGGCCGCCAGGTCAGCATTGCCCGCATAATGTTCAGGTGGCAAAATTGCGCCAGCCACTCGTGTATCACGCACCATCACCTGCTTTATCAACGACTCACGGTCTATCGCATGCGCCAGCGCCTGGCGCACTTTAATATGACGCAGAACAGGATGTTGAACATTTAAACCCAAATAAGAAAAATTAGATCCCACCGTGCTCAGCACTTTTATATCTGGCTTGGATTGCAGATATTTCACCAGTTCTGGCGGCAAATCACCTTGCAGCAAATCCACCTCACCTTTGATTAATTTCAACACCCTTACCGTGGAATCCTTCACCTCGCTGAATACCACCTCCTGGCCATCGGTCACCCGCTTCAAACGTAGCTGACTCTGCCATTGCACAAAAGCCAATGCACCGTTACCCACGGGGCTTCGTGAAAAGTCATGCCCCGCCTCCATTAAACTTTTAGGTAATATGCCTATGATTAACTTTTCAACAAAGTGCTCGTCAGGCTGCTTTAAGTAAAACGTTAAAGTATCCTGATCTTGCACTGTAATATGATGAATATTAGAAAACTCAGACGCATGTGGGGAATCCTTCAAGCTCACCAGTGAATCATAAGTGGCTTTAACGTCATAAGCCGTTAGCCTCTCATGATGATGAAACTCATTACGAACTGGTTTTAAATGAAACTGATATTCCTGAGGGCTGATAGCACCCCAAGTAGCAAGCTGCGGGACAGGCCGCATGGATGCATCAAAATCCACAAGCGCCTGATAAATTAAACGGCACATCCGCTCCGAGCTGGCATCCGTGGCATATCGAGGATCTAAATTTAACGGCGACTGTGCAATCGCAAATTTAATCGCGGTATTGTGCGCGTCATTTTCAGGCAAAACCTGCTGGTCGCAGGCAGCTAAATTCATCAGGCACAAGAGAGAGAAAAATAACGTCCACTTCATATTCGCCAAGTGTACTAGATTTAACTGATTTGAAATTTACTATCAAAAAAATAACGGGGTTTAATCTCGAAAATCGCTACTGAATGCAAGTTGAGTAGAGCGTGTTCTGGCCTAGAATATGGCTGAGATAATCCCAGATTTTCCATTAGGACTTGCAGTGCTACGCCGCACAGTTTGATGGATTTTTTATGCAGATTTTATGGTCAATAGTCATTCTAGTAAC
>JAQTXW010000062.1 GCA_028688575.1 Methylotenera sp. | reverse complement strand
TACTAGGCATGTCCTGAAAATGCCGCACAGTCGCCGCTGCCTCACTCGGTGAAATTATGGATGCAATACCCACCTCACCCGTCATGAATGCTGACGCAGAATACCCAGTTATGCGCTCACAAGACGGGCTGGTGTAGAGTAACTCTCCTGAGGGTGAAATCCATGTTTCCCAATCATAGGTATAGTCAGCAACAGATCGGAACCATTGCTCATTTTGCGCCGAGGCCTCCGCTTCTTGACGTAAAGCCTCTTCAAGGGCCAACCGTTTTTCAGACTCTTTTTTCATGCTGATATAAGTCTGGTAAAGACTCTTCAACAATCCTGTTAACACAAATATATAGCTTAACTTTTTAAATAGATGCGCGACGTTAAATTCGGCATCTTTCACATGTGCAGAAAAAGGCATAAACGCCAGCTGCAAGCCAAACCCTACAATCAAAGAGAGTATCAGCCAATGCTCAAAATCATCCTCTACCCACATCCCTTTAAAAAGGTATCCTACAAGCGCCACCAAGAAAAGCATGGCGGGAATAAGCTCGAATGGGCGATGTATCCAATCGTGACCAATCGATATGGCAGGCAAGGGGACAAACGCAAAAAGCATGAAACAAGCGCATGTGGCGATTGCGGTGAATAAAAAAACTACTTTAGTATTTGGTTTAAAGTCATTTTGATTGCGATGTTTCAACCATAACACCCAGCTCATCACCATCAAAACAGAAAGAAATAACCTTGAAGCGCTCCAGCTCCATGGCACCAGCTGCGCATACTCAGTGGGCATTAGCGGCTGAAAATAGGATGAAGTCACAACCGTGTGATAGGCATCCAAAAATGCTGTTCCCATAAAGCCAGCGCCAATGTATAAAAACTTTGGGTCTGACTGACTCATGTAACGTATTAAAGCAAGCGTGCCTACAAAAAATGCCAGTAGCGTAGCGGTTAGCTCCATGAGCGTATGTAAAAACACACCACCTTGCCAATCAACAAATTGTATTAAGTATCCACCAACAAAAAGTACGATAACTGCAACCACATAGGCCGTTATTCGCCGCCAGTTTTGCAATCGCATACCCATAATTTTTTGATTGTATTCAACCATTAAATCACTTACCTTTTATCTTAGATATCTATTAGCATTTGCCAGCGTAAATCACGAATACTGCCACCAATCAATTGGCAAGACGGCATAATTGAGTGTGGAAGCGAACTTGATGGCCAGCGCCGTGTGTATCCACATAGCCACTCTACCAAGCCACACTCAATTAGCCACGCATCTACCCCAGATGCAAAATCGTCTGATGGAAAATCTGGCTTAAACTTAAGACGGAATCTCCGCCTGCACAAAATCATCCATCGGCGGCAACTCTGCCAACGAACGCAGGTTAAAATCATCCAAGAAGTGTTTCGTTGTTGCATAAAGCGAAGGTCGCCCAGGAACCTCACGCTGGCCGACTACATCAACCCAGTCGCGCTCCTGCAATTGGCGCATCACGTTAGGATTTACCGTCACGCCGCGAATCTCTTCAATGTCACCGCGTGTCACGGGCTGGCGGTAGGCAATAATCGCCAGCGTTTCCATCACCGCACGCGAGTACTTTGCCTGCCGCTCAGGGTTCAGCCGCATCAGATAGGCCGCATACTGCTCACGCGCCTGAAAGCGGTAGCCAGACGCCACCTGTACCAACTCCAAGGTACGCTCGGCCCAATCCTGTTTAAGCTCATCCAGCAACATCCGTAAAGTCGCACGCTCAGTTCGCTCAACAAACAGCCGCTGCATATCGTCCAGGGACAACGGGCTCTGCGAGGTAAGCAAAGCAACCTCCAAGACATTTTTTAACTCGCTAACGTCACTGACTTCAGCCATGGCCATGATTTGAATCTAAAGAGATTTGTACATAAATAGGTGAAAAGGCTTCCTGCTGGGTGATGCGCAGCAGACCTTCACGCGCCAATTCCAGTATCGCAAGAAAGCAGACGACTAATTTAGGCAAGCCATCATTCGCCACATCAAACAGCTGGGTGAACTCTACAAACTTATCCGTTTTTAAACGCCGCAGGATAATACTCATATGCTCGCGCACGGATAACTCGGCGCGCCCTACCTTATGATGTTTGAAATGGCTGGCACGCTTGAGTACATTACGCCAGGCCTCGGTCAAATCATCCAGCGTCACTTCAGGCGGCTTCACATGGCTGATGTGTTGATAGTAAGCACTTGCAACGGTGATGCCGTCACCGACCTTAGGCATCTCATCCAGACGTTGTGCGGCAAGTTTGATGGCCTCATACTCCATCAAACGCCGCACTAGTGCTGCACGCGGATCATCTTCTTCAGCCACTTCAGTTGGTTTGGGCAACAACATGCGTGATTTAATCTCAATCAGCATTGCCGACATTAACAAATAATCACCTGCCAGCTCGAGCTTAATGGCACGCATCTTTTCTACATATTTCATGTACTGACGCGTTAAATCGGCCATGGGAATATCAAGAATATCTAAATTGTGTTTGCGGATAAGATACAGCAGCAAATCGAGAGGGCCTTCAAACGCCTCCAGATAAACCTCCAGCGCATCTGGCGGAATATAAAGATCCTTTGGAAGCTCGGTAAAGTCTTCCCCTTTGATCTTGGCATTGAGTGGGGTTTCAATCACGGTAGCTAACTGTAATTCAACCCCATCGCATCGCGCACATCACGCATGGTTTCACGCGCTAGTTTGCGCGCTTTCTCACAGCCTTCGGCAACGATGTTTTTCACCAAGGTCGGATCCTCTGCATAATGTGCCGCTCGCTCCTGAATCGGTTTCAGCTCCTTCAACACTCCCTCAATCACTGGACCTTTACACTCAATACAGCCAATAGATGCGTTTTTGCAGCCATTCTTAACCCAATTCTGGGTAGATTCATCAGAATAGATTTCATGCAATTGCCATACTGGACATTTAGCTGGATCACCTGGGTCAGTTCGGCGGATACGTGCTGGATCAGTCGGCATGGTTTTAATCTTTTTGGCAACGGCATCCACATCTTCGCGCAGTGAGATGGTGTTGTTATACGATTTAGACATCTTTTGACCATCCAAGCCAGGCATTTTTGATGCAGGCGTCAGCTTGTACTCTGGCTCAACCAGAATGATTTTACCACCGCCTTCAAGGTAACCCAGCAGGCGTTCTTTATCACCCATGCTCATGCCTTGCTGCTCTTGAATCATGGCGCGCGCTGTTTCCAGCGCCTCTTCATCGCCGCTTTGCTGATACGCTGTACGCAGTTCTTCATACAAGGCGCCGCGCTTGCTGCCTAGCTTTTTAATCGCGGCTTCAGCTTTTTCTTCAAAGCCTTTTTCTTTGCCATAAATATGATTAAAACGACGTGCGATCTCACGCGTAAATTCAATGTGCGGAATCTGATCTTCGCCCACTGGTACCTGCGTAGCTTTGTATATCAGGATGTCGGCACTTTGCAGCAATGGGTAACCCAAGAAACCATAAGTAGACAAGTCTTTGCTGGATAACTTCTCCTGCTGGTCTTTATACGTTGGCACGCGCTCCAGCCAGCTTAACGGCGTAATCATGGAAAGCAAAGTATGTAATTCAGCATGCTCAGGTACGCGCGACTGAATGAAAATTGTCGCATTGGCAGGGTCAACACCCGCCGCCAACCAGTCAATCACCATCTCCCACACGCTTTCTTCAATGACTTCAGGCGTGTCGTAATGCGTGGTCAGTGCATGCCAGTCTGCCACAAAGAACAGACACTCATGCTCATGCTGTAAACGTATCCAATTTTTGAGCACGCCGTTATAGTGCCCTAAATGCAAATTACCTGTTGGGCGCATGCCCGATAAAACCCGCTCTATTGCCATGTAAAAAACCTTAGAAAAAACTCAATTTAAATATTAACGCATTATAACAAGTTGATACCTTTACACGAAGCAGCCCCTTCAGGCTGCGTGAACAGATTTCAAATCAAATTAAAGTGCTTATTAATCCATATACCAGACCAATCAATGGCATGAGGATTTTTCCCAGCACCCCTGTAAACAACAGTATGATCAAAATAATAAAACCATAGCGTTCCAACTGCGAAAATGGTCGCGCCAAGTGCATGGGCAGCAGGCTCACTGCAATGCGCCCACCATCTAGCGGCGGTAGCGGCAGCAGATTTAACACCATCAACACGATATTAATGCCTATCCCCGCCTTACCCATTAAAGACAAAGGCACAGCAAACACCTCAGGCATGCCAGCAGACAACTTGATAATCATAGCCCAGAATATTGCCATCAAAAAGTTTGAGGCAGGGCCTGCCGCAGCCACCCAAAGCATATCTCGCTTGGGGTTGCGCAAGCGCGCAAAATCTACAGGCACAGGCTTAGCCCAGCCAAACAAGATACCCCCAAGCATAATCGTTAATGCAGGCAACAAAATTGTACCGAATGGATCGATGTGCTTGATGGGATTTAAAGTGATGCGTCCAGCATGATGCGCCGTCATGTCGCCAAAATATCTGGCGGCGTAGCCGTGCGCAGCTTCATGTACAGTAATTGCAAAAATAATGGGCAACGCATAAATCACTATTTTTTGTATCAGCGACAATTCCATGGACAACTCTTTTTAATTTAATAATGATTGATTAAAGACCAAAAGGCGCCAAATCGCCTAAGCCTTCTCGAATAAGTGTTGGCGCATCGCCTGTTAGATTAATCACAGAGGTCGCACCAGACACACAATGACCAGCATCAATCACCACATCCACTTGATGCTCCAAACGGTCGCGGATTTCCCATGCTTCACTCAATACGATATCTTCCTCAGGAAAATGCAGCGTCATGCTAAGTAACGGAGCATCGATCGCATCCAGAATTGCCTGCACAATATGGTGCGCTGGCACACGTATGCCAACTGTACTGCGTTTGGGATGCTGCAATTTACGCGGCACCTCACGTGTTGCATTAAGTATAAAGGTATATGCACCTGGGGTATTGGCTTTTAGCAGGCGAAACTGGCTATTGGTCACGACAGCATAATTGCCCAACTCACTTAAGTTACGGCAGAGCAAAGTGAACAAATGCTTATCATCCACATTGCGTATTTGACGAATGCGTGTTTGTGCATCAGCAAAGCCCAACATGCAGCCCAAGGCATAACCTGAGTCTGTCGGGTAGGCAATGACACCTCCCTTACGCAGGATTTCTGCCACCTGCGCAATCAGGCGCGCCTGTGGATTATCTAAATGAATATTAAAAAACTGTGACATAACTATGCTTTAACCAGCATCTCGCTCATTTGCGGCCAATTCTGCCAAACAGGCACACAATTGCTTGGCAATGCAGGCAAGCGCCCCATTTCCATAAAGCTAATGCCCTTGCCATGGTAATCTGAGCCCTGTGAGGCTCTCAAGCCAAATAACTGGGCGTATTTTGCGTACTCTATAAACTGCGGAGGCGTGTGGCTGCCCGTCACCACTTCAATGGCTGCTCCACCTAAAGCTCTAAACTCTTCCAATAACAGCAGCATATTAGTGCGACGTATATCATAGCGTCCAGGATGCGCCAGCACTGCTTCCCCACCACTATTGACGATCAAACTCACCGCAGCCTCCAGGCTCATCCATTGATGATCAACAAAGCCAGGTTTACCTTTGACCAGATATTTTTTGAACACCGACTTGGTATCTTTGGCATACCGCCTCTCCACCAAAAATCGGGCAAAATGCATGCGTGTGAGAATACTCTGCGCAGCATTTGCCGCAGCCGCTTCAAAGCTGCCATGAATACCTGCCTTTTCAAGCCCCAAGGCCATAAGTTTGGCACGCTCAAGCCGCCCATGCTTCACTGTGCTTAAAGCATTTTTCAGGGCTTCATTTTCAGGGGCAATATTCAAGCCGACAATGTGCAAAGTGCGTTTTTTCCAGGTCACAGAAATTTCCACACCATTCACTAACTGAATGCCGTGCACTTTTGCCGCCAGCCGCGCTTCGGCCAAACCATCAATGTCATCATGATCTGTCAAAGCCAGCATCCGCACACCGTGTGATGCCGCGTGCGCGACCAACTCCGCAGGTGAGAGCAGTCCATCCGAGATATTAGAGTGTGAATGCAAATCTATCATGAATCACTTGAAATTACGCCTTGCGGCTAATCAGCTATCATAGCAAAATAGCACATGCATCTAAAGTATTGTTTTTTAGTTTATTTAACGCACTCAATGCAAAACTTACCCCTTTCCAATTTTACAGAGTCGCCATGAAGTTCTTATTTGATTTATTTCCCGTAATTTTATTTTTTATCGCTTTTAAATTTTTTGGCATATTCACAGCCACGGCGGTAGCAATCATCGCCACACTGGCTCAAATTATTTACGTAAAGATCCGCCATGGTGTCGTTGAAAAAATGCTGTTGCTGAGCGGAATTATCATAACGGTGTTTGGCGGCGCCACGCTGTTACTTAAAGACCCCGCTTTTATTCAATGGAAGCCCAGCATTCTTTACTGGCTTTTTGCATTAGGCCTATTGGCCGCACAGTTTTTATTTAACAAAAATCCCATACGCGCCATGATGGAAAAGCAAATCCAGTTGCCTGATGCAGTTTGGTCTAAGCTCAATCTGGCATGGGCGCTATTATTTGTGTCACTTGGATTCATCAATCTTTATGTGGCATTTAATTATTCGCAAGACACTTGGGTCAACTTCAAGCTCTTCGGGATTACTGGCATTATGTTTGGTTTTATCATCATACAAACCATTTTTATCAGCAAATACCTACCCAAGGAAGACAGCAAGGGAGATACCGAATAATGTGGTACGCCATCATGGCAGAAGATGCTGCCGATAGTTTGGAAAAACGCTTGAATAACAGGCCAGCACACCTTGGCAGATTAAACGCATTGCAAGAGGCCGGGCGTTTGCTCCTGGCAGGGCCATTTCCTGCCATTGACAGTACAGACCCTGGGCCTGCAGGATATAGCGGCAGCTTAATTGTTGCAGAATTCGCAAGCCTGGAAGATGCAACGACATGGGCAAATGAAGACCCTTTCGTCACTGCGGGCGTTTACAAAAATGTGTGTGTGAAACCTTTTAGAAAAACACTACCCTAATGAACATGCAACAAGAAATTATCCAGCGCTTGCAATTTTTAGACCCTGTCATATTGAATTTAACTGACGAATCTGCTCAGCATGCAGGGCACAAAGGTAACGGTGGCGGAAGTCATTTTAAGCTTAAAATCGTAAGCTCGCATTTTTCTGGAAAATCGCAGATAATGCGACATCGCCTTATCTATCAATCACTCAGCGACTTAATGCCACACAAGATTCACGCACTCAGCATTGAAGCCATTGCTCAGGATGAATTGCGCTAGGCTGCTACTTTTACATAATTTTTCTTACTACATACCAAGGATGTTGAAATGAAATTCACCCAAACCTTAATTGCGGTTGCCTTGTTGTCGATTACGCCAGCAACTTACGCTGCAGACGCAGTGGCTACCGTTAACGGCAAGCAAATTAAACAATCTATCTACGATCAGATTTCAAAAGACTTTGCTGCTAATGGCCAAAAAATTGATGACAACACCAAAAACGCCATCATAGAAGAGCTTGTCAGCTCAGAGCTAGTCTATCAGGAAGCGCAAAAAAATGGCCTAGACAAACAGCCAGAATATCTAGCGCGTGAAGAATTAGGCCGCCGCAAATTACTGACCAGCTTTTTTATACAAGATTATGTGAAAAAAAATCCAATCTCAGATGCAGACACCAAAGCTGCTTATGAGCAATATAAAACCGCATATGGTGAGAAAGAATACAGCGCACGCCATATTTTAGTTAAAACAGAAGCCGAAGCAAAAGACATCATTGCGCAACTTAATAAAGGTGGGGATTTTGCTAAAATCGCTAAAGAAAAATCTTTAGACCCAGGTTCTAAAGACAAAGGTGGTGACTTAGGCTGGTTTTCTCCCGCCACCATGGTCAAGCCTTTTAGCGATGTGGTCGCCAATCTGCAAAAAGGCAGCACTTCAGCAAGCCCAGTACAAACCCAATTTGGCTGGCATATCATTAAGCTGATTGACACCCGCCCAGCACAGCCATTAGCCTACGATAAAGTAAAAGAAGGTCTGCAAAAAAACCTGCAACAACGCAACCTTGAAAAACTGATGACCAGTTTGCGTAGTAAAGCAAAAATTGACATCAAAAAATAATCAGCAATGATCGATTTAAAAAAGCCCCAACTGGGGCTTTTTTTATTGCACAAAAAAATTTTAATTGTGCGATAATAAGAATTGTTATCATTTATAAAATGCATTTACACTTAATATACATATGCAATTTTTATCTCAATTACAAGCTGGGCAACGCGCGGTTATCTCTGCGATTGAGGCTGATGAGTTTTTATTTCATCGCTTATCGGCGCTTGGTTTTCGCGTAGGCAGGCCACTCAGTATTATGCGCCAAGCTAACTTTGGTGGCCCGATACAGGTGCGACTGGGCACAACCGATGTGATATTGCGTGCCTCCGAGGCCAATCGCATCCACATCAACGCGATTTAGGTTTAAATAATGAAGCGTATCGCGTTACTCGGCATGCCTAATACTGGCAAATCTACGTTATTTAATCGCATTAGCGGTGCTTCTGCACGCGTCGGCAATTGGCCTGGCATCACGGTAGATTTATTGAGTGCAAAAATTCTGCTCGGCGGTCACATCGTTGAACTCATTGACCTGCCGGGCATCTACGATCTGCATGGCTTTTCTGAAGACGAGCAAGTGGTGCGTCACTTCTTAACGAATAACCCTGTAGATTTGCTTGTCGTGTTGCTCAATAGCACGCAAATTGACCGTCAATTATCGCTACTGCTACAACTTAAAAAACTAGGCTTCCCTATTGTACTCGCACTCAACATGGCAGATGAGGCCAAGCGCGCAGGCATTACCATCAACACAGAGAGTTTATCAGCAGCCTTAGCGCTTCCTGTGGTGCAAATAAGCGCCAAATACGGGGATGGTCTACCCAAAGTGCTACAGGCGGCTACTGAAATCATCAACCAGCAACACGCCAAAACCAACCCTCAGAGCATCGCGCTTCTGTTGCAGGAAGAAAATGAGATCGAGCATGAAATGCAGGCGCTGGTGCAACGCCACGTGCAGATTCCTGCCACCCTCAATGACGACACTACCGATAAAATTGACAAACTTCTGCTACACAAATGGCTGGGGCTGCCTCTGTTTTTTGGTGCCATGTTTATATTGTTTCAACTCATTTTCACAGTGGGAGCACCGATACAGGAAGGTCTGGCATGGGTGCTTGATTTATTTCGAGCACAATTGCTCGACCCGTTATTTGCCAACACGCCTCATTGGTTCAGCGGTTTAATGCTGGATGGCATTTACAATGGGGTGGCCACTGTTGCGGCATTCGTGCCAATTATTATCTTGTTTTTTCTAGTGATGTCCATGGTAGAAGACAGCGGCTATCTTTCACGCGCTGCTTTTCTGATGGATGCTATCATGGCTAGAATGGGACTGGATGGCCGCAGTTTTGTCATGATGCTTATGGGCTTTGGCTGCAATGTCCCTGCAATCATGGGAACGCGCATCATGCGCTCTCGCGCTATCCGCCTGCTTACCATGCTGGTCATTCCACTTTCACTGTGCTCGGCGCGCCTACAAGTATTTATCTTTATCATCGCAGCTCTCTTCGCACCCAAGCATGCGGCCTTGGCATTATTTGCACTGTATGTGATGAGTTTTTTCACGATGTTTTTAACGGCCGTATTATTTCAAAATCAATACAAAAACACCGAGCCATTTATTCTTGAATTGCCGCCTTACCGCTTTCCTACATTCAGGCAAATCGTGTTGCGCGGATGGCATGAGGTAAAACACTTTTTAAATCGCGCCAGCAAATTTATCATTTTAGGCGTAGTGCTGGTATGGCTACTTTCCAACTTCCCGAGCTCAGCGGCTCCTGCCAGCCTAGATACTTACGCAGGAAAAATCGGAATTTTCTTTGCCCCGGTGCTTGACCCAATTGGCATTAACCATGAGCTGGCAATCGCTCTGATTTTTGGATTTGTAGCTAAAGAGATTGTTGTGGGTGCACTGGCCGTTATTTACGGCCTGCAAGGTGACGCATTAATGGCGCAGATGGCCAGCCAGATTGACTGGGTGCAAGCCATGAGCTTTATGCTCTTCACCCTGATTTACACGCCTTGCCTATCGACCATTGCCACCATTAGAAATGAATCAAAAAGCACTGCATTCATGTGGCTCTCGATCGCATGGTCTTTAGCGCTGGCATGGCTAGTTAGCTTTGTGTTTTACCAAGGTGCGCGCTACCTAGGCTTTTAAACTTCATATATTATTAAGTTATCGATATGATATTCCATGGTTTAAACTAGGCAGCGTCAAAACTTTGTCAAATAAACATACGACCCACACTGTTGCCGTCATTGGAGGTGGCCCTGCTGGCCTCATGGCAGCAGAGGTGCTGAGTGCACAAGCAATACATGTAGATGTGTATGATGCGATGCCAAGTGTAGGGCGTAAATTCCTGATGGCAGGCAAAGGCGGCATGAATGTCACCCAGGCTGAG
>JAQTXW010000013.1 GCA_028688575.1 Methylotenera sp. | reverse complement strand
TATACGGTCTGCATGGCATTCTAATTGTTTTGTTTTTTTAGAAAGCCCGCATGTGCGGGCTTTTTTATGCGCGCAATATTGCGGTGTGTGAAAAATTTCATGCGGTGATAAAATGACATGATTGAAAACTAAGGATATTCTGATGAAAAGCTACCGTAAAGAACTCTGGTTTAACCCGCCTACCCGTGTTGCATTTATCCGAATTACCGAGCAGGTGCGCGAGTGCCTGCGTGAGAGCGGCGTGCGAGAAGGGTTTGTGTTAGTAAATGCCATGCATATTACTGCCAGTGTGTTTATTAATGATGATGAGCGTGGTTTGCACCATGACTACACGCAATGGCTGGAACGCCTTGCGCCGCATGAGCCAGTCAGCAGTTATCGCCATAATGATACGGGCGAAGATAATGCCGATGCACACATGAAGCGTCAGGTGATGGGGCGTGAGGTAGTCGTGGCCATTACCAATGGCGAACTGGATTTTGGCCCATGGGAGCAGATTTTTTATGGTGAGTTTGATGGCAGGCGTAAAAAGCGTGTGCTAGTAAAAATTATTGGCGAATAAATTCAAAAATTCGTTGCCACACATCATTGCAAAACTAAAAATCTTGTCTGACATACTTAATGTGTGCGGCGACAAGATTTTTCATTTTGCGCCTTGTTTGGCTTAGACCTTTTGAATTTCTTGAGATGTATATATTAAGCAGTAAGACATGCCACTGCTTAGAGGAAGAAAATGAAAATACCTGAATTATTGGCCCCAGCGGGCGATCTTGACCGTATGCGTACGGCGTTCGATTACGGGGCAGATGCGATTTATGCCGGGCAGCCGCGTTACAGCCTGCGAGCGCGTAATAATGATTTCTCGATGGCAAATCTGGAGATTGGCATTAATGAAGCGCATGCGCGTGGCAAAAAGTTTTTTGTCGCCAGTAACATTGCGCCGCATAACGCAAAAGTTAAAACTTACATGGCGGATATGGCGCCTGTCATCGCCATGCAGCCGGATGCGCTGATTATGTCTGACCCAGGTTTGATCATGATGGTGCGTGAGAAATGGCCAGAAATGCCAGTGCATCTTTCGGTGCAGGCCAATACCGTGAATTATGCCACGGTGAAATTCTGGCAGAGTTTGGGATTAACGCGCGTTATTTTGTCGCGTGAGTTGTCGCTGGATGAAATCGAAGACATTCGCCAGCAATGCCCAGACATGGAGCTGGAAGTATTCGTGCATGGTGCGCTGTGCATTGCCTACTCTGGTCGCTGTTTGCTTTCTGGTTACTTTAATCAGCGTGATCCGAATCAGGGTACATGTACCAATAGCTGCCGCTGGGATTACAAAGTGCATGATGCGGCAGAAGATGCGGCTGGCGTGATACGTCTCGATGAGTTTGACTTTAAAGCTGAGATGGAAAAATCCAGTCTGTCTGGCTGTGGCAGTCTGCCGCGTCATCCATTGGCAGATAAAGTCTATCTGATTGAAGAAAAAGGCCGCCCTGGTGAACTGTTGCCCATAGAAGAAGATGAGCACGGTACTTACATCATGAACAGTAAAGACCTGCGTGCAATTGAGCATGTGGAGCGCCTGATCAAGATGGGGGTGGACTCTTTGAAGATTGAAGGACGCACAAAGTCGCGCTATTACGTGGCACGGACTTGTCAGAATTACCGCAAGGCAATTGATGACGCCTTGTCTGGTCGTCCATTTGACTGGAGTTTGCTAGGAGATTTAGAGAATCTTGCTAACCGTGGCTATACCGATGGTTTTTATCAGCGCCATCATACAGCAGAGCACCAAAACTATAAGCAAGGCTATTCCAGTTCTAACCGCAGTTTATATGTGGGCGATATCGTCGCCTATGATGCTGAAAAAGGCATGGCAGATATTGAGGCGCGCAATAAATTTGGGGTGGGCGACCGTTTGCAGGTCATTCACCCGAGTGGGAATCAGGATGTGGTTGTTGAGGCCATGTTCAATAAAAAAGGCGAGCCGATTCAAGAGGCCTCTGGCAGTGGGTATTTTGTGAGATTGCCGATAGCTGCGGGTGACCTGAGTAACGCGATGGTGGTCAAGTATCTGTAGTTGCCAGCATTGCGATTTCAAAAATTTAACAGCGTGCCCCAAGCCCCCTTTTTAGCGGTTTCTTATCAATATTAAAGCCAGCAAGTTGGCATGCAAGTGGATGCAAAATCGCCTAATAATGGAGAATCCGGGTTTAAATGAGTTGACAGCGCGCAAACACACGAAAGTGTATGTTTGCGCGGGCGTATTTGCGATGCAGAAACCTTACAACACTATTAAAATTTATGAATGATATTTCAGTTAATAATGAAAAGCCATGCGCTTAATCATTAGGTGTTAACTGTTGATATAGGCCTGTAATTGCTTAATCAGTTCCTGCTGATAGGTGATGGTTTCTTTGACTAGGTCGCCAATTGAAAGTACCCCGATGACTTTGTCATTTTCCAATATAGGTAAATGGCGAATGCGTTTATTCGACATGAGTGACATTGCATCCTCTACAGTGTCTGTTGGCTTGGCGGTGAGCACATTGCTGGTCATTACGTCGCTGATGGGTGTGGTTTTTGAGGACTTTCCCTTGAGTACCACCTCACGTGCGTAATCACGCTCTGAGAAAATGCCTACCAATTTCTCGCCTTCCAATACGACTAGTGCGCCGATTTTGTATTCAGCCAGCACCACTAGCGCATCAAATACTGGGCGATGCGGCGCGATAGAAATGACTTCTTTATATTTTTTTTCATCCAGAATTTGTTGTAAATTTTTCATGAAAATCTCCTCGCACAGTGTTATTAGGTAAATATACACCGTATTATCTCTGAGTCAAATATCTGGGTTAAGATGACTTATGCATAAAAATACAACAATTAAAGCTTTCTTGGCATTATTTATTCTTACTCTGTTCTGGGGCTATAACTGGGTGGTGATGAAAAGCGCACTTCAGTATGCGGGTGTTTTTCAGTTTATTGCTTTGCGCACGGTCATTGGGGCGGCGAGTTTGTTTGCAATCGTGATTGTGCTGCGTAAACCTATTAAAATTAATCATATTCCAACGTTGATCTTACTTGGCTTACTCCAAACCAGTGGCTTTACGGGGCTTTTGATGTGGGCGCTGGTAGAAGGTGGTGCGGGCAAAACGGCGGTGCTAACCTACACCATGCCGTTCTGGGTGATGCTGCTCGCGTGGCCTTTGTTGGGAGAAAGGTTGCAGGGGCTACAGTGGCTGGCTGCGCTGCTTTCTGCCATGGGGATCTTGTTTATTCTAGATCCGCTACATTTAGGAGCTGACCAGTTCAGTATGTTTTTAGCAGTGTTATCAGGCGTGAGCTGGGCTTTGGCGGTGATTGTGGCAAAAAGGCTGCACAAAGTCGCGCCTGAGCTTGATCTGCTAACGCTCACGGCATGGCAAATGTTGTTTGGCAGTATTCCCATTGTGATTGCTGCCATATTAATTCCGGCACCTGCTATTCAATGGACAGCCTATTTTGTCAGCGCTGTGGTCTATAATGCCTTGATTTGTAATGCACTGGCCTGGCTGTTATGGTTATACGCCCTGCAACGCCTGCAGGCAGGTGTGGCGAGTATGGCGAGCATGCTTGCCCCTGTGATAGGGGTGCTGGCGGCCTGGATTGAGTTGAATGAGGTGCCATATACAGGTGAACTCATTGGCATGGTGTTGATTGCCTTGTCTTTGGTCATTATTTCTATCGTGAGCATCAAAAAGCACACGCCAGTGGATTCGGCGATGGGGCAAGATTGATTGCTGACGCTAGCACGCTTGATTTGATGGCGTATCTTGGGCTGATAGAGGCCTTATTTGATGCTAAAAGATCTTTCTAAGCAGGCCTTAAGCCTGCATAAATGGCAACTGCGATTATGATAAAATACGCAGATTGAACAAGCATTTAAAGGAAAAGTAATGGCAGGGCATAGTAAATGGGCAAATATTCAGCATCGCAAGGGGCGTCAGGATGCTAAACGCGGCAAAATTTTCACAAAAATCATCAAAGAAATTACAGTAGCGGCCCGACTGGGCGGTGGTGATACCAACATGAATCCACGTTTGCGTGCGGCCGTAGCGTTGGCAAAAGAAGAAAACATGCCCTCAGATAATATCACGCGTGCGATTAAAAAAGGCACGGGTGAGTTGGAGGGTGTGAACTATGAAGAAATCCGTTATGAAGGTTATGGTATCAATGGTGCTGCCATTATCATTGACTGTTTAACGGACAACAAACAACGCGCTGTGATGGATGTGCGCCACGCCCTGAGTAAGCACGGTGGCAACTTAGGCACAGACGGCAGTGTTGTGTTTATGTTTAAGCACTGTGGCAGCCTGGTTTATGAGCCAGGGACTTCGGAAGATAAAGTGATGGAAGCTGCCTTGGAGGCGGGCGCAGAAGATGTGGTCACGAATGATGACGGCAGTATTGAGGTGATGACCCCGCCAGGCGATTTTGTCGCAGTAAAAGAGGCGATGGAGGCCGCAGGCTTAAAAGCCGTACTGGCAGAAGTGACCATGAAGGCGCTGAATGAGGTTGAATTCACCGGCGATGATGCGGTGAAAATGCAGAAAATTCTGGACGCGCTGGAAGATCTGGATGATGTGCAGGAGGTTTATACTTCTGCCGTGATCGAAGATTAAAAAATGTATTACTCGACGTCGTGCGTTGTTGCTCAAAAAATGCTCCTTACATATCAATGTATGTTGCGTCGACGTCTTTCATACGTGCGTTGCCTGACTTAAAGCGGTTCATTTTCAGCATAGTGAGTAACATTAGAATCCTTGGCATCGACCTAGGCCTGCGTCTAAAAGGTTTTAGCTTAGGTATCACATGCTTTGCATATGAGCCTTCACTGAAACCCGTAAAGAAAATAGAGTGTTGGAGAGTTTATCAATGACGAGGATACTTGGTATTGATCCAGGTTTAAGGCTTACGGGTTTTGGTGTCATTGAAAAGGTCGGTGAAAAGATTATCTATATCGCAAGTGGTACGATTAAGACCGCGAGCGGTAAAAAGAGTCAGATAGAAGGTGAGCTGGAGCGGGAAGCGTTGCCTGCACGGCTTAAAATAATTTTAGATGGCTTGTTTGAGGTGATTGATACCTATCAGCCAACGCAGGTGGCGGTTGAGAAAGTGTTTGTGAACGTTAACCCGCAATCTACGCTGTTATTGGGTCAGGCGCGGGGTGCAGCCATCAGTGCGGCAGTGATTCGCAATTTAATTGTGGCTGAATACACTGCATTGCAGGTCAAGCAGGCCGTTGTGGGGAATGGTCATGCGCAAAAGGAGCAAGTACAGGAAATGGTTAAGCGCCTGCTCAATTTGCCTGCCGTGCCAAGCCCAGATTCAGCCGATGCGCTTGCCTGTGCAATGTGCCATGCCCACGGTGGTCAGGGCTTGGGTAAGTTAGCCACCGCGGGCTTTAGAGTAAAAGGTGGGCGTTTAATAGGATAGTTGGAGGGTTTGCGTGAATAGTCAAAAATGCCCCCATTCTGCTTGGTGGTTAGTATTTATCGCAGGCGTGCCAATCTTGTCGCTGGCTTGTGTCCTTTATTTATTGAGTCAGCCTGTTGACCCGTGGGCTGCTGGCGCTTATTGGAGCGTAGTGATTGTTTTTTACGGCGCGCCTAGTGTTTTGATCCCCTTAGTATGTGGTATTTTTACTTGCTTTAGCGTTTGGTGTCGTAAAGCTACTATTTCACGTTGTTTGTTGCTGGCGCTGCTGCCAAGCGCGCTGATTTTGACAGTTAGTCTAATACTTTTCTTTTATACTTCCATGCAGTCCGCATCTGTGGCGGCGAACGCTTGGCAAAGCAGGGTTTATTCATTACCCCTTCAGGAGCGTGACCCCATTCAGCAGTATTTAGCGGTGCAGGAGATGGTGTTAAGCTGGGTTGATGCATCAAACCCGCAGTTTAATTATCGATTGCTACGACTTTCTGCTAATGCAGAGGCTTGTTTAAGGCAGAAATTACCCAATCTGCAAAGTGAACGCATCTATGTTCTGAATCAATGGATACATGTGGGTGAAACCAGCACAGCAGATGAAAAGGCGCATGCGCTGTGGCAGGAGGTGTTGGAGCAATATCAATCTGACTATCAGGAACACCGCTTGCATTGTGATGCTGCACTTAATTTTAAAACTGTTGAGAAACTTTACCCAAATGGTTAAAACATCTCGAATAGAGCCTGCTTTGGGTGCTTATGCAAACTCGTTCGTACTTTACCTGGCGGCAACCCGACCAGCATTTTTGCTGGCAACGTTTGCGGCATGTCTGATAGGGTTGGTTGGCGCGACTTTTTCAGGGGTTAAAATTCAGCCATTCTTTGCATTGGTGACTATTGTCCTGGCGTTATTGGTGCATGCAGCGGTCAATGTGCTGAATGATTATTTTGATGCGCTTAATGGCACCGATGCTGTCAATGTCGAGCGTTTATACTCGTTCACTGGCGGCAGCCGTTTTATCCAGAATGGCGTGCTTGCCCTAAGGCAGACCGCTTGTTTAGGCTATGCTTTGCTGGGAGCCGCTGTGCTGGGCGGGATATGGTTATCTTGGCAGGTCGGTTCTGGCCTGCTATGGATAGGGGGCATTGGCGTGTTGGTCGGCTGGTCGTACTCTGCAGTAGAGCCGCGACTTAATGCACGCGGATTGGGCGAGTTATGCGTGTTGACGGGGTTTTTAGGTGTAGTCATAGGGGCTGACTATGTACAGCGCCATGCCTTTTCGTTGCAGCCTGTTGTCATGGGCATGGCTTACGCATTGCTGGTCACTAATTTGCTCTATATCAATCAGTTTCCTGATCGCAAGGCTGATGCACAGGCTGGTAAACGTAATCTTGTGGTTCGATTGCCTTTGGAGATAGCCGCTTGGGGTTATCTGGTTTTCACCTTGCTTGCTCTGCTGTGGATAGTGCTGATGGTGTGGGTTGGCGCCATGCCTGAGCTGGCAATTGTATCTACGCTACCACTGTTATTTTCCTTGTGGGCTTTCAGGCATCTAAAGCAGTTTGCGGCAGTTCCCGCAAAATTATTGCTACCTATTCAATTGACGCTTGCTAGCATGCTTGGCCATGCGTTATTGTTAAGCATTATCTTGTTTTGGAATAAATCATGATTGGTCGCTTGCATGGGGTTTTATTAGAAAAGACCCCGCCTTTAGTGCTGATAGATTGCAATGGAGTTGGCTACGAGTGTGAAGTGCCGATGAGTACTTTCTATAACCTGCCCGCAGTGGGTGAAAAAGTCGTGATGCTGACGCATTTTGTGGTGCGTGAGGATGCGCAGCTATTGTATGGATTTGGCAGCAACCAGGAGCGCACCACTTTTAGGCAGCTTTTAAAAGTAAATGGCATCGGTGCTAAATCGGCGCTTTCTATTTTAAGCGGCCTGTCTATCGATGATCTGGCGCATGCTGTTGCCTTGCAGGAAACGGCGATGTTGACTCGGGTGCCAGGGATAGGCAAGAAAACTGCAGAGCGTTTATTGCTGGAGTTGAAAGATAAATTTACGCTCGATGGTGTCGTCATGGTGAATGCTAATCAGCCTAAATCTGCCAGTGGTGATGTGTTGAATGCATTATTGGCGCTGGGCTATAGTGAACGCGAGGCGTTAGCTGCGGTTAAGCAGTTGCCAGTGGATGTTACGGTCA
Organism: Methylotenera sp.; assembly: GCA_028688575.1. Taxonomy (GTDB): domain Bacteria; phylum Pseudomonadota; class Gammaproteobacteria; order Burkholderiales; family Methylophilaceae; genus Methylotenera. The sequence goes on along the minus strand of JAQTXW010000013.1, from coordinate 41,106 downwards.
GTGATGGTATCAAGCAGTCGCTGAAGTCTTTGTCTAAGGCTTAAATCCAGATTTTCCATCAGGCGACTTCACATCTACTCGCATGTCAACATGCACAAAAAATTCATCAAATTGTGCTACGTTGTCATCTCAAGTCCTAATAATGGAAAATCTGAGTTAAAACATGACGGGATTTGCAGCTGGAATGCAGGTGTGAGTATGAGGCTTAGGCTTTCTCATGGAAAGTATTTTTTGTAGTGCTTCAAATGCACCCTTATAAATTATCCTGTAAAACAGTATCATGCGTAATAATGCATACTTGTTCAACAGTTAGCCCGACATGATCAATACCAATAAAATTGCGCGCATCGCTTTAATTACACTGCTGATTATTGGCTGCGTATTCGTGTTGTATCCATTTATGGCAGCGGTGCTTTTTGCCGCAGTGATTTGTGTGTTTACCTGGCCGCTTTACCACCAGATTTGGATAAAACTAGGCAGACGTGATGTGTTAGCAGCGGTTAGCATGACGCTATTCCTGCTATTTTCATTGATATTACCTATGGCTTATCTTGCCGCCAGCTTTGCCAGTTCAGCCACCCTGTTGTTTGATGAGCTGCAAGTGGTGTTAAAGAATTTGCAGCCAAATGCGCCAGCGTGGATCAGTAATTTTCCAATTATCGGGGGGCAATTAGCTGACACATGGCAGCATATCGCGATCAATCAAGGTGAATTAGTAAGACTGCTCGGGCAATATGCCGACCCGATACGCAGTTTCCTGCTGGATGCAGTGCAGGTAGTGGCGGGTGGTTTTTTACAATTATTACTGGTGGTATTTGTGGCCTTCTTTTTTTACCGTGACGGTCGATGGTTGGCGCAAAGCGTCGTGGCGATGGCACACAGGTTAGGTGGCAGTTTTGGTGAAGAAATGTTGCGCTTATCCTGTAATACAGCCAAAGGTGTCATGCTGGGTATTTTTGGCACAGCAGTTGCGCAAGCCTCCGTGGCTTTATTAGGGTTTTTGATTGCAGGTGTTCCCATGCCTTTATTACTAGCGCTGGCGACATTCTTTCTGTCGGTTGTGCCTGTCGGCCCGCCACTGATTTGGGGTGGTGCAGCTTTCTGGCTGTTTAATCATGGCCAGCATGGCTGGGCTGTATTTATTGCAATTTACGGTTTACTGGTCATTAGTAGCGTAGATAATATTATTAAACCCCTGCTGATAAGCCACTCTTCACGCCTACCTTTGCTACTGGTGGTGCTGGGTGTGCTGGGTGGTTTGCTTGCGTTTGGATTTATAGGGATTTTTCTAGGGCCTACCTTATTAGCGGTAGGTGTCACGCTGATTACCCATTGGGCGGCGTTGCAAAATAAAAAGGCAGATGAAGTTGTATGATAGAAACAGATCGATTAATTGCCGCAGATAATGTGAGTCCGCAGGAGGATGCGCTGGAGCGCGCACTGCGCCCCAAAGTGCTGGATGAATATATCGGGCAGGAAAAAGCCCGTTCGCAATTGGAAATATTTATCAATGCCGCACGTGGCCGTAGCGAAGCACTTGATCATGTGTTGTTATTTGGCCCGCCAGGGCTAGGTAAAACCACGCTCGCACACATTATCGCCAAAGAAATGGGGGTGAATATGCGTCAAACCTCAGGCCCTGTGTTGGAGCGTGCGGGGGATTTAGCCGCTTTGCTCACTAACCTTGAGCCGAATGACGTGTTGTTTATCGATGAAATTCATCGACTATCTCCCGTGGTGGAAGAGATTCTATATCCAGCAATGGAGGATTATCGCTTGGATATTATGATAGGTGAAGGTCCAGCCGCACGTAGCGTACGCCTTGATTTACCGCCTTTCACTTTAGTAGGCGCTACCACGCGTGCCGGTATGTTGACCAATCCGCTGCGTGATCGCTTTGGCATTGTTTCACGGCTGGAGTTTTATACTTCAGAAGAACTGAGTCGTATCGTGCAGCGCTCGGCAGATTTATTGGAGGTTGAAATGAGCGAGTCTGGCGCAATGGAAATTGCCAAACGCTCACGCGGCACACCGCGCATTGCCAACCGTCTGTTGCGCCGTGTACGCGACTACGCTCAGGTAAAAGCAGATGGAAAAGTCAGCGCAGAGATTGCCGATGCCGCATTGATGATGCTGGATGTGGATAAATTAGGCTTTGATGTGATGGATAGAAAATTATTGCTGGCGGTTTTAGAGAGGTTTGGCGGCGGCCCAGTGGGCTTGGACAACTTAGCTGCTGCCATCGGTGAAGAGCGTGACACTATTGAAGATGTGCTGGAGCCTTATCTGATTCAGCAAGGCTTTTTAATGCGCACCCCGCGTGGTCGAATTGCTACGCAGCAGTCGTATCAGCATTTTGGCTTGCCTGTGCCCAACACTCTGGCAACAGGGGCTTTGTTCTCGGATGCATTAATCTAGCGGTTGATGCGCATTGTTTACTGTGCAATCTGGAAGCGTTCATTGTGTATCAACGCGATTAGCAATCAACTGCGAAGGGTTAGATGGATTGACGCTTTCAATGCTGCAGGCTATAAGCCCTATAGAAAATCTGGATTCACTGGCGCTATCATGGATGTTTGGCTGCATGTGGTGACTGCTCACTTTCCGCAGCTCGTTACGGATGCGAGGAGATTGCTGTGTTAGAATTTACGCATGAACAAGCAGATTAAATTTACTTGGCCTGTGCGTGTTTACTATGAAGATACGGATGCTGGCGGGGTGGTCTATCACTCGAATTACCTGAATTTTATGGAGCGCGCACGGACTGAGTGGTTACGCGCCCTGGGGTTTGAACAACCTGAACTTAAAGATAAGTTAGGGGTCTTGATTGTCGTGCACAGCCTGTCGGTCGTGTTTAAAAGCCCCGCATATTTTAATGATTTACTGGCCGTGCATTGCGATATTACAAAAATTGGCAAAAGCAGCATTGAAATCGCACAAAAAATTACATCCAGTACTAAGTCTTTAATCGACGCGCATGTGAAGGTAGCCTTTGTGCATGCAGATACATTTAAACCTATAGGCATCCCCGAACAAATCAAACAAGCGATGTTGGCAAAACAAGTGGAGAAGTTATGAACGTAAACAGTGATATGTCGATATTTACCTTAATTGCTGGTGCTAGCCTGCCTGTGCAGATGGTGATGCTCATTTTAATCATCGTTTCACTGTTTTCATGGTGGTATATCTTTATCAAAGTGGCAACCATCAAGCGTGCTGAAACTGATGCTGATGATTTTGAGAATAAGTTCTGGATGGGGGGCGACCTCAACAAGCTATATGAAGGCATTGCTGCTGCTCGACGAAAGCCGCAGGGGATTGCCAGTATTTTTGAGGCAGGGTTTAAAGAGTATGCGCGCCATAAACAGCAAACGCGTATGGATGTGTCTGATGTGATGGAGGGCGCGCGCCGCGCAATGCGTGCTGCTTACAACCGTGAAATGGATGATTTAGATGCACATTTACCGTTTTTGGCATCTGTTGGATCTGTCAGCCCTTACATCGGCTTGTTCGGCACGGTCTGGGGGATCATGAACGCATTTAGAGGCTTGTCCAATGTGGCGCAGGCAACATTAAGTCAAGTAGCACCCGGTATTGCAGAAGCGCTGGTCGCGACTGCGATTGGTTTATTCGCCGCCATTCCCGCTGTGATTGCCTATAACCGCTTTGCAAGCTCTGTTGATAGGCTCTCTGTGCGTTATGAGAGCTTTATCGAAGAGTTTACTAATATTTTGCAAAGAAAGAGCTGAAAATGCTTACAAGAGCGAATCGCGCTGTTGCAATCCTTGCTCAAAGCCTTGCCGTGCTATCTTTACCGTCTGCGGCTTCTGTGCAGATTGCGCCTTGCGCTTCATCTCTTGTAAACATTTTCGGAAAAACCGCATATTCGGGAGCGCTGTATAGATGAGCAGAACGCGGAAACGCCGTATGATGAATCAAATTAATGTAGTGCCCTACATTGATGTGACTTTGGTGCTGTTGGTGATCTTTATGGTGACAGCACCTATGACTAATCCTGGCGTTGTAGAGTTACCCAGCGCAGGGCAGGGTGTGTTAAAGCAGCCACAGTTGCCGCCTGTTGTGTTAACGGTCAAAACCAATGGCACGGTTGAGCTGGATTCAAAAAACCTGCAACGTGACGAACTGTTACTAGATGTGCGCGCCTTGCTTGCAGAGTCGCCTGAGCGCTCTGTGGTGATTGCTGCCGACAAAAACGTAAAATATGACGAAGTCATTGGGTTAATGGATCTCCTGAAACGTAATCAAGTGGATAAAGTGGGTTTGTTACTCAAACCTTCTCAGTAAACTTTTAGTCAATACACCTAGAGATATTAAGATTAAAGCAATCCATGCTAAGGCGGCACGAAAATCCAGAAGCATTAAAAGCGGGAGCATTGTCTGTGGCAGTGCACGTGCTACTGTTGGGCGCCTTGCTGATTTCATTTAACTGGAAAACCACGCATCCTATCAGCATTGCTGAAGTTGAACTGTGGGATAGTCTGCCTGTGGAAAAAGCGCAAAAGGCCTTGTCGGTAAAGCCTCCTGAGCCTGTAGTTGCGCCAGAGCCTTTAAAAGAAAAAATTAAGCCAGAACCCACGCCTGCACCTGAGCCCAAAGTAGCGGTCGATATTGCGATTAAGAAAAAGCCAGTAGAAAAACCAAAACCACCCCCGAAAAATCAAGATGCATTAGCGGCTTTGCAAAAAGAACTGATGCAGGATGCTGTTGCATCCCCTAAAAAACCAGTGGCAGATGATGCCTTAAGAAAGCTGCAACAAGAAGCATTGGTGGATGAAAAAGCAGAAGACGGCGCTAAAAATAATGCGGCTAAATTAGCGGCTAGCAATGGTATAGTGAATGAGTTTAAAGCAAGAATACAAACTAAAATTCGTGCCAACGTGAATAAAACACTCTGTGGCGATGGTAACCCTGAATTGAAATTTGAGATTGGCCTTATGCCCACGGGTGAATTAAGCAGCAATCCAAAACTTACCAAGTCCAGCGGGAACACAGCTTGTGATGATGCGGTTGATCGGGCGATTAGAGCGTCTGCGCCGTTGCCACTGCCAGAAGATAAGTCACTGTTCGCTCAGTTCAGGAATTTAAAACTTACGTTTTATCCTAATAGTGATTAAGTGCATGCAGGCTCAAATCCAGTAGTGCACGTAGTGCTGAGTTAAGTCGGCTGATGCATGGAATCCATAAAAGTGATGGTTTCATAAAAAATTAATGAACTTTTTTGCTAATTTTCTTACATACTAGACAACATGAAAAAAATAAAAGATTTCACACGTTTATTGGTGCTTTGGCTGGCATTGGCGGTGCCACAACTGGCACATGCTGCTTTGGAGATTGAAATTAGCGGTGGGAACGCTCAGCAAATCCCCATTGCAGTGGTGCCCTTTAGCCAAGAAGCTTTTAAAGGGCAGGAAAATATAGCCAATATCATCAGTGCAGATTTGCGCCGTAGTGGCTTATTTCGTGTATTAGAAACAGGTGGCGTGGCCAGCCGACCCACCAGTCTTTCTCAGGTTGGCTTTGCCGATTGGACCGCCTTGCAGGCGCAGGCACTGGTGGTGGGTAAGGTTGAAGCTCTGCCAGGCAATCGCTTAAAAGTTAGCTTTCAGTTAGCAGATGTCCTGAAACAAAGTCATTTGGCGGGGATGGAGTACAGCATTACGCCTAGTCAGTTCAGGCTAACCGCACACAAAATTGCAGATGTGATATATCAAAAACTCACAGGAGAGGCAGGTATCTTTGCGAGCCGCATCGCCTACATTAATAAATCTGGTAAACGTTATGCATTGCAGGTGGCCGATGTGGACGGGGTTAATCCGCAAACCGTAGTGTCTTCAAACGAGCCGATTATCTCACCTGCATGGTCGCCTGACGGCACCAAAATAGCCTATGTATCATTTGAGAAGAAAAAACCGATTATTTTTGTGCAGTCGCTAATGACGGGGCAGCGTTTAACTTTGGCGAGTTTTAAAGGGAATAATAGCGCCCCTGCCTGGTCCCCAGATGGTGCAAAATTGGCAATCGTGCTGACGCATTCGGCCAACTCTCAACTTTATACGATTAATGCGAATGGTTCAGGGCTTAAGCAAGTGACTAAAAGCAGCGCGATTGACACCGAACCCACCTGGTCGCCAGATGGTAAGTGGATATATTTCACTTCCGATCGTGGTGGGCGGCCACAAATTTACAAGGTGTCTGCATCAGGAGGCGAAGCGCAGCGTGTCACTTTTGAGGGGGTGAATAATTTAAGCCCTAGAGTATCGCCTGATGGCAAGTCGCTGGCGATGATACGTTTTGACGGCAGTAAATTTAAGGTGGCGCTGCAGGATCTGGCGAGTGGTCAAGTGCAGATTTTAAGTGAGGGTGCGCAGGATGAATCTCCAAGTTTCGCTCCTAACGGTCGTGTGTTACTATATGCAACAAGGGTTGGTGGTCGTGGCGCTTTAGCAGCGGTATCGGCTGATGGACGTGTCAGGCAGCGGTTAACTCAGTCTGGCGGAGATATACGTGAACCTGCCTGGGGTCCTATGTTAAATTAGTTCTTAATTTTTTTGATGGGTGGAATGTTAGATTTTAAAAGGAGATATGTGATGAATAACGTAATGTTAAGTAAGAAGCTTTTGGGTGCTTTGGTGCTCGGGATGGTGTTAACAGCTTGTAAGAGCACGCCAATGACTGATAAACCAGCAGGTGTTGAAGATAAAAGCCCAAGTGCTGCTACATCACAATCTACGCAATCAACAGATAGTGGTGCAGATACCTCTGGCGTTAAGGAGGTTGTGATTGACAGCAATGCAACTTCAGGTCTGAGCCCATTAAATGATCCTAATAGCATCTTGTCAAAACGTAATATTTATTTCGACTTTGACAGTGATGCAGTGAAAGCGGAGTTCCGTCCTTTGATTGAAGCGCATGCCAAGTATCTGTTGGAAAACGGCGGGGCTAAGGTCATCTTGCAAGGCAATGCGGATGAGCGCGGTACCCGTGAATATAACTTGTCGCTCGGTCAGCGCCGTGCCGTGTCTGTTAAAAAGTCATTTAACTTGTTAGGTGTGCAGGATAGCCAAATTGAAACGGTGAGCTTTGGTGAGGAAAAAGCCACGCCAAATTGTGATTATGAAAACTGCCACGCATTGAATCGTCGTGTTGATGTTGTATATGGCAACGAGTAACACTTTAATCTGCGGTCAATGAAAATGAAAAAACTGATTCTGATTAGCTTGTTTGCTCTTGCACAACTCACATCAAGCATCACGCATGCGGCCTTATTCGATGATGCCGAGGCGCGCAAGAAGATTCTTGAAGTTGAAAAAAACATGCTGACTCAGAATCAGGATAATCAAACTGCAATTGATGCGCTAAAAAAGCAGCAACAGAGTCTGGATCAGCGACTTTCCACGTTAGAAACGATTTCTAAAAACGGCTTGGCGGATATGCAGTCGCAGCTAGAAAGTCTACGTCAGGAGGTCGCCAGACTAAAAGGTGAGCTCGAGGTCGCGAATCATAATCTAAACCTGACACAACAGCGGCAAAAAGACTTATACACAGATTTAGATGAACGACTAAGAAAAATTGAAACTCAGTCAGTCGTAGCTCCTGTGGCTGAGGTCTCGTCCCCAGCTGACGTACAAAAAAATACACAAGAGTATCAACTGCTGGAGTTGGCAAACGGATTATCAAAAGAATCAAAACATAAAGATGCGTTTAATGCGTACGATAAATTTTTAAAAGACTACCCCACAAGCCCGCTCGCATCAGAGGCAATGTATGGCTTAGGATATTCGCAGTTTGCATTGAAAAATTATAAATCCTCAATTGCAACGCAGCAGAAATTGCTCGATCAGCATGTCGATAGTGCCAAAGCGCCCGATGCCATGTTAAATATGGCTAATAGCCAGATTCAGTTAGGGCTGGTGCCAGGGGCAAAAAAAACCTTGCGTGAATTGATTGCCAAATTTCCTAATAGCGATGTGATTCCTACCGCGCAAAAACGTCTTAAGGCGCTTGAGGCAATCAGGTAAGTTTAAACAAAACATTGGCTTACATAAAGTTCTGGTTAAATTAAGCCACCATTTAAGTTAAAATAGCGCCAATTTCATATTGGCGCTATTTTTTTATAGCGGTCTAACTGTATTCAATGAAGCTCAAAATTCACGAAATATTCTATTCACTGCAAGGAGAGTCAACTCGTGTGGGTTTGCCTACTGTATTCGTGCGCCTGACGGGTTGCCCCATGCGCTGCGTCTATTGTGATACTGCCTACGCATTCAGTGGCGGCAGCAATATGGAAATTGCGGATATTTTAGCCAAAGTGACGGAGTTTGATACGCCGTATGTCACGGTGACTGGCGGTGAACCACTTGCACAAAAAGATTGTCATGTGCTACTTAAGGCGTTGTGTGATGCTGGCTGTAGTGTGTCACTGGAAACTGGCGGTGCAATGGACATCAGTGCTGTGGACCCGCGCGTTTCAGTGATTCTCGATATCAAAACCCCTGAATCAGGTGAGGTGAAAAATAACGTTTGGGGCAATCTGGCGCATCTCAAACAATCTGATGAAGTCAAATTTGTGCTCTGCAGTCGTGCTGACTATGAGTGGGCAAAAGAAGTGTTGGCTAAGCATCGTCTTGCAGATAAGTGTACCGTATTGTTTTCACCCGTCTATAGTCAGGTTAATCCTACGGAGTTGGCAGAGTGGGTACTGGTGGATAAATTGCCAGTGCGTATGCAATTGCAATTGCACAAAATTTTATGGGGCGAAAAGCCAGGGGTTTGATTTTGCTGAAATTAAAATTTTACTTTGTCAGTTTTCTCTATTGCACAGCCTGCGCCTCATTTCCACGTAATTTCTTTAAATTGAGCAAAATCTTTTGAGATGATGAAAAAAGCCGTTGTTTTACTGTCTGGTGGACTAGATTCTGCAACCGTGCTTGCTTTCGCACGCAGCCAGGGCTTTGAGTGTTATTGCCTGAGTCTGGATTATCACCAGCGTCATATTGCGGAATTGCAGGCAGCCAGAAATATCGCAAAAGTCATGGGTGCCACTGCACATAAAACCGCACAGCTGGATTTATCCCTGTTTGGCGGTTCGGCACTCACCGATGATGCCATTGCCGTACCTGAGCATGAAACGGAAGGCATTCCCATTACCTATGTTCCCGCACGGAACACGATTATGCTGTCGTTGGCGCTTGCCTGGGCCGAGGTTTTGGCGTCGCAGGATATTTTTATAGGGGTTAATGCGCTGGATTATTCTGGTTATCCCGATTGTCGCGGGGAGTATGTAAAAGCCTTTCAGAACATGGCCAATCTGGCGACCAAGAGCGCGGTGGAAGGTAAAGCGATTACGATTCATGCTCCGTTAATTGATATGACCAAAGCGCAAATTGTGCAGCTTGGTACACAACTTGGGGTGGATTACGCGATGACGGTGTCATGTTATCAAGCGAATGAGCATGGCGAGGCTTGTGGTTTGTGTGACTCTTGCCGTTTACGTAAAGAGGGTTTTCAGGCCGCTAATTTAGCTGATCCAACGCGCTATAAAGCAACACGGTAGCGCGCTGGCTTTTAAAATTAGAGGCTTGCGTGATAAATAGTAATAAATCACTTGCCAAACCATATAAAAGTAACGTAAAATCCGCGCCTTTCTGCTTTAAAATTTTCTAAAAGAGAACAAAGATTATGGTTATTATTCGTTTAGCTCGTGGTGGCGCGAAAAAAACTCCTTTCTACAACGTGGTTGTAGCTGATTCACGTAACCGTCGTGATGGCCGCTTTATTGAGCGTGTTGGTTTTTACAACCCATCTGCAAGTGCTAACGCTGAAGGCTTACGCATTGATTTGGCACGTGTTACACACTGGCAAAACAATGGCGCGCAATTGTCAGAAACAGTTGCACGTTTGGTTAAATTCCATGCCAAAGGCCCTGAAGCTGCAATCGCCGCTAAAGCTAAAGATGCCGCTAAAGCAGATGCTAAAAAAGCTAAGATTGCTGCTGAAGAAGCAGCAAAAGTTAAAGCTGCCGCAGATGCAGCTAAAGCTGAAGCTGATGCAAAAGCTGCTGAAGAAGCCGAAGCTGCTAAGGCCGCTGCTGCTGAAGCAACAGAAGCACCTGCCGCTGACGCTTAAACTTGGTAGCGCTTGAACCTCAGGGTTTGAGCATTCATTCAATTGGCTGAAGACAATATGGTGGTAATGGGGCGCATAATTGCGCCCTACGGCGTTTATGGTTGGCTCAAAGTCATTCCAGATACTGAAGCTATTGATGGCTTGTTTGATTACGATACTTGGTGGTTAGGCAAGGGTGACGACTGGCGGGAAATGGTGGTTGAAACTGCCAAAATTCACAATGATGTGATTGTGGTCAAGCTGGAAGGTATTGATGACCGAGATGCCGCATTTGCTTGCAAGGGTAAGCAAATCGCAGTGCCTAGAAATCAATTGCCTGAGCCAGATGACAATGAGTATTACTGGTCTGACCTTATTGGCTTGCGAGTAAAAAATTTGCAGGGTGTGGATTTTGGTCTGATTACAGAGGTGTTTGAAACAGGCGCAAATGATGTGATTGTAGTGAGGCCAGATGCGGTTAAGGCGGATTCAGACGCTAAATTGGATGATAGATTAATCCCTTTTATTGCCACTGCTGTGTTAGAAGTGGACCTGGAAGCAAAAACAATGCTGGTGGATTGGGATGAAGAATTTTAGTCTGCGTTTAAATCATGACAATCAAGCTTGATGGTGGGTTTAGATTTGATGTTGTAACCTTGTTTCCTGAAATGTTTGATGCAATCAGCAAGCATGGTATTACCAGTAGGGCGTTGCAACAGAAAATATACGATATCAAGTTTTGGAATCCACGTGATTTCACGACAGATAATCATAAAACGGTAGATGATAGACCGTATGGTGGTGGTCCTGGCATGGTGATGCTGGTGGAGCCGCTAGAAAAAGCGATTAAAACAGCAAAGGCCGTGCAGGCTGAAAAGAAAATTGAAAGCTGGGTTGTCCACCTTTCGCCAGCGGGTAAACAGCTGACGCATCAGAAAGTGATGCAGTTAAGTAAGAAGCAAGGTTTAATCCTACTTGCCAGCCGTTATGAAGGCGTAGACCAGCGCCTGATTGACACTGAAGTGGATGAGGAAATCTCCATTGGCGATTATGTATTAAGTGGCGGTGAGTTACCCGCGATGGCGTTGATGGATGCGATTATCCGCCAGTTGCCAGGGGCTTTGGGTGACAGTGATTCTGCCATTGAAGATTCATTTGTAGATGGCTTGCTGGATTGCCCGCACTACACCAGGCCAGAGGAGTATAACGGTGTTAAGGTGCCTGAGGTGTTGATGTCAGGAAACCACGCAAAGATCAAGCAGTGGCGTTTAAAAATGTCATTGCAAAGAACTCGGGATCAACGTCCCGATTTATTGGCCGCAAGGCTGTTGACGAGAGAAGAAGCACGGCTGCTGGAGCAGGATTAGGCAGGAACAAGTTTCTTCAGAATTAAAAGGAACCCACCAAGGCAAAATCATAAGATTTAAAACCGAGGTGATATAAAGGAAATTAATATGGCAGATATTATTAAAATGCTGGAGCAGGAAGAAATCGCCCGCTTAGGCAAAACAATCCCCGACTTTGCTCCAGGTGACACAGTAGTAGTTGGCGTAAACGTAGTGGAAGGTACACGTAAGCGTGTGCAATCATACGAAGGTGTGGTGATTGCTAAACGCAACCGTGGTTTGAACTCATCGTTCATCGTGCGTAAAATCTCTTCAGGTGAAGGTGTTGAGCGTACATTCCAAACTTACTCACCATTAATCGCTTCAATTGAATTGAAACGTCGCGGTGATGTACGTCGTGCCAAACTTTACTACCTACGTGAGCGTTCAGGTAAGTCTGCACGTATTAAAGAAAAATTAGTTGCACGTGATAAAGAAGTATTGGCGCCAGTAGAAAACGCGTAAGACTTCAAAAATCTTTAAGGCCCCAATGATGAAAGTCGTTGGGGCTTTTTTATGGCCGTAATAAATACTTTTGCAAAGCACAGACTTGGTTTAACATCGCATCATGGCAACACACAGTGACGCATGCATTCTTACTCGGTTTGGCGCAGTATCCATTGCTGAACATCACGGTCAACTGGCGATTGAGTTATTAGATTCAGCGCCCTCTGCCGAGGTGTATATCGTTCAGCAGTCAGCCAATCCTCGTGTAAAAAATGCTTGTCAGCAAGTGCTGAATTATCTGCAAGACTCGGCATTTACGTTTGATTTACCAATGCCACAGCACGGTACGCCATTTCAGCAACACATTTGGCTGGCGATAGCCAAAATTCCAAAAGGGCAAACGCGCACTTATGGTGAGCTTGCAAGGATTGTTGGCTCAGGTCCCCGCGCAGCGGCTAATGCCTGTGGTGCAAACCCGTTGCCGCTGGTGATTCCCTGCCACCGCGTGGTGGCGAAAAACGGCATTGGTGGTTTTATGCAAGGTAAGGCTAATGGCCTGCGTATTAAACAATGGCTATTGCAACATGAAGGTGTTACCCGCTTTGACGCAGATTGAGCAAACACTCGCGCCAGTTGATCTGGCAGAGTTAGATGCCTTTATTGATCATCTTTGGTTAGAAGATGGCTTAGCTAAAAATACGCTAGAAAGCTATCGCCTTGATTTGATCAGCTTCGCGAGCTGGCTTTCGACACAGCGTAAGCAGTTGCTTACGGCGCAGCCAGCGGATATTCAGCAATACCTTGCAGTAAAATTTCCGCAAAGCAAGCCCCGTAGCATTAGCCGTCTGATTGCCAGCTTGCGGCGTTTTTACCGTTATTGTCTGCGCGAAAATAAAATGAGTGCGGATCCAACCGTACAGATAGAATCCCCCAAATTACCACGCAGTTTGCCCAAAAGCCTCAATGAAGATGAAGTGCTGGCACTGCTCAATGCCCCAAATTTAAGCGAGCCAGCGGGGCTTCGGGATAGAGCGATGCTTGAATTGCTGTATGCCTGTGGCTTGCGAGTATCTGAGCTGGTTTCAATCAAGACAACTGAAGTCAGCGTGCAAGACAGCGTGGTACGCGTCACCGGTAAAGGCAGCAAAACACGGCTGGTGCCGATGGGTGAAGAGGCGGCAGACTGGATATCGCGCTATTTAAAAGAGGCGCGCGGGGAGATTCTGCAAAAACGATTATCTGATGCGTTGTTTGTGACTAATCGCGGTGAGGCGATGACGCGGCAGGCTTTCTGGTATGTGATTAAACGCTATGCGCTGTTGGCGGGGATTGCAAAGCACATGTCGCCCCACGTGCTACGCCATGCTTTTGCTACGCATTTGCTAAATCATGGTGCGGATTTACGCGTGGTGCAGATGTTGCTGGGGCATTCGGATATTTCTACTACACAGATTTATACGCATGTGGCGCGGGAGCGGTTGAAGCAGTTGCACCGTGTGCATCATCCGAGGGGGTGATATTTCACTAGGGATTTTTACCTTGAGACTGCCGTTCGTCCTGAACTTGTCGAAGGGCGGTTAAGATTGAACCTTGTCGGGGGTAGCCCGACAGCTAGTTACTTTCTTTTAACTGCCTGAAAAGAAAGTAACCAAAGAAAACGGCACCCCACACCACGGGCTACGCCTTCCTTGCGCTACTCAACATAAAGGCAGCAATCGGAAACTCGCTACGCTCATACAGCCGCTTGCTGAGAGCTCCCTTTATGTCTGCGTTGCTCAGCGTGTTGCAAGGGGGTATGGTGAATAAGTTAATAGCTAATTAATGTCGAAAATTAGTGGCATGTGATCGCTTAGTGAAAGCCATTCATCTGGCTCCCCTATATTTAAGTTCGCAAAAGTTAAAAGGGTAGATGAGGCAAATGCGTAATCTATATGATAGGGCTTTGCTAAATTCCGATTCATGTAAAACGTAGGTGTATTTTCTTGACCTTGTTCTATTTTATTTAGAAGATGATAGGCGCTATAAATATTCAGCTTAGCTAAGTCTTTAACTACGTCTGAATGGTTCCACCAGCGATCCCATTTGTCCCAGCAGGCATTGCTATTGAAATCACCACATAAAATGGCTTGTGATGGAGATAATTTTGATTGGTGCGCTTGAAGGTATTTCCAAAGTTGGCCAATATACTGGAATGTCGGCGAATTAGCTTGTTTAGTCCAAACTGCTAAAATGGTTAATTGATCATTGGCTAAAAATGGAATAAAAAGCTCTAAACCTAACGACTCCCAATTGAGTAATTTTAGTGTTGTATTATTTTTAGCAAATACGCCAAGGCCAGAATTTTTATTATTGCCAGTCCAAAGATGATTTGATGCCCAGTTTATGTATGATGCGTCTTTGGATTTTTGTGGGTCTTCGCATTCTTGGATAATTAAAATATCTGCTTGAAGATAATCTAATGATCCAAACTTCTTGCGAAAGGCACCATTGCAATTCCAGCTAACAACTCTCATGCTATTTGCTGCGTTGAACTATAACGCCCAGCGCTTTCAGCCCAGGCAATATCGCAGGCTTGGCCACTTTAATCTTCACATTCAAAGCGCCAAATTCTTTCAGAATCAACTGACAAATATGTTCTGCTAGTGCTTCTACGAGTTGAAAGCTGTTTTCAGCGAGGGTTTGACGGATGCGGTCCACTACGATGCCATAGTCGATTGTGTCAGCAACATCGTCACTTTTACAGGCATTGGTTAGATCGTAACCAATCTCGATATCGAGAAGTATGGTTTGTGGAATCATGCGCTCCCACTCTGGCACGCCTAGTCTGGTTTGTACTTTAACTTCGCTTAAAAAAATGATGTCCATAAAGCCTTATTTTCTTATCGTCATTCCCGCGAAGGCGGGAATCCAGTAATATCTCGAATATTAAACCACAATTTATTAGTAATTGTGGGTACCACACATAGATTCGCGCCCTGCGTAAATGATAGTAAAGAGAGTTTAAATGAATGAATTAGGGTTTATTCCTGTCGCCTTAGTGCCAGTTGTTTGGATTGTTGCGGCTTATTTGCTTGGCTCAATCGCCTTTGGTATTTTAGTCAGTAAGTTGTTCGGTTTGCCAGATCCGCGCACTGTGGGTAGCGGTAATATCGGCGCAACCAACGTGGCGCGTAGCGGCAAGAAGTCAGCAGCAATGTTCACTTTATTCGGTGATGTATTTAAGGGTTGGTTTCCTGTCTGGCTGGCTTTGCAGTCAGGGATGACAATGTGGCTCATCAGTGCGGTAGGTTTGGCGGTTTTTTTTGGGCATTTGTACCCGATTTACCATCGATTTAAAGGGGGTAAGGGGGTGGCGACCGCGCTGGGTGTTATGTTGGGGGTTGCGCCCACGTTGGCATTGGCTGCTTTGCTGACCTGGGTGCTTGTGTTTGCGGTGTCGCGCTATTCATCGCTGGCGGCTTTGGTTGCTGCTGCGCTGGCACCTGTCTATGCGTGGTTTTTAGTAGCCCACGCAGACAATATTATAGGCATTTCCGATTATGTGCTGATGGTGTTGGTGATGTCTATTTTCTTGATATGGCGGCATAGAAGCAATATTAAAAAGTTGCTGGCAGGCACAGAGCCTGGGTTTGGTAAAAAATAGTGTCATGCTGTAAATCGTATAAGCATTGCATTATTTGAATATTTGCCGCCGAATGGGTTCGAGCCCAGTTTAGGGCGCTTGTAACTCGCTTAAATTCCAGCGCGGCTTGACACTGAAACTGTAATTATTTTCATGTTGGATCTCGGCGGCTTTTAAGCGCATGGCGCCTGCAAATGCAATCATCGCGCCATTGTCTGTGCAAAATTCCAGGCGTGGGTAGCTCACCTTGCACATTTTACGTTTGGTTGCGGCATTGAGTTTTTCGCGTAGTTTAGCATTGGCGCCAACGCCGCCAGAAACAATCAAATTATCCAGCCCCGTTTCACGCAGGGCACTCATGCATTTTTTTGTGAGCACTTCAGTGACAGCTTCTTGGAACTCATAGGCTATGTCGGCTTGGGTTTGGCTGCTCAGTGGCTGGTGCTGATTTACTAACGTGAGCACTGATGTTTTTAAGCCGCTGAAGCTAAAATTCAGGTCGTGACTGTTGATGAGTGGCCTGGGTAATTTAAAGCGTGGTGTGCCATGGTTTGTATTAGCGTGCTGTGCAAGTTTAGATAAGGCTGGCCCGCCAGGATAGCCCAAGCCTAAAAGTTTGGCTGTTTTATCAAAAGCCTCGCCAGCAGCATCGTCTAGGGTGTCGCCCAGCAATTCGTATTGGCCTACACCGTCCACGCGCATTAACTGGGTATGTCCGCCAGAAACCAGCAATGCAACAAATGGAAATGCTGGCGGGTTGTCTTCCAGCAGCGGTGCGAGCAAATGCCCTTCAAGGTGATGCACGCTGATGGTGGGTATTTTTAAGCTAAAAGCGAGCGACTCGGCAAAGCTGGTGCCAACCAGCAGTGCGCCAGACAATCCTGGGCCTTGCGTATAAGCAATGGCATCGATGTCTTGCAGCATTTTACCAGCATTTTTCAGCGTGCTTTCAGTGAGTGGCAACACGCGACGTATATGATCGCGAGAGGCTAGTTCTGGTACCACGCCACCATATTCTGCGTGCATTTCAACCTGTGAATGCAAGGCATGTGCCAAAAGCCCTTGATCCGTGTCATATAGCGCAATCCCTGTCTCATCACACGATGATTCAATGCCTAAAACCAACATTTATTGTGTATCCATTTCTATCCAAAAGAATTTTTATTACTTAAAACTATAAAAGTAATTGAACTAAAACAATTATACGATTAAAATGGCGGACTTTTCTCAAGTTTATCGGTCTTGTGGTAGATAGATTTGAGTGGAACCCTAAAAATAGTTGTTGATAAGAGAGAACGAATGTCTACAGTACGTGTAAAAGAGAATGAGCCATTTGACGTTGCATTGCGTCGCTTCAAACGCTTGATCGAAAAAACTGGTCTTTTGAATGACCTTCGCGCACGCGAGTTTTACGAGAAGCCAACTTGGGAGCGTAAACGTAAAGCTGCTGCTGCAGTTAAGCGTCAATATCGCCGCTTGATGAAGCAAACATTGCCAGCAAAACTTTATTAATTAAATTGTTGCGACTGCACCTTTGCGTGCTTGCAAATTTTAGTCTATCGTCATCTGCGCATAGGCTTTTTGCTTGGGTGTTAAGTCTACAAAAACTTTGCAATCCTGAATCGATTTCACTGCATGAGCTTAAAGTCACAAATCTCTGAAGACATGAAAACAGCTATGCGCGCCAAAGATAGTGCGCGTTTGGCTTCCATTCGTTTGCTGCAGGCTGCAATTAAGCAGCGCGAAGTAGATGAGCGTATCGAGCTGGATGATGGTCAAGTGATTGCTGTGATTGAGAAGATGCTCAAGCAGCGCCGTGATTCTATTGCCGCATATGAATCTGCAAATCGCAACGATTTGGCTGATGTAGAAAAATATGAAATTAGCGTATTGCAAACGTATTTGCCACAGCAGCTGACGGATGTAGAAATCGCAGAGATTGTTGATCGAGTCATCGCGGATGTTGGTGCGCAAGGCGCTAAAGATATGGGTAAGGTGGTTGGCCTGGTGAGGCCGCTAGTAGCAGGCGTTGCTGATATGGGTAAAGTGTCAGGTGTGATTAAGGCGCGCTTAGGTTAAGTTTTAAGGCCGGTACTAAAAATCAAGTAAACAGGATGAGGAGCGCTACGCTCCTTTTTTGTTTTGCAAAGATTGCGCTAAAATGACGAGCAAATTCGATTAACGTAGTTAATTTTCTTTAAAAGCAGACACTTTGATCCCTGAAAGCTTTATTCAAGAGTTATTAAACCGCGTAGATATTGTGGATGTGGTTGATAAAAGTGTGCCGCTTAAAAAAGCAGGTGCCAATTACTCTGCCTGCTGTCCGTTTCATAACGAAAAATCCCCAAGTTTTACCGTGAGTCCGTCCAAGCAGTTTTATCATTGCTTTGGTTGTGGTGCGCATGGCACCGCTATTGGTTTTTTGATGGAGTATCAAGGGGTTAGTTTCGTTGAAGCGGTACATGATTTAGCTAAACAGGCTGGGATGGTGGTGCCACAAGAGTCGAAAGATTCAAATAAGCCTGCGCCTAAGGTTATGGTGGGCTTGCAGGAAGCGTTGCAGCAGGCGGCTAATTTTTATAAAGCTGAGTTAAAAAAATCGCCACGTGCCATAGATTATTTAAAAGCGCGCGGCTTGAGCGGGCAGGTGGCAGCTAAATTTCAAATCGGCTATGCCCCTGCGGGCTGGCAGAATTTACAGACTGTTTTTCCAGATTATGCTAATGAAGCATTAGCGGTTGCTGGATTGGTGGTAGTGAACGAGCAAGGCAAGCGCTATGATCGCTTTCGTGACCGTATTATGTTTCCTATACATGATACCAAGGGGCAGGTGATTGGTTTTGGGGGGCGTGTGATTAATCCTGAAGATACGCCCAAGTATTATAACTCCCCTGAAACGCCGTTGTTTCAAAAAGGGCATGAGCTTTATGGCCTGTTTATGGCGCGCCGTGCCATCCGTGATGCAGGCAGGGCGCTGGTGGTGGAAGGCTACATGGATGTAGTCGCGCTGGCGCAGTATGGCATTGAGTATGCGGTGGCGGCACTGGGAACGGCGACAACGCCCTATCATGTTACCAAGCTCATGCGCCAGACGGATGAGGTGGTTTTTTGTTTTGATGGAGATAACGCGGGAAGAACCGCAGCCTGGCGTGCGGTCATGAATGCGTTGCCTGCATTAACCGATGGCTTAAAGCTGGCATTTTTGTTCCTGCCTAAAGAGCATGATCCTGATTCTTACGTGCGTGAATTTGGTAAAGAACAATTCGAGCGTGAGATGAAGGCTGCCATGCCACTCTCTCAATATATTTTGCAGCACCTGAGCGAAAATAATCCCTTGCAAAGCCAGGAAGATCGCATACGCTTCCTGAATGAAGCGGAGCCCATTATGCAGCTGATAACCGCGCCAAGGAGCGCCATGTATCTGCGTAAGAAAGTGGCAGAGTTGGCGCAGTTGTCCACCGAAGAGATGCACGGTTTGCTCAAGTTGCCGAATTTAAACAAGGTGCCAGTACCAGCAAGGCCAAAATTAACGCGTACTACAGTTTCTCTGCAGAAGCGGTTTTGTTTGATATTGCTGATGCACCCGTCGCTGGCTGTTGAGCAAGACTGGCGATGGCTGGAAATGGCTGGTGATGAGGGTGCGCTGTTAAAGCGTGTGGTTGAAACTTGCTTGGTGCATCCCCATTCTAAACCAGTGGTGATATTAAGAGCACTGGACAGCAAAGTGGAGGCGGGGGCGTTGAAAGAGTTGGAACGCGAGCTTAGTCACTTGGACGACACGGTGAATTTGTCGCATGAGTTTTTGGGCGCTATGCAGCAGCTGCAAGGGTTTTATGAGCAGCGTAAGGCAGGAATGATACTGAAAAATTTAAGTGACAAGCCACTCAGCGCGCTAACTGCTGAGGAAAAAGCAATATTGAAAGCAATGAGCACAAAACCAACCAAAAATAAGGCCTGATTTCTGTTATAATAGTCGGTTAAGGTAACCGTGTAGCCATGTTTTAGATGTTGACATGGTGAAGCTAAGATTAGAGGTACGAGATGGCAAGACCAAAGAAAAGTGATCAAGCAGCCGAGAAAAAAGCTGAAGAATACACCAATACTGTGCAGCATGAGGTAAATGCCGAAGAGCGCAGAGTGCGTCTAAAGAGCTTAATTATATTAGGCAAGGAGCGCGGCTATCTTACCTATGCGGAGATTAACGATCACTTGCCAGATGATGTTCAGGGCTCGGAGCAGATAGATGGCATCATTGGCATGATCAATGACATGGGCATTCAGGTGTACGAAGAAACGCCTGATGCTGAGGCGTTGTTGATGTCAGATGCACCACCTGCGGTCACTGATGATGATGCCGTGGAAGAAGCTGAGCAGGCACTGGCAACCGTGGACTCGGAGTTTGGCCGCACGACAGACCCTGTGCGTATGTATATGCGTGAAATGGGTACGGTTGATTTACTTACGCGTGAAAGTGAGATTGAAATTGCGCGCCGCATTGAAGATGGTCTCAAGCATATGGTGCAGGCGATTGCAGCCTGCCCAACAACAGTCGCCGCTTTGCTCGAAATTGTCGATAAAGTTGAAAAAGACGAACTGAGTGTTGATGAGTTAGTGGATGGCCTAATTGATGCCGATATTGGCTTAGATGATGCGATGACTGACGCCTCTGATGAAGAGGATGTGCCTGAAGTTGAGGATGATGAAGACGAGGATGGGGATGATGGAGGCGCTAAAGCTGCCGCTATTTCAGCCGAGGTCTTAGCTAAACTCAAAGAAGAAGTGCTTACCCGTTTTGCTGTGGTGCGTACAGCGCACGAGAAAATGGCTGATATTCTTCCGCTGCGTGGTTCGCAGGACGCTGAGTATCAAGCTTTGCTGGCAGTGATTCTGGAAGAGCTGACGGTATTCCGTTTTTCACCAAAACAGGTGGAGTCCTTGTGTGACCAGGTACGTCTCTTGGTTGAAGCTGTGCGTGGGCATGAGCGCAAGGTGCTGGATTTCTGTGTAGAGCGCGCAGGCATGCCGCGCGCGCATTTTATTAAGTCCTTTCCTGGAAATGAAAGTAATTTGGGCTGGCTGCAAGAAGAACTTAAAGCGGCTAAGCCTTATGTTGAGAAACTTGCATTGTTTAACCATTCGGTGCTCGATCAGCAGCAGCGCATTATTGATTTGGAAAACAAAGTTGGTATTTCAATCAAAGAGTTGAAAGAAATCAATAAGCAGATGACAACTGGCGAGGCGCGCGCACGCCGTGCCAAACGTGAAATGATTGAGGCTAACTTAAGGTTGGTGATTTCTATTGCTA
Source organism: Methylotenera sp. (assembly GCA_028688575.1). Taxonomy (GTDB): domain Bacteria; phylum Pseudomonadota; class Gammaproteobacteria; order Burkholderiales; family Methylophilaceae; genus Methylotenera. The sequence goes on along the minus strand of JAQTXW010000013.1, from coordinate 20,222 downwards.
AAAAATATACCAACCGCGGTTTGCAGTTCCTGGATTTGATTCAAGAAGGTAATATCGGTTTGATGAAGGCGGTAGATAAATTTGAATATCGCCGTGGTTTTAAATTTTCAACCTATGCAACATGGTGGATCCGTCAGGCTATCACACGCAGTATTGCAGACCAGGCGCGTACGATTCGTATTCCTGTACATATGATTGAAACGATTAATAAAATGAATCGTATCAGCCGTCAGATATTGCAGGAAACTGGTGTAGAGCCAGATCCTGCATTGTTGGCAGAAAAAATGGAAATGCCTGAAGATAAGATTCGTAAAATCTTAAAAATCAGTAAAGAGCCTATTTCAATGGAAACGCCGATTGGCGACGATGAAGACTCTCATTTGGGTGATTTTATTGAAGACAGCGCGACCTTGGCGCCAGTGGATGCTGCGGTTTATGCAAGCTTGCGTGATGCAACCAGTGAAGTGTTAGAATCGCTGACACCGCGTGAGGCAAAAGTGCTACGCATGCGCTTTGGTATCGAAATGAATACTGATCACACGCTGGAAGAAGTGGGCAAACAGTTTGATGTGACACGTGAGCGCATTCGTCAAATAGAGGCTAAAGCACTACGCAAGTTGCGTCATCCTACACGTTCAGAGAGATTAAGAAGCTTCTTAGAAACAGGTCAAGATTAGTTTAAAATAGAAGCTTTGAAGTTTTTGGCCCCCTAGCTCATGCTTGGTTAGAGCAGCGGACTCATAATCCGTTGGTGCTGTGTTCGACTCACAGGGGGGCCACCATAAGAACGGCTTGCATGACATTGTTGTGCAGGCCGTTTTACCTTGTAGTAAGTTGGGAGTTAAGATGGATAATACACAAGTACTCGAATACTTAAAAAAACATGGGCAACAGACCGATCGCGTGATTGCCAAGGATATTGGTATATCAGTTGATCAGGTGCGAAGCGCTATTGCTGCATTGGAACAGACTAAAGCTGTTTCTAGCTGCAACGTGACCTCATATGAAGACGGTGTTGCGGTAGAAGGCATATTGTGCAGAATTTCTGGCTATATTCCACCTGCAGCCCCAGGCAGAAAAGCCGCACCACAGCCACAGTAGTTTTGTCTGAATTGATTGAGCCGGTGAAAACGCAATGAAGGCGATGATATTAGGTGCGGGTAAAGGCACTAGGGTGCAGCCAATCACGCACGAAATTCCTAAGCCTATGATACCGCTGGTGAGAAAACCCGTGATGGAATACTTGATAGAGCTGCTCAAGAAACACGGCATCGATGAAATCGTGGTGAATACCAGCCATTTAGCACCAGTTATTGAAAACTACTTTAGGGATGGCGAACATTTTGGCGTGCGTATAGCCTATTCATACGAGGGCTATGTGGAGAATGGGGTAGCGGTGAGTGCGCCCATGGGTTCGGCTGGTGGGATGAAAAAAATACAAGACTTTTCAGGCTTTTTTGATGAAACGTTTATTGTGTTGTGCGGTGATGCGTGGATAGATTTAGACATTAGTCAAGCGTTAGCGGTACATAAACAAAAACAGGCGATTGCGAGTGTGATTATTCGTGAGGTGCCGCCAGAAGAAGTGCATAAATACGGGATTGTTGAACTTGGTGATGATGACCGCATAGTGCAGTTTCAGGAAAAACCTGAAATCGGTACCGCCTTGTCGAATCTGGCGAATACAGGCATTTATATCTTTGAGCCTGAAATCTTTAATTACATTCCTTCAGGTGAAGTTTACGACATAGGTAGCCAGCTTTTTCCAAAATTGGCAAAAGCACAGCTGGCTTTCGTCGGTATACATTTGCCATTTCAATGGCTGGATATCGGTAATGTGCAGGATGTGTGGAGTGTAACGGCCAAGATATTAAATGGAGAAGTACAGGGCTTTAAGTTGCCAGGCGTTGAATTAAAGCCTGGCGTGCATGCGGGGATAAATCTAAGTGTAGACTTTAATCAGGTGAACATTACTCCGCCCGTGTATATCGGCGGCAGTAGTAAGATAGAGTCAGGGGCGACGATTGTAGGCCCTGCGGTCATTGGCGCAAGTTGTGTACTTGAGTCAGGCGCCGTGATTAACAATTGCATCATTGAAGATTACACACGACTGAGTAGTCACGCAAATCTAAAGGGTAAAATTATTTTCGGCAATAAGTGCATAGACCCCATCTTGGATACGCAGGTAGATATTGCCGAAGCCAGTCTAGAATTCATGATTGATGATGCGCGTAAGCTAACCGAAAACGTATAGCGCACACAAGTTCTGTTAACTTAGGCAGGTCGCCTGCTGAAAGCTCGAGATAACGATGTGCTGCGCTATGCGGATTAATAGTTTGATCTTCTGAAAATATCACCTTCAGGTTTTAAGTCAAATGCAATGCAAATGCGTTCCTCATGCGAGTTAAATGGAATGGTGCGATGAAAAAGTGATGAGGGGAATAGTACAATATCCCCCACTTTAGGCGAGGCAATGCCTACAGGAAAGTCATCATGCTGCAAGGGGTAGTTGTCGCCATGCAGCCCATATTCAAAGCAGCCTTCCAATGGGTCTTTTCTGTCTTTAGGTAGCACCAGATAAACGGCACCGCTAATCCAGCCTACTTCGTGGATGTGCCTGTCTACAAAGCCGCCGCGACGCAACCGCACATACCATGAGCTGGTGAACTCAAGTTCATTGGGGAAAGACTTAATCAGCTCACAGTCAGCACCTGCAAATTTATTTTTGTAATGGATAAACTCTTGTTTAACTAACTCGCCCAATCTTCTAAAAGACGCCTCAGGGCGTTTAAATAAATTGCCTGCCGATTGCTTGCCGTTGATAATCATGCCCTGGGCTCTGACTTCAATTGCCGTATTTTCAATGTCATTCAGCAGGTCTTTAAGAAATTGGCTATCAGGTTCTGCAAGTGCTTGAATACTGTTCTGGTAAACAAAATCAAACCCATTCTTGCAGAAGTTGTATGGGTCATCTACCCCAAAGTTTCTCGCATAATGTGAAGAGAGTGTTGCTAGAAAAGGCGCGTCATGTTTTGGATGGGTGCGTACAATTTCATCCAATTTTGTTTTAAAAGCCTCAAAGTGCTTGGCTTTATAGGTACAGTAAAGTGCGCGTTCTTGCCAGTCATCAAGTTTTGATCGCTCCAGATAATCGACAGCTTCATCAAAGCGCCCAGCAAGGTAGAGAAATTCACCCATGTTGTAATTGGCGCCTGGGTGATCAGGGTTGAGTTTAAGTGTGTCCAAATAGCGCTTAATGGCTTCTTCCATATTGCCTTGGTCGCGTAGGCATTCACCAAGATAATTGTGTGCATCGGCATAGTTGGGGAACATCTGTATGGCTTTTTTGAAATGGTCAATCGCATCATCTAGCTTGCCCTCATCACGCAGTGCGGTGCCAATGTTAAAGTGGCCGCGCGCATCTTCATGAATATTAAGGGCAGTCTGATACTGCTTAATGGCCTCTTCAAGTTGGCCCTGTTTTTGCAACACAGTGCCTAGGTTGCCATAAGCCTCAAAAAAATTAGAGTTTAATTGAATGGCATTGCGATAACAGTCAGCAGCCTCTGCTAGTTTGCCTGAGTTAGCTAGCGCAATCCCAAGGTTAAAGTGCAGGTCGGGTGTGTTAGGTTGTAGCGATAGCGCTTTTTTATAACTTGCAATGGCTGCATCATGTTTGGATAAGCCATCCTGCGCAACACCAAGAACCTGATAAAGAATAAAGGCATTGGGGTAGCGCGATGTTAATTTTTTAGCAGCCTGTTCAGCACTGCTGAGCTGCCCTGTGTTCAGCATTTGCAACACTGGCTGCATTTCATAAGCGCTAGGTTGCGATGAATTTAATGAAGATTGTTTTGCCATGGTGCATTGTTCGCTCAAAATTATTACAAGGTATATTTTAGTGTAAAACTAAGCATTGCGCATTTGCAGGCGTTTAGCGAGTTTGCGTAAAAACTTCATGGCAACGCTGGGTTCATCCAGCAGTAAAGTTTCAATGTTGTCGGTGCTCATGGTGATGACCTCAGCTTGTTCGGAAGCCACGCGTGCATCAGCATTGACTGGCGTATTGGAAAGCATGGCAATTTCTCCAAAGTAGTCCCCCGCCTGGATGCTGCGGATAACCTGACCCGATTGCCAGAGCTGAACTTCACCCTTCACTAGGTAATACAAATGCTGAGCTGCACTGCCAGATTCGAATATCGTGTCACCATGCTGGTAAAAGGTGCCATAGCGCTGCATTAGTTTCTGCACATAATTGCTATTATGTGTGAGTGGCTGTGAAGCGCTGTCGTCAAATAAACCTTTGAGCAGCAGCACGTCTTTTTTTCTTAAAGTGGCCATGAGCTCGGTACCTAATAAGAAAACGGCAAAATTAAGGTACAACCAGGTAATCGACACGAATAAATTTTTCATGCTGCCAAATACCGAGCCATATGATTCATTCATTGATAAAAAAAGTGTAAATGCAGGGCGCATCAGGAGCCAGAGAACAGCAGTAAACAACGCGCCAATCAAAATATGCTTGATAGATAATCGCACCGGAAAAAACACAAAATAGAAAACTGCAATCAGTAGCGTAGTGAGCGCCAGTGAAATCAGCGTGGCTAAAATGTCGTAATATAGTAAGGCATTAGTCGCGCCTAAAAATACAATCACATTTTCAATCAACAGACCCGCAAACGTGTATAAAAAAAATAAAAGCAGCATCCCCATGATGGCAAAAATATCTTTAAGCTTTTTGCGGATAAAAGAGGGCGCCTCATTCAGGCTGGCGATGTGATAAAAAGTAGTGCGCATGGCGCCTGCTAACGGAGTGACTGACCATAGCAGTATAAACAGGCCCAAAGCGCCCCAGGCTGCCTGGTGTTTGGCTGCGCTATGCACTTCTATCATGATGGTGCTGCTCAGTTGTGGCACCAGATTGCTGGTAATAATAGCAAGTTTGACGATGGCATAATCTGAGCTGAAGATTAGTTGGCTGAACATAAAAAACATCAGCAGCACTAGAGGAATTAGCGCAAACATGGCATAGAAAGACAGTGAGGCAGACAAGCCCAGTGCATTATGGCGTTGAAAAGCTCTGAACATTTCATGTAAAACAAATAAGGGCGTGTTGTAGCGCTGGCTGGCGTAAACCGTCTGTGGCATGTGCATCGCATTGCGAAAACGCGTTTTAAATGGCTGCCTGGCAAGCGATTTAAACTTTAGTTTTTTCATTTTTTTAATGAGCTGTGTTTTGCTTTTAGTTTGGCATGATCACTCATGCGTAGCTTGATGCTTGGTTTTAAAAGCCTCGGTGGCGGCTACAAGCGCCGAAGTCGTTCCTGCTTCCATTGCTGAATGTCCAGCATCTGCAATCATGTAAAATTCAGCATGCGGCATTGCCTGTTTGAGCTCCCACGCGGTGATGGGCGGGCAAACCATATCATAGCGCCCTTGCACGATAATCGTGGGTATGTGGGCGAGCGAAAGGCTAGCCTCAGCCAGCAAATCACGGTGACCCACAAAGCAGTGATTAACTATATAGTGTATTTGCACTCTGGCGCGCGCTAATTCAATCTCACCGTTAACATCTTGATTGCTATCTGCTCTGGGCAGTAGCGCCATAATGCTGCTTTCAAATGCGTTCCAGTGTATTGCCGCAGGTATGCTGATACTTTTGTCGTCTGAAAAAATCAATGCCTGAAAAGCCCCCAGAGGATTGTTCCTAGCGTCAACAGGTAAAAATTCACATAGTTTTTGCATGGCCTCAGGAAAGAATAAGCGCACTTGCGCTAAAAACCAGTTCAATTCCAGAGGGCGGCTTAAAAAAATACCGCGTAAAATCAACCCGCGCACATGTTCACTATGTTGAATAGCATAAGTCAGCGCTAAGGTACTGCCCCATGAACCACCAAACACCAGCCAGCGCTGGATGCCTAATTGATTGCGAATTAGCTCTATATCATTAATTAAATCCTGCGTAGTATTGTTAATCACATGGCCCAATGGTTGGCTGCGACCACAGCCGCGCTGATCTATTAGCACAATATGATAGTGCGCAGGGTCAAAAAAACGGCGCTGCATAGGGTTGCAGCCACTGCCTGGCCCACCATGCAAAAATACCACGGGCTGTCCTTGCGGGTTACCGCAAGTTTCATAATAAACCTCATGAATATCGTCCACTTGGATGCTATTTTTTACAAATGTATCAAGCGCTGGGAATAGTGTGTAAACTTTATTTTGCATAGATAAAAATACTAACCATATGTTTTTAAATGGATTTAATTGGGTCACAAAGAACCGTGAGTTCGTATAAATCTAACTTTTTACTATTGTATGTTGCAAAGTAAATTTAAATGTAAATAAATTGTAAATAATGTATTGCAATTCATGTTTCACTGGTTTATAGTTCTGTTCAAGCACATTTATGTGCTACAAATGATTTCTCAATCACTGATAAAAATTTTGAGATACAGCAAAAAATCTATCAGTGTTACAGAAATTATTTATTTAAACCTTAGTAGTTTAACTTTGGAGATTAATATGCAAATCAACAAAATCAAGTTAGCGCTTGGCTTAGTAGCTGGTATGGCGATGCCTTTAGTAGCATCAGCAGCTGCAGATCAAGAAGCAGCATTGAAGGATTCAAACAACTGGGCTCACCCACGTGGTCAGCACAACAACCAAGGCTACAGTGCTTTGTCACAAGTGAACAAAGGCAATGTTAAAAACCTTAAAGCAGCTTGGACATTCGCAACTGGTGTAAACCGTGGTCACGAAGGTTCACCTGTGGTTGTGGGTAACATGATGTATGTACATACCGCATTCCCAAACAACGTATACGCACTTGACTTAAACGACAATCAAAAAATCGTATGGTCATATTTCCCAAAACAAGATCCATCAGTACAAGCAGTATTATGTTGCGATAACGTTTCACGTGGCTTAGGCTTCGGCGACGGCAAAATCTACCTGCAACAAAACGATGGTAACTTGGTTGCTTTAGACGCTAAAACTGGTGCTAAAGTTTGGTCAACATTGGTAAACGATCCAAAAGTTGGCGCTACTAACACTAATGCTCCACACGTAATCAAAGACAAAGTGTTAACTGGTTGTTCAGGTGCTGAATTCGGCGTTCGTTGCTTCTTGGCAGCATACAACGCTAAAGACGGTTCTTTAGCATGGAAAGCCTACTCAACAGGTCCAGACGCTGAAGTTTTGATCGGTGAAGGCTTCAACAAAGATACACCTGAGTACAGCGCATTGTCAGTTTACCAAGACGTAAACGGCGGTAACAAATTAGGTGGCTCTTTCAAAAAGATCCCTAACGACCAATTGAAAATTGGCGAAAAAGAATTAGGTACACGCACATGGTTGAAACCACAAGCAGTTAAAGATGGTTGGCAACATGGTGGTGGCTCTACATGGGGCTGGTGGCCATATGATGCACGTACAAACTTGGTTTACTACGGTACAGGTAACCCATCAGTTTGGAACCCAGACGTACGTCCAGGTGACAACAAATGGTCTATGACTGTATTTGCACGTGATGTTGATACAGGTATGGCACGTTGGGGTATGCAAATGACTCCACATGACGAGTGGGATTACGATGGTATTAACGAAGTAATCTTGTTCGACAAAGGTGGCAAAACCTACGCTTGGCACCATGACCGTAACGGCTTTGCATACACATGGAATGCTCACAACGGTAAATTAGTGGCTGCTGAAAAAGTACACCCATTCGTTAACTGGGCAACTGACGTTGATTTGAAAACAGGTGTGCCAAACAAATTGGCTTCAGCTTCAACTCACCAAGATTACAATGCTAAAGGCATTTGCCCAGCTGCATTGGGTACTAAAGACCAACAACCAGCTGCTTACTCACCAAAAACTGGCTTGATCTACTCTCCACTGAACCACGTATGTATGACATACGAGCCAGTTGAGTCTAAATATGTTGCTGGTCAACCATGGGTGGGTGCTACATTGACCATGTTCCCAGGTCCTGACGGCGTAATGGGTGGCTTTGCTGCTTATGATCCATTGACCAACAAAAAAGTATGGTACAACAAAGAGAAATTCTCTGCTTGGGGCGGTGCTTTAACAACAGCTACTGACTTGGTGTTCTACGGTACTTTAGATCGTTGGTTTAAAGCGGTTGATGCTAAATCAGGTAAAGAACTCTGGAAATTCCAAGTGGGTTCTGGCGTGATTGGTAATGCATTCACCTACGGTAACAAAGGTAAACAATACGTTGGCGTGCTATCAGGTATCGGTGGCTGGGCTGGCGTTGCGATGAACCTTGGTATGACTAACCCAACAGACGCTTTAGGTGCTGCTGGTGGTTATGCTGAACTCGTTAAATACAACGCAGCTCCTGGCGGCGGTGCATTGAACGTATTTAGTCTGTAATTGACGGTCGTAAGACATCATTTATTAGCTAAGTATTAGTTAGTTCAAAAGCTGTAAATAAAACACCCCGCGAGTCGGGGTGTTTTTTTATCTTTACAATGAGGAAATAAAATAGATTCATTAAAATCCTGAGGCTAATGTAAATGCTATCCTGTATAGTGGTGGCTGATGCGTAAGCGGCTAGAACTTTTGGTCGAACTGACACTCTATACAAAGCGCGGTAAACATCAGGCCGTATTTTTAATGATAAGGAACAAAAATGTTTAAAAAAATGAACTTACTTGGCCTTTTAATGGGCGTGGCCTTGGTTGCAAACGTTCAGGCTGAAGATTACTATTCGTCAGGTAGGGCTGGTGAAGTGCAGCGTGTTGACGATGGCACAGAATTTAAAGTATGTGCGGACCAAGATAATTTACCGTATTCAAACAGTAAGCAAGAAGGTTTTGAAAATAAAATTGCAGAAGTACTGGCTCAAGATTTGGGCCTCAAAATCGGTTACCAATTTTGGTATGACCGCATGGGTTTTTTGAGAAACACGCTGAATGCTAAAAAGTGTGATGTGGTCATGGGGACTACTTCAGATTACGATGCATTACGCACCTCTAAACCCTACTACCGTTCTGGCCACGTGTTTGTGTACAAAAAAGACAGTGGCTATAACATTACTAACTGGGATAGCCCAGATCTTAAAAAAGCACGCATTGGTATTGTAGGCCAAAGTCCTGCAACAATACCGCTGGATGCACATGGCTTGGTGCCTAATTCACGTCCGTATCGTATGCAGCGCGATCTTAACTTGTCACCTGGTTACTTAGTAGATGATTTGTTGGCAGGTGATATTGATGTGGCGATTCTATGGGGCCCCATTGGTGGCTATTATGCCAAACAGGCTAAAGTGCCATTAGAAGTTGTATTAATCCCAGAATATGAGCAGATCAATGCAAAAGGCAAAACTTACTGGAATATATCTGTAGGGGTGCGTAAGGCAGATAAAGAGCGCATGGCTAAAATTGAAGGTGCTCTAGAAAGAAATAAAGATAAAATAGAACAAATTTTAAGTGAATATGGTATTCCACACGTGCCAGTTGTAGAAGGTGATAGCTTGATGAAGGTTTATCGTAAAGGCACTGTGAAAAATCGAGAAACTCGCGGTGACGCAATTCCAAAAACAGAGTAAAATCTTGATGTTAATTTGTGTTGGCATTTAGTTAATAAATGTCAACCAAATAAATGTTGAGTACGTTAAGCAATTACACGTTCAGCAGTGCGAATGCATGTAAAGAAACGTAGCTTATTTTGTGATAAAGATTAGGAGAAAGCATGTTAGGCAATAAAACATTAAAGTCAACTCTACTTGTTTCTATATTTGCATTAGCGGGTCTGGTTTCAGTGAATGCGTATGCAGATATTAATTTGGTAGCGACGCAAGATGGTGCACCTTTAAATATTAAAAAAGAGTTGTTTGATACACCAGCGACAAAAGAATTTTTAGCAACAGGTAAAAACCCTTATATCGGCAATGAAGAGATGATTAAGGCAGGTAAAAAGAAATATAACCTGTATTCATGTAATGCCTGTCACGGTGGTGTGGGTGAGGGTGCAGTAGCGCCAGGTTTACAAGGCCCGACATTTAAATACGCTAAAAATGCGACTAATAAAGGTATGTTTGAAACCATCTGGCATGGTACAAACGGTGGCATGGGCGCAAAAGGCTTAGGTTTAATGGTACCAGATGATCCGACTGAGGGTTTGAAACCAGACGATATCTTGAAAGTACAAGCTTGGATTCGTAGCCATAGTAAAATTTCAGGTAACGAATAATTTCAAGGTTGGTAGTGAATAAAAAACGGTCGCGTTAGCGACCGTTTTTTATTATGGCGTAAATGCGTTATGATTAGGTTTTTTATAATTTAATGAAAGATAAATAGAATGAAAAAGCATTTATTTTTAGTTGCTTTATTGGGTACTTTATTAGGTTGTGGTGAAGGTTCAGGATCAAATAATGCGGGGGGTGATAAGGCAGCAGGTGACGACCTTAAAATGATCGAACTGGTTGCAACGCAAGACAGCGCACCATTAAAGATTGATGCAAAACTTTTTGATACGCCGGCGGCAAAAGAATTTATTAGTACAGGTAAGAACCCCTATATAGGTAATGAAGAGGCGATTAAAGCTGGCAAAAAAGTATTTAATTTATATTCATGCGTAGCGTGCCATGGCGGGCATGCGGAAGGCGCAGTCGCACCAGGTTTGACAGGACCTGAATTTAAATATGCAAAAAACGCAACGAATAAAGGCATGTTTGAAACTATTTGGCACGGAACCAATGGCGGTATGGGGGCCAAAGGCTTAGGATTGATGCAACCAGATAATCCTGCTGAAGGTTTAAAAGTGGATGAAGTATTAAAAGTGATTGCATTTGTGAGAAGTAATAGCTCAATCACTGGTAATGAGTAATAGTGTTATGTAGGAATCTAGAACGCTTACTGTCGTTGCAGTGAGCGTTTTTTGTTTTTACACGAGGGATGCAGAGAGGGGCAGTAATGCGTGATCAAAAAGAAAAAGAATTACATCATATTGTGATTGTTGGAGGCGGGGCAGGTGGCCTTGAGCTTGCTACTCGGCTGGGTGATAGCTTGGGCCGCAAGGGTCGGGCACAGATTACATTAATTGATAAATCCAAAACACACGTATGGAAACCCTTGTTGCATGAGATTGCTGCGGGTAGCATGAATCCAGAAAAGCATGAATTGGTTTATCTGGCACAGGCACATTGGCATCATTTCAAATTTCGCTTAGGCAGTATGGAAAGTTTGGATAGAGTGAAACGTGAAATCTCAATCGCCCCTAATTATGATGAGGATGGTGTTGAAGTAATCCCAAGACGCACATTTAAATATGATACCTTGGTCATTGCTGTTGGCAGCACCACCAATGATTTTGGTGTGAAAGGTGCGCGTGAGTTTTCTATTGCATTAGATACGCAAGATCAGGCAGAAAGATTCCACCGTCGGCTGCATAATGCGTTGCTGCGTGCACAAACCCAGGCGGAGCCTGTGCGTGCGGGTCAGCTAGAGGTGGTGATTGTAGGTGCTGGTGCAACGGGTGTAGAACTATCGGCTGAGTTGCACAATACTACACGCGAACTCGCGGCTTACGGCCTAGATAAAATTGACCCAGACCGTGATATAAGAATTTCATTGATTGAGGCAAGTGACCGTGTATTGCCTGCTTTACCAGAAAAGTTGTCCAGTGCGGTAGACCTCGAGTTGAGAAAATTACGCGTGCATTTATACACAGGCGAACGTGTCACCGAAGTGACAAGCAAAGGCATACAAACCCACAGTGGCCGTTTTATACCCTCTGAACTGGTGGTGTGGGCTGCTGGGATTAAAGCGCCAGATTTTTTACAAGAAATTGATGGCCTGGAAACGAATCGCATTAATCAGCTGCTTGTAAACAGAACATTGCAAACCACTCTGGATGCAAATATCTTTGCGTTTGGCGATTGCGCTGCATGCCCATGGCTTGGGCATGGCGAGGAGATCGTGCCGCCACGCGCTCAGGCAGCACATCAGCAGGCCAGCATGCTATTTAAAACCTTAAAATATCGCGTGGCTGGTAAGAAGCATTTGCCAGAATTTGTTTATCGAGATTATGGCTCGTTAGTCAACCTGGGAAAATATACAACGGTAGGCAATTTGATGGGTGCGATTTCTGGGGGGAGCTTATTCATTGAAGGGTTGATTGCCCGTACCATGTACCAGTCATTATATAAACTGCATCTGATGGCTTTACATGGCTTTTGGAGTACGGCGTTATTAACGTTATCGCGCATTATTTCTCGGCGTACAGAGGCGCACGTGAAATTGCATTAACCTCTACTTAACTTGCGATTCTAATAAAGCCATCTATTTGATGGTATTTATTAATACCAAGTACTGATGGCTGGATAAGCGCGCAACAATACCTTTGGTTAAATTTTGCGTCTTTCAATAGTATATAAGCATCAAATATTGCGATAACGGTGATTGATCACAGCCATACAAAGGCTCACAAAAAGACCAAAGCTAACCACGATAAGGGTGATGGAGACTTCGGCCTTGACCATGAGGAGATAGGCGCCTAGTAACAGTAATATGCCGATATGCTCATTAAAGTTTTGTACGGCAATTGAGTGCCCAGCGCCTATGAGTTCGTGGCCGCGATGCTGTAAAAGTGCGTTAAGAGGTACGACAAAAAACCCAGCCAAGCCACCAATAATAAATAAAAGAATGGCTGCGATAATCCAGTGGCTAACAAAAGCCATTATAACGACGAGTATCCCCATCACAATGCCAGCAGGGAGCACTTTAGTTGAGTTTTCAAGGGAGATGTATTGGGCGGCAACCACAGAACCTAATGCAATACCTACAGCAAGCAATGCCATGAGCTGGGTGGATTGTTCCAGTCCAAAATTAAGCACAACTGCGGCCCACGCAATGACGACTAAGCGTAGTGTGGCACCAGCCCCCCAAAATAGTGTGGTGACAGCTAATGAGACTTGCCCTCTAGGGTCTGACCATAGCGCTTTGAATGAATGCCAAAAATCCATCAGCATGAAAATTGGATTTTTCTTGGGTAGCTTGTGGTCTATAGGTAGTTTGGGGATGTAGATATTGAAGACAGCCGCGACCAGATAAAGCATGGTGATGATGATCATCGCAGCGTGCGGGTCATGGCTTGCCATGATGCCGCCGACTATCGCGCCAAGAATGATGGCCATGACTGTAGAGCCCTCCATCCATCCATTGGCGACGACCAATTTCTCAGGGGGGAGTAGCTCAGTCAAGATGCCATATTTGGCAGGAGAATATGCTGCTGCGCCAATGCCCACGATGCCATAGGCATATAAAGGCGGCATACCTGCCACCATGGATAAGCTGCCAATAAATTTAATGGCATTGGCAATGAACATCACACGACCCTTAGGCAGCGCATCAGCAAAAGATCCTACAAATGGGGCGAGCAAAATATAGGCAATCACAAAAAACTGCTGTAATAGCGGCGTATGCCAGTCTGGCGCACTCATTTGCGCTAATAAAGCAATCGCCGCAAACAGTAATGCATTATCTGCTAGCGCAGACATAAACTGCGCGGTGAGCAATGTGTAAAAGCCTTTACACATGTGCATGGTTATTTGCCTTGATGGGTACTGCGCGCTTGAGTGTGGGCATATTCTGCATCATACGCCTTATTTAAAGCACTTCGGCAGCAAAATCAGCTAAACGTGAACGCTCGCCACGTTGTAGGGTAATGTGGCCATTATGTGCCCAGCCTTTAAAGCGATCAACCACATAGGTGAGGCCAGAGCTGCCTTCAGTTAAATAAGGGGTGTCAATCTGTGCAATATTGCCTAAACAGACAACTTTAGTGCCAGGACCTGCACGTGTGATTAACGTTTTCATTTGTTTTGGGGTCAGGTTTTGGGCTTCATCAATAATCAGGAATTTATTTAAAAATGTGCGGCCACGCATAAAGTTAAGTGATTTAATTTTGATGCGGGTGCGTATCAGGTCTTGTGTGGCAGCGCGCCCCCAGTCCCCTGCATCTTCATCACTCTTATTCAGCACGTCCAGATTATCTTCTAATGCACCCATCCACGGGGTCATCTTTTCTTCTTCTGTACCAGGCAAAAAGCCGATGTCTTCACCCACGGGTACGGTTACACGCGTCATGATGATTTCGGAGTATATTTTTTTATCCAGCACTTGAGTAAGTGCTGCTGCAAGCGTAAGCAAGGTTTTACCCGTGCCCGCCTGGCCTAGCAAGGTGACAAAATCAATATCAGGATCCATGAGCAGGTTTAATGCAAAGTTTTGTTCACGATTGCGTGCGGTGATTCCCCAGACATTGTGCTTGGGAAGGAGATGGTCTTTTACGATTTCCAACACGGCGGTGTTGTTGTCCACATTGCGCACAATGGCGTGAAATGGTTTTTCAAACTCATAATAGACAAATTCATTGACTAAAAAAGTTTTGCATAATGGACCCGTCAGGCGATAAAACATACGGCCTGACTCTTGCCATGACTCCATGGCCTTGCTGTGCTGTTCCCAGAAATCTGCGGGTAGCTCTTTCATGCCGCTGTATAAAATGTCGGTGTCTTCTAATACTTTGTCGTTAAAGTAGTCTTCTGCGAGTACGCCCATTGCGCGCGCTTTGATGCGCACATTGATGTCTTTGCTGACCAGGACCACCTGGCGGTTGCTGTGCTGTTTTTGCAGACAAAGGACGACACTGATAATCTGGTTGTCTGCTTTGCTGCCTGCCAAACCAGGTAAATCGAGGTTAAGCTGCGTGGTCTGCAAAAACAGGCGGCCTGAAGCCTGTTTGTTGCCATTGCGTGATAAGGCACAGCCTAGCTCCAGGTTGCTTAAGTCGGTGCCAACAATTTCTTCAAGGCTGCGACTGACCTGACGAGCATTGCGGGCGACTTCGGTGAGACCTTTTTTATTGTTGTCCAGCTCTTCAAGTGTGATCATGGGGAGATAAATATCGTGCTCTTCAAAGCGGAACAGCGATGACGGGTCGTGCATAAGCACATTGGTGTCTAGTACAAAGAGTTTGGTGATGTCGCTAATTTTATTGGTCATACTTTACTTTCTATTAAGCAGTGCAGACTAAAGAGCCACGTGTAACTGAGATAAGACTTTTGTTAAGAATGACCATGTTCAGTTGCTTGAGCAAAGGCCTTGCATGGATAAAGTTAAATGGTCTGAATAAATGTTAACACCTCGAAGGCATGGCCATCTGCCTTTACATCGCGCCACTCTTTGATTAACACGCCATTTTTATCAATGACAAATGTGCTGCGTTCTATTCCACGCACTTGTTTCCCATACATATTTTTCATTTTAATCACATTAAATAATGTGCATGCAACTTCTTCATGATCGGACAATAGTTCAAATTGGAAGCTGAATTTAGCTTTAAAGTTCTCATGTGATTTTAAACTGTCACGGGAAACACCAAAGATCTCGGTATTAAGGTCTTGAAATTGCGTGTAGTGATCTCTAAATTGTACGCCTTGTGTGGTACATCCTGGGGTTGAGTCTTTTGGGTAAAAGTAGATTACTAGGTTTTTTCCCAAGTAATCAGAAAGTTGAAACTGCTTGTTACTGGTTGCAGCGAGTTGAAAGTCAGGTACAGGAAGATTTAACATGTGTTTTTTAGCCTTTATTATGCACGTTTAGTGACATTGTTGATAAAAAGTACACATATGGCAAGCGCCAATACAACGAAATTGAAAAAATACTAAAAAAACAGAGCTCGAATTGATTAATCGTCAGCATTATTGTGTGTCATCGATGGTCAGTTTTTTTGGTAAGGTGATGGCGACTTGAGTGCCAGTGATGGTTTCAGAAGAGAATTGAAGTGAGCCACCTAATGCATCGCACACTTTAAACGCAAAAGGGATGCCGAGCCCAGTACCAAATCGCTTGGTGGTGGGTGCACTTATGGCACTTGGGTCAGGGGTGAACGGCATGCCAGAACCCTGATCTCTGATAGAGATTAAGAAATCATCTTTGTTGGCCTCTAGTGCTATCTTGATCGCCCCATGGTGACTTGAAGCATCAATTGCGTTAAGCACCAAATTGTAAAGCACTTGTTCTAATAAATGCTGGTCTGTAAAGATTGCGTCACTTATGGTTTTTCCCTGATTAAATTTAGGCCAGTCAGGTTGAGATAGCTGGATAGATTTTTCACTTACTTTCTGTTTAAGTGGCTCTAGTGCCCCTGCGACAATTTCACGAATAGAGGTTTGAGTGGGCTGTGGTCTTAGTGGGTGTAAATAGGCCAAGAGAGCCCCTGTCCAGCGCTCTAGTCTATCTACAGTATTGATGATGCCGCTGATGGATTCACGCGTTTCTGTGTCCAGCGCGGGGTCGTCCATCACCTGTGCTGTAGCGCGGATGCTTGCGAGTGGATTACGAATGTTATGCGCCAGCATAGGCACAAGCAGGCCCTGAGCAGCTTGTTTTTCGCTGCGGATCAAGCTTTCTTGGCTGGACATTAACTTATCAGCCATTGTATTGATTGCTTTTGAGAGTGCAGCTAACTCTTCAACCCCCTCTTCAGGGGCTTTATGGGTGAGATTGCCAGCGCTGATTTCAGAAGTGGCCTGCAGTACATCGTTAATAGGCCTGACAATCGAACGTTTGAGAAAAATGCGCGAGAATACAAGCAACAGCATGGCAAGGATAAGCGGGGTAAAGAGTAAAAAGTTGGATTTACTTTTATTCTTTTGGAGTTTTTGTTCCAGTTCCAACTGTTTTTGGTTCAACAGCAGTTCTGTGTTGGCGAGTAAGGTTTCGTAATGACTAAAAATCCCAGACTCTAAACCTGTATTGAGTATTTTTTTGAGATTTTCACTGCTTAAAGTGGCACGTTGACCAAAAAGTGCGGTGGTTTCACTGAGAAACACTTGATAGCCTGTGTATAAATCATGTATGGCTTTTTTCTCTTCTGCGCCAGTCGCTAATTTTCGTAATTCTACAAAGTGGCTTTCTACCGAATGTGTGAAATTATTGTATTCGTTAAGCGCCTCTGTATCTTCAAGAAAATAAGCGTCAAATAGTTCTTTCATTTGACGATATAAATCACCGCGCGTTTGCTGGACTTCTTGCACCAGTAAATTAATGCGGTTGGATTCTTGGCTTGATGCTTCTTGTAACTGAATGCCAATGGCACCGATGGTGGCGACTAAAAAAATCAGCAGGATAAAGGCAAGCTCGTGAACCAGTAAAAGATCTTTTAAAAATGTCTTTTTCTTTGCCATGATAGACTTGCTTATAATTGAACTATTCGAGCTTGAAAGGAACGGGCACGGAAATGGTGAAGGGGCTGCCACGCAACACCTCAGGCGGTGTTGGGAATGGCAGGGCTTTCTCTACCATTTCTAGCGCTTGTTTATCCAGTGCCTCATAGCCGCTGGATTGGCTGATTTTCTTGGATTTTAGTTTGCCGTTACCATCCAGTTGCAATTCAATAATGGCTTCACCTTGCCAGCCACGCATCTGCGCAATTTTAGGGTAGCGTTTATGTTTACTAATCGCGCCCCAAAGTGAGCTGCTGTATTTCCCCCGTGCATCATCCATGTCCGCTTGGCTTATTCTAGGCACTGGTGGCGCTTCTTTAATGGGTTCAGCAATGGGCACAATATGAGTTGGTTCTGGATTTTTAACCTCAGAACTCACCGCGATCACTTCTTGAACTGGCTCAGGTGGCGCTACTTCATGCACGGGCTCAAGCAGGGGTTCTGGTGTTTTGATCACGGGTGTAGGTTTGGGTAAAGGTTTAGGCGTGATTTTAGGCGTCACCTTAGGTTTTACAATCTCAGGTGGTGGTGGCAATGGTTCAACCACAGGTGGAGGTACTTCAGGTTTTTTAGCTAATTCAACCTGCAATACTTCTGGGATTTTGATGTCATCAAATTTTATTTGAGGAATCAACACCACGAGCAGGCCATGAAGCAGCATTGAGCAAATAACAGCCCAAATAATGGTGTGCTCTTGTATTGAAGGTGGGTTGGAAGCGATGTTCAAAATGCAAAAAACCTAAGGCGGTAGCTCGACGTGAATAGTTAAACGTTAAATTAAGTCAAAAATTATACAGCAATGGCTATCGATTGCGGGGGCATTGTAATAGATGGTTTTTTGTAAAATACCAAAGGTGAGTTAAATAATACCATCCAATGGCTGTACCTGCACTTTTGTCCCTGCTTCAATATTGCCAGCAGTTGTGTCCAGCACAATAAAGCAGTTGGCAAGCGACATTGAGCTGAGCAAAGCTGAGCCTTGCGCACCCGTTGGTCTAACACGCCAGTTGCCGTCGGTATCTGTAAATAAAATGCCACGCTGATATTCGGTGCGTCCAGTGAGCTTTTTGATGGCTTGTGTACATTCGACCTCAAATAAGGGTAATGCAGCAAGTCTGTTTTGCCCCATTAGCTTGAGTAACGCCTCGCGTACAAATTGATAAAACGTCACCATCACCGCCACTGGGTTGCCAGGTAGCCCAAAATAATGTGCATCGCCCACTTTTCCGTAGGCCAGTGGTCTGCCTGGTTTCATCGCCAGTTTCCAAAACATCACCTGGCCATGTTTGGCGAGTAGCAGCTTCATATAGTCAGCTTCACCTACAGAAACACCACCGCTTGTGATAACAGCGTCGGCTTGTGCGGCGGCGTTTAGTAAAGTTTCTTCAAGAAGCACTGGGTCATCTGAAATTGCACCCAAATCAATGAGTTCAACCCCTAATCGGCTGAGCATGCCATATAAAGTGTAGCGGTTGCTGTCATAAACCTGCCCCGTTTCGAGGGGCTGTCCTACGCCTACCAACTCATCACCAGTAGAAAAAAACGCCACTTTTAACTTACGATAGGCCTGCACCTCAGCAATCCCTAATGATGCAATTAAGCCTAAGTCAGCTGGGCGCATTAAATGCCCTGCTGCTAGTACGGTATGCCCTAGCTTTAAGTCCTCGCCCGCATAGCGTACATTGGCATGAGGTTTAGGTGCTTCGCTGATGGTGATAAACTTGCCATCAGCAGCTACTTTTTCTTGCACAACAACCGTATCAGCACCTTGCGGCAGTGCAGCCCCTGTCATGATTCTGACACACTGCCCATTTTCCACTACGCCATCAAATGCTTTTCCCGCAAATGCAGTCCCCACTACCAATAAACGCTGTTGCGAGATGTCGCTAGCTTTAAGTGCGTAACCATCCATCGCTGAATTATCGTAATTGGGCACGTTAGCTGGCGACGTAATGTCCGTAGCTAATATACGGCCTAAGCTTTTACGCAGAGCCAGTGTTTCAGAAGCAGAAACAGGGTTTAAAAACTGCTGAATAAATTCACGCGCTTTAGCCACAGGCATTGCATTAGGGTCGTAATCATCCATGCAACTGGGGTTGTTTGCTAACATTGTTAATGTGGTGTCGCTAATCATTTGATGATGGAGCATAATGCATCGAAAAGTAATAAAGAAACAGTTTACTACGATAAGTTGATTTCTGGCGTGAGATTATAATCTTGGCTTTTTTGCTCAGCTTGTCGATACATCTTAAGAATTAGGCCATTTTATTTTTACATAGCGCAGGTTTTATATGGATGTTGAAAAACTTTATAAGCTTCATGAGTTATTGCGTCATCGTCGCACCGTATCTCCCATGGTCGAGATTTTGAGTTGTCTTGATTGCTCAGAGAGCACCGCTAAGCGTGCAATCAATTTCATGCGTAATAACTTGGATGCGCCTATTGAGTATGATCGTGAGTATCGAGGCTACCGATATAGCAAAGACAGCTACGAATTACCTGGGCTTTGGTTTTCGGTAGAAGAGCTACTCGCGCTAGTGTCACTGCAAAAATTGCTGGCTGAATTAGGCCCTGGTTTGCTAGATCAGCAACTTGCCCCACTTAAACCGCGTATTGAAAAACTGCTGGTATCTAAGCGATTAAGTTCAAATGCAATGCAGCGCATTAGGCTATTACCTATCGCCGCACGCATTCCCGATAGCGCATTATTTCAGGTAATAGCAAGTGCAGTGCTAAATCGACAAAGGCTAGAAATTAGCTATCACGCCCGAGGTACTGACACCGAAGCTGTGCGCATTGTTTCACCTCAGCGTCTAGCGCACTACCGAGATAATTGGTACTTAGATGCTTGGTGCCACAAACGCAATGCCTTGCGTAGCTTTGCATTAGACCGTATACGCCAAGCTAAAGTCTTGGAACTACCTGCTCATGATGTGACAGACGAAACACTAGATGCTCACTACGC
>JAQTXW010000012.1 GCA_028688575.1 Methylotenera sp. | reverse complement strand
GGCTTCGGAAACCAACACTCTATCCAACTGAGCTACGGGCGCTTGTGAAGCTTGCATTATAGCAAACAGCATGACGCTTATTATTTTTATGACATAAATATATCACTCTGCGTCAGAAAGAGGCCTGGCTTTTTGCCATAAGTTAAAGTGCGGGTATAATGCGTCATGTGTCAATTAATTCATAGGAAATCGCAGTGATGAGTAATGTAGATCGTGACGTTCAGGGCTATTCATTCGGCCAAATTATTTTAGCAGCAGTCGCTGGCTTAGTTGGGTTTGCAGTGCTTTATCTGGTGGTTGCCAAATTATTTGGTATCACTGACCCGATTGAGGTGGCTGAGCCTGTGGCTGCATTTGCTCAGGTTGAAGAAAATATTAAGCCTGTTGCAGTGGTTGAAGTTGCGGAAGTAAATACTGGTGCCCAAGTTGGCAAGAGCGGTGCAGAAGTGGTTAAGGCGGTCTGTGCGATGTGTCATGCTGCAGGTTTAATGAATGCGCCTAAAATTGGCGATAGTGCGCAATGGGCGCCTAGAATTGCTCAGGGTTATGAAACTTTGGTTAAACATGCGATTGATGGTATTCGCACTATGCCTGCACGTGGTGGTAGCCCAGCGTTAACTGATGATGAAGTCGCCAGTGCAGTAGTTGAAATGGCGAATGCATCAGGTGCTAAATTCAAGGCGCCAGAAACCAAGCCTGAAGAACCAGCAAGTGCTACTGAGCCAGCAGAGACTGAGGCTGCTCCTGTTGCGGTAGGCAAAAGTGGTGAGGAAGTTTATCAAGCGGCATGTTTGATGTGCCATGGTGCTGGTTTGATGAATGCGCCTAAATTTGGTGACAAGGCACAGTGGGAGCCTCGCATCAAGCAAGGTTATGACACGTTGGTGAGTAACGCTGTGAAGGGCATCCGCATGATGCCAGCCAAGGGTGGTAATCCAGCTTTAAGTGATGATGAGGTGGCTGGTGCAGTGAAGTACATGGCCAATGCGGCAGGTGCAGGATTTTAATGCCTGGTTTTAAACTTAGGTAATCAGCTAAAAGCCACTTAATTTTTCTAAGTGGCTTTTTTGTTTGAATGAGCTAATTGAATAGGAGTGCATGAGTGGCGAGATATGCAATAGGTGACATCCAGGGTTGTTATCATGCTTTTCAGGCATTGTTAAAACGTATTCACTTTGACCCAACGCATGATCAATTATGGCTGGTGGGTGACTTGGTGAATCGTGGCAGCGGGTCGCTGGAGGTTCTGCGTTGGTGCTATGCGCATCGTGATTGCCTCAGAGTGGTATTGGGAAACCACGATTTGCATGCGTTAGTGGTTGCCCATGGCATTGTGGCTGCGCATAGAGGCGATACGCTTGATGCGCTGCTTAGTGCACCCGATAAAGATCAGCTGCTGGATTGGCTACGGCAGCAGCATTTGATTTATCGAGAAGATGGATATTTGATGGTGCATGCAGGATTGTTGCCACAATGGAGTGCAGAGCAGGCGCTTGATTATGCGGCTGAAGTTGAAGCCGCTTTGCAAGGTGAGCATTATCTGGATTTTTTAACCCATATGTACGGTAATTATCCTAATCGCTGGGATGATGCAGTGACAGGCATAGACCGTCTGCGTTTAATTACAAATGCAGCAACGAGGCTCAGGGTATGCACGCCAGAGGGTGAAATGGAGTTCAAGTTTAAAGGTGAGTTGCAGGATATCCCTCAAGGCTATGTACCGTGGTTTGATGTGCCCTCGCGTGCAACAAAGGATGTCGCAGTGATATTTGGCCACTGGTCTGCACTAGGCTTGCAGCAGCGCATAAATTTGTATGCCTTAGATACTGGCTGCCTGTGGGGCGGAAAAATGAGCGCAATGAATATAGACACTAAAACCATTGTGCAGGTGGAAGCACATAAACTGGATGAGCCTGTGTCTATTGCAAAAGTTTAACTCACTGTCAGGCTAAAGCAGTTTAAGTGTCTGTCGAATCAATCCCTCTATATGTAAAGTAAGGCTATGTCTATCCATTACCGCATAGTCTTGAGGTGTGATGGGCCTGAGAAAATGCAGTTCAACCATGGGCTGCTGCATTGTTAAAATTTTTTGCATGGATTCAATCAGCGTTGTTTCACCTGCGTAGGCAACATCGGTATTCATCTCGTCATTGGCTTTGGGGTAGCGTATTGCAACAGGTTGAATCGTGGCCTTAGCTAAAATGGCAGCCTGAATTAAACTGGTTTTGAAAGGCCTGATTTCCGTACCGTCAGTGGTCGTGCCTTCTGGAAACAAGCATAAGTTATCACCGTTCTCCAGGCTGTTTCTCGCAATATTGATACTGTACTTAATATCCTGTCGTTTTTTGCGGTCAATAAATATAGTGTTGGCCTTGCTGACTAAATATCCAAAAATTGGCCAGGTTTTAATTTCCGATTTAGCGATAAACTTGAGTGGCATTAAACTATTGAGTGCGTGTATGTCTGACCATGAAATATGGTTGGCAATCACCATGGTTTTTGTTGGTGTTTGCTGGGGTGCATATCCCAGATGAATTACCTGTAGATTAAATGCGCGCAGTAACTGCCTGCACCACCAAGAAATTAATTGAGATTTAATATCCTGATTGGCAATCGGAAATGCAAGACTTGCAATGAGTAAGCCAATCAAAGTGTGCGATACGATGCGTAGCATTCTCACATAGCGTGTGAGGGTGTTGGTTTTTGCCATCTGTGTTGCAGGTGCTTGCAAGTTGTTAGCGCAATAGGTCGAGTAAACATTAATTTTACATGAGTAATTTGGTTCCATACGGCTTAATCAGAGATTGTCATGCAAGAATTGGCGTTTTGTTGATTGTCACCAAGGGGTTATTTTAAAAAATGCGCGGCATACCTTGGGTTGATTCTAGACAATGGCAACATCACTAACATGTCCGCAGTATTAAAATAAGGGTCCCAGGCAGGTTCGCCGCAAATGTAAGCACCTAAACGTAAATAGCCTTTGATGAGCGGTGGGCAAGCCACTTGCAGATCAGTATTGAGTGCCTGTATCGGCAGTGGGTTGTGGGCAAATACGCGATATTCCAGTGGTGATAAATACTCATCTTTTAATTTATTGTACAAACTTGCGGCAGCGTGACCACCGTCAGACATGCTCACACTGCCGCAACCTATCATGTATTCATAATGGTTAATCTGCATATACTTGGCTAATCCAGCCCACAGCATGGTAATGGTGCCTCCGTTGCGATAATTCTGATGCACACAGGCACGCCCGACTTCTACAGTGCTTTTCATCAAATGAGAAAGGCGGCTTAAATCAAATTCTCCAGCTGAATAATATCCCCCCGCTTCATTTGCTTTGGACGGGCTTAAAATGCGATAAGTGCCTATCACTTGGTGTGTACCGCTATCACGTACAATCAGATGGTCGCAGAACTGGTCGAATCCATCAATATCCAAGCCGCCGGTGCCCGATAGTTGAGCGCCCATTTCTTCGGCAAAGACTTTATAGCGCAGGCGCTGCGCCTCTTCAATTTCTGCCTGTGTATGCGCAAGATTGACATAAAGTCTTCTTTGATTAACCGCGGGTGTTCTGCTATTACTATTTTCTAGTTGAAATAATTTCTTAGCCGACATGCATCATTCTCCAAAAGGTCAACTGGTTGTGTTGAGCAACACTTTAAAGTTGAAATATGAAGAGTGGATGACAGTTTAATGACGATTTGTTGATGGCAGCCCAAATATTAGGTCAGGCTAGGTGGGGAGTGAGTGTGGTGTAACGCTGTAGTCTAGGCTAAAAAAGCCTCAACTGCGTAAGAGAAACGCAGGTGAGGTGGCAGGTTGAGAATATTTTTCGTTAATGAGAAACGCGCGTGGTGCCGCCATTCTCAATGAGGCGTACACGCTCACCAGCGGTGAATGTTTCATCAGCTTCCTGCACGATTGCAACTAAGCCGCCGCCATCTAATTTAACAGTAATTTCTAATGCATCCTTTCTGGTCGCCACTTCTTCAGCCGCAGCGCCAGCAATGCCGCCTACTACAGCCCCTATTACAGCCCCTACGGCACTACCTCGACCGCTACCCACTGAACTGCCAGCGATGCCACCTACCGCGCCACCTGCAACGGTGCCAATCTGAGATTTTGTGCCTTCCAGTTTAACCTGACGCACACTCTCAATAATGCCCGTTCTTACAGTTTGTACTTTACGCGCTTCGTCCCTACTGTAAACACTACCAGAGTTAGAGCTGGCGCAGGCAACCATCAACAGGCTCAAAATAGAGAGTGCGATAAATTTTGTGATACGCATTTTTAAATTCCTTTTCTGCTTGAGTACATACTTTGAACAGTTTAGTCTTTCAGACCGCTTTCAGCCAAGAACGTTTCAGAGCGCATTGTTTCATTTACGAGCGCCTGCGTGTAAATGGCTTCAATTTCTGCGCGCGTAGGGTTGTGGTTTTGTCCACCACGGCTAGCAATTTTAATCGCACCCATGGTGGCTGCTAATCTGCCGCAGGTTGGCCAGTCCCATCCTTTAGAAATTCCGTACAATAAACCTGCACGATAGGCATCCCCGCAACCTGTAGGGTCAACAATGTTTTCTGCATCAACGCATGGGATGTCATAACGTTGACCGTCGGCATAAATTTGTGAACCTTTGCCGCCCAAGGTGACGATGAGCGCGGTGACCTTCTCCGCCAATGCTTCTAATGATAAGCCCGTTTTGTCTTGTATGATTTGCGATTCATAGTCATTCACCGCCAGGTAGTCCGCCATCTCAATAAAATATAATAGCTCTTCGCCATTAAACATGGGTAATCCCTGGCCTGGATCAAACAAGAATGGAATACCCGCTTCAAAGCATTCACGCGCATGCAGAAACATGCCATCTCGGCCATCAGGCGCAATGACAGCAAGATTCACATTCATTGTCTCATGCACGCTGTTTTGGTGAGAATCCACCATAGCACCTGGGTGAAACGCGGTGATTTGATTATCATCAGTATCGGTGGTAATAAATGCCTGTGCAGTAAAAGTGTTGGGAATAATCTTGATATGTGAAGTGTTTAGCTGGTTTTTATTCAGCCATTCAGTATATGTGCCAAAGTCTTCACCTGCGGTTGCCATAATCAGCGGGTTGCCATCAAGGAGTTGTAGGTTGTAGGCAATATTGCCTGCGGTGCCGCCAAATTCACGGCGCATTTCAGGCACGTAGAACGCAACGCTGAGTGCATGAATTTTGTCAGGCAGAATATGATTTTTGAATTGGTCTTGGAACACCATGATGGTGTCGAAAGCGAGTGAGCCGCAAATAAGTGTGTGCATAAAATTGAATGACTTACGTTTAAAACGTCATTATCTTAGTTATTGCACCTTACAGGCAAGCTTTACTCGGATTTGCCATTAATTAGGCATGGGTGGCTGGATGCGGCCTACCGCTTTGCAGCGCCAGCGATGAGCAGGTTCGCGGCGGTTTTTGCATATTTAACCGCCCCTGAGCCGCGTTTCATCTGCTCGGCCTGCATTGCACCTTCAAATAGCAGCGAAAGTTGCAGTGCCAAACCTTCTGCGTCCAGAATGCCTGCTTCAACGGCCAATTGGTTGATATATTGCCTAAACTGCAAGGATTGTTCGGATGAGAGTTGATGAACGGGATTTTCTTCCTTGGGAAATTCTGCCGCAGCTTTAATAAATCCCACGCCATGAAAACCAGGTGCATTCACCCATTCTTCAATGTAGTCAAATAGCACTTGTAATTTTTCGTCAGGTTTTTGGGTGTTGCTGTTGAGTTTTGCGCTGAGCCAGTTTTGAAAGTCTTGGTGACCTTGTTTGAGTACTTCAAGTATCAAGACTTCTTTACTGCCGAAATGTTTATACAGCGTCATTTTTGTGGTGCCTGCTACAGCTACGATGGTATCTACTCCCGTTGAGTTGATGCCCTGTGTTTGAAACAGTTTGGTGGCGGTTGCCAGTATTTTTTCACGTAGACCAGACATAGCTTGATTATACTAATCGGTATAGTGTTTTAGCAACTCTTTTATACGGGTTAAGTATTTGAAATGGACTATTTTATTTAGAGGCCGCCATCAACATGGGCGTGTAGTTACAGCGTACTTTTTCTAGATAAGTGTTGGCAATGGCCAAGTCATCTAAGTCACTGGGCAATTTTCCGCCGACCACATTTTCCAGATAAATGGCTTTGTGCTGGTCAGGTATCAGTAAAGCTTCTGGGAAATGGCAGGTGCCTTGACGCATTTGCTCATATTTGGTGTACATATTGGCTGCATCCAGTGCGGATAGCTTATTGGAGAGTTGGATGGTGCTTGTGGGCTTGCTAATAGTGTCTTCCACATGGGCATGGGTGTTATGAGTAGTGTGCGATGTAAGACTTAAGGTTAAAGGAATGCTTAGGCCTATAGTGGCAATCAATGACGCCGCTACCAGATATTGAGCGCGGCCAATACGCTTTATGGGGTGATGTTGTTGGCCTGTTTGAGTTTGCGCCAGAATCAAGGCTTCTACGGCTTTTTTTGCGTGCATCAAATGCCTGCCTTCGGGCTGGCTTAAGGTTTGTATTGCGGCATTGCGTGCAATGATGACAGTGTGTTCAGCGAGAATTTTAGGGCTTTCTGCATTAAGTAATATGGCTTGACTTACGCAGAAATCAAGGAGTAAATGGTGGTCTGTTTGATGTGCGCATGAGACTTTTGCAATGTTGGGAGCATGTAGCCAGTCATCCAGAATATCAAAAAGGCTTAGCAAGCGCGCTTTCGGACTGTCGCTTGCTTTTTCCAGCATTTTGATCAGCCATGAAGAGTTTAATAAATCCAGGTGATGGGTGTTCACGTCACTGTTTTCCATAATGACTTTTATATTAGAACGGTTTTACAACCACAAAAATTACAATGGCGCTTAGCACGAGCACGGGAATCTCATTAAACCAGCGATACCAGATATGGCTGTGCTTGTTTTTATCCAGACTAAAATCTTTAACAAGTTTGCCACAGTAGAGATGGTAGCCGATAAGTAACACAACCAGTGTTAATTTTGCATGCATCCATGCGCCTTTAAAACCAAAGCCGAGCCATAACCACATACCAAAGCCGAGTGCCAGCAATGCGAGTGGCAGCATAAAGCGGTAGAGTTTTCTCTCCATCAGCTTTAGCTGGGCAGAAGCATCGCTATTTGGGCCTGCGCTGTCGAGCACCATGGCGTGATTGACAAATAAACGCGGTAAATAAAACAAGCCTGCAAACCAGCTTGTGACAAAAATAATATGAAGTGATTTAACCCAAAGCATTATGCGCCTAGTTCTTTGTTGAGTAGTTGTTTTAAAGCGGTAAAGTCAAGTTCACCGATGGTTCTTTGTATTAAATATCCTTGTTTGTTATAGATAAAGGCGGTGGGAGTTAGGTTGACTTGGCCAAACTGCTGGACAATCTGCGCATCACGGTCATGTGTGACGGGAAAGGGAAGCTGCTGAGATTGGCTGTAATTTCTGATTTGTGTGATTTCATCATGGGGCATAGCGACGGCAATGATTTCCAGTCCTTGTGGATGAAACTCCTGATAAGTATGAATGAGTTCAGGCATTTCTTTGATGCAGCCTGGACAATCAGTCGCCCAGAAATTCACCAGAACCACCTTGTTTTTAAGTGAGGCCATGGTGATTTCGCGACTATCAATCGTAGTAAAAGTGACATTTGGTGCAGGCTGTTTATTGTTGAGTTGCAGTAGCAAAAAGCCAAGCAGCAAGATAAGAAAGATGGGTAGCAGCGATTTTTTTAATAAGGGGTTCATATGAATGTCATTAAGATGTCATTGTTTATATGCGACTATGGGAGACCAAAATGGTTTTTTTAATATGTTAACGTATTTAAGATTTTTTGCTGAAACATATCTTAAATAACCCTAACTCAGTCGCGCTTATTTACCCGCGTATGCCATGATATAATGCAACTTTAGTAGCAAAGCAATTCATCAAAACTTAAATGAACGCACCCTTACCTAGTAACATGCTTAACGCAGATGCCAAACCTGCAGCGCGTCTGCGCGAAATTCCTTACAACTATACCTCTTTTTCTGACCGTGAAATTGTCATCAGGTTCCTTGGTGAGGAAATTTGGGATATCTTAAATGAATTGCGCGCCGAGCGTAAAACGGGTCGCTCTGCACGTATGTTGTTTGAGGTGCTGGGTGATTTATGGGTGGTCTCACGCAACCCGTATTTGCAAGATGATCTTTTAGATAACCCCAAACGCAGAAAAGCGCTGGTCGATGCGTTACATCACCGCATTGCGGCCATAGATGAGCGCAGTGCAGGCAATGCCAAAGTGCTGAAATTAGTAGTCGCGGCGCGTCATGCTGTGACCAAGTTTGAGCAGGATTTCAGGCAAACCGCCAACTTGCGTAAAAGAGCACTAACAAAGCTTTCCAAGATCACGCGTAAAGACAATATCAAGTTTGATGGTTTGTCACGGGTGTCGCATGTCACCGATGCGACAGACTGGCGTGTTGAATATCCATTTTTAGTGTTAACGCCAGATGCCGAGAGTGAAATTGCGGCATTGGTGCGCGCGTGTATCGAGTTGGGTTTAACGATTATTCCACGCGGGGGCGGTACTGGTTATACGGGTGGCGCGATTCCACTTACGCCTTTGTCTGCTGTCATCAATACTGAGAAGCTAGACCAGCATACTGGTGTACAGATGCGCACTTTGCCAGGTGTTGCTAGACAGGTTGCCACGATTGAATGCGGTGCAGGCGTTGTTACGCGTCGCGCAATGGAGGCGGCGTCAGATGCAGGGCTTGAGTTTGCCTGCGACCCAACCAGTGCTGATGCTTCGTGCATCGGTGGTAATGTAGCGATGAATGCAGGCGGTAAAAAGGCTGTTTTATGGGGTACCGCACTAGATAATCTCGCTTCTTGGCGTATGGTGACTCCCGATGGTGACTGGATGGAAGTGGAGCGTTTGGATCATAATCTGGGTAAAATTCACGATATTGAAATGGCGCGTTTTAAAATCAGCCGTTACAGTGAAGACCTGAAAACTTTACTGGCAGAACCAGAAGTTCTGGAGATTCCAGGCCCGAGCTTCCGTAAAGTCGGACTCGGCAAAGACGTGACCGATAAGTTCCTATCAGGTTTGCCAGGAATTCAGAAAGAGGGTTGTGATGGCTTAATTACCAGTGCAACATTTATTTTGCATCGCATGCCTAAATTCGTGCGGACAATCGCGCTGGAGTTTTTTGGTAATGTGTCGCATGCAGTGCCTGCTATTGTTGAGATTAAAGATTATCTGGATGCAACCGCCAAACAAACGCCAGCAGTGATTATGGCGGGCCTGGAACATATGGATGAGCGCTATATCAAAGCGGTAGGGTATGCAACTAAAGCTGCGCGTCAGCAGCGCCCTAAAATGGTGCTGATTGCGGACATTGCCTCTGATGATGAAAATGCAGTAGGAGAAGTGGCATCTAGCATGGTGCGCATGTGTAACGCACGTAATGGCGAAGGTTTTATTGCCGTGTCGAATGAGGCGCGCAAAAAATTCTGGCTGGATCGTGCTCGTACAGCGGCGATTGCCAAACATACCAACGCATTCAAAATTAATGAAGATGTCGTTATTCCATTGCCGCGTTTAGGTGATTATTCCGATGGCATTGAGCGCATTAATATTGAACTTTCTATCAATAATAAATTAAAACTTTTATCTGCTCTGGAAGTTTTTATGCAGGGCGATTTACCATTGCAGCCAGATGAAGACGGCAACGCCGATGCGGAAATGGTAAAAACCAAGCAGGTGATGGCATTAAAGTTACTGGCTGATTTGCGCGCTCGCTGGTGCTTTATTTTAGAAAACCTGGATGCCCCAGTGACCGCATTGGGCGAAGAAGGTCAGGCGTTAAGCCAGTATGACAATATTTTCCGCGCCTTGCAATCTTATGACCTGCGCATCTCATGGAAGCGTGAGCTAAAGCGCCCGATGGCAGATATCTTTGCAGGGCGCGAGTATCAAAAAATCCTGGAACGCTTTGATGAAATTCATAAGGCAGTGCTAAAAAGTCGTGTGTTTATCGCGCTGCATATGCATGCGGGTGATGGTAATGTGCATACCAATATCCCTGTTAATTCAGATGATTACGGCATGATGCAGGATGCCCATACTGCGGTTGCACGTGTGATGAAGTTGGCGCGTCATTTGAATGGCGTGATCTCAGGTGAGCATGGCATTGGCATTACCAAGATGGAGTTTTTAGATCAGTCTACAATCGACACGTTTACTGCTTACAAGAATAAAGTTGACCCCAATGGGCACTTTAATAAAGGCAAACTGCTGGCAGGTTCTGGGCTGGATAACGCTTACACGCCCAGCTTTGGTTTACTTGAGCAAGAGTCCATTATCATGGAGCAGTCAGCGATTGGTGAAATTGCTGATGATATCAGTGACTGTTTGCGCTGTGGTAAATGCAAACCAGTATGTACTACACATGTGCCACGCGCCAATCTTTTATATTCTCCACGTAATAAAATACTGGGGACTTCGCTATTAATTGAAGCTTTTCTGTATGAAGAGCAGACGCGTCGAGGCATATCACTAAAGCATTTTGATGAGTTTAATGATGTGGCCGATCACTGCACTGTTTGTCATCGCTGCGAGAAACCCTGCCCAGTCGATATTGATTTTGGCGATGTGTCGATCAAAATGCGTAATTTCCTGCGCGAGCAGGGCCAGAAGCAGTTTAACCCTGGCACCGCTTTGGGAATGGCGTTTTTAAACGCAAAAGACCCTGCTACCATTAAGCTGCTGCGCACATTGATGATTAATTGGGGTTATAAGGCGCAGAATCTAGTGCATAGTCTAGCCAAGCGTTTTGGCTTGCTGAAAGACAAAAAGCACCCACCAGCAACGGTAGGTAAAGCTGACATTAAGGCGCAGGTGATTCATTTTATCAATCGCCCCATGCCTAAAAAAATGCAGTCTAAGACTTCGCGTGCCATGCTGGGCTTGGAAGATGATCACATGATTCCTGTGATTCGCAATCCGAAGAAAGTTACGGAAGAGTCAGAAGCCGTGTTTTATTTCCCTGGATGCGGCTCTGAGCGCTTATTTTCTAATGTAGGGCTGGCGACTCAGGCGATGTTATACGAAGTTGGTGCGATTACGGTATTGCCACCAGGCTACTTGTGCTGTGGTTATCCGCAAACAGCGGCAGGTAATCATGATAAAGGCCAGGAAATTACCGCAGACAACCGTGTGCTGTTCCACCGTGTGGCCAATACGCTGAATTATCTCGATATTAAAACGGTGATTGTGTCTTGCGGTACTTGTATGGATCAGTTGCAGAAGTACGAGTTTGAAAAAATATTCCCAGGTTGCAGATTGCTTGATATTCATGAGTATTTGATGGAAAAAGACTTACGTCTGGAAGGGGTGACAGGCACGCGTTATATGTATCACGACCCATGCCATACCCCAATGAAAACTTACAAACCATTGGAAGTCACGAATAAACTGATGGGGCAGGATGTGGCGTTGAATGACCGTTGCTGTGGAGAGAGCGGCACGTTTGCTGTATCACGTCCGGACATTGCAACGCAGGTCAAAATGCGCAAGCAGGAAGAACTTGAAAGTGGCATGGCTAAAATGGGACTGACGCCTGGCGCGCCAGAGATGCCAGTTAAAATTTTAACTTCATGCCCAAGCTGCCTGCAGGGCCTGGCGAGATACGGCGAAGATACAGGCATTGAAGCCGACTATATCGTAGTTGAAATGGCTAAACATCTGTTAGGCGAAAACTGGATGGAAGCGTATGTACATAAAGCCAATAATGGCGGCATAGAAAAAGTATTACTTTAACTGAAATGGTTTCAGCTGGGATGGTGTTAGTCGTGTATGAGTGACATTACAATTGTTTTCAATTGCATGTTGCAGGCTGTGTTAGCATTTTTAAATGTTAGCCGAGTGTAGCCTATGAAAAGACTGGCAAACTATTAAAGAACCTTGTTAATCAATTTAAAGGATAAAAAATGCGTAATTTACTCAAGTTGTTGTTAGTTGTGGCTGTGGTGTTGGGCGTGGTGGCTTGCAAAAAAGCGGAAGAAACCACGGCAGAAAGTGCTAAAGAAGTGATTTCTGAAGTGAAGGAAAACACCATAGACGCTGCTTCTGCAGCCGCAGCAGCTACAGAAATGGCGGCAAAGGCCGCTGCAGAGGCTGCTGAGCAGGCGGCGTCTGAGTCCAAAGCAACAGCTGAAGATGCGGTAAAAGCAGCGCGTGAAGCCGCAGCTCAGTAATTTAAAGTCACACGCAATTGAACACAGATTTTAGGCACTTTGCCTCTACTTGCATGTCAACTTGCCAAGTTTGCGTCTTTTTTGTGCATATTTTCTGTCAATAGTCACCTTATTGACAGAAAATATGCACAAAAACCCCATCAAACTATGCGGCGTTGCCGCTGCAAGTCCTAATGAAAATCTGGGTTGAAAAGCATTCACGTATCAAACGCGAAGGCTTTTTTAATACCGTGATGCTTAATTGATAAGATGCTAGATCTGAG
Organism: Methylotenera sp.; assembly: GCA_028688575.1. Classification (GTDB taxonomy): domain Bacteria; phylum Pseudomonadota; class Gammaproteobacteria; order Burkholderiales; family Methylophilaceae; genus Methylotenera. The sequence goes on along the minus strand of JAQTXW010000012.1, from coordinate 36,446 downwards.
CGTTAGAATGGTAAGAAAAGTGCGGTAGCCAGATTTTGAACTACACGTGAAATAAGCCGTTGGGATTTTTCAGCAAGTGCGATGGCGTGTAAGTCAGTACGACCGACAATCTTGCCAAACTCGCGTTCGAAAGATAAATTGCGTTCGCTAGCATTAATCTCATTACTTAGCAAATAGAGTCTGCCGTTTTCGTCACGCGCGTTTGATAGCTTCCATGCGGCAATTTCTACATTTCTTGCAGCATTATAGATGCGTTGCGGGTCCAAGCTATCTTGCAGGTAAAATTCAGATTTGTTGTTGTGTGCTTTAAGCAGCATGGTGTGCAAGCCGACGATAAACGGTAGCACACGGTCTCCCTTATACTCTGTCTTGAAGGCGAGAAAAATTGCATCAGTTTCTTTGAGGTTATGAATTTCTGGGAACAAAAAATGGTGCTGATCCTCGGCATTAAATACCCAGTTGATCATTTTTTCTGCGGGGTCAGAGGTGCTTTTCTTTAATTCATTTGGATTGCGTTTGTAAAGTTTTAGCATCAAAAGCTTTAAACTTTCAGTATTTTCCTGTACTTCCACATCGGCTAGGCGGTCAAAGTCGGTTTTTGCCAATTGATTAATTGTCGTTCGGTCTTTTTGTTCAGGAATCAGCTTCTCGCCCTGATTTGATGTCATGGGCGTGTTGTTCGCACACGCGGCAATAAAAAAGCTTAGGCAGAGGCAAATGTTTTTGATGGGGGTTAAACGGTGCAGCATTTTATTTTTGCAACAAACGTGCGTGCGGAAAGATTACGCTAAAAGTACTCCCTGCGCTTGGCTTGCTGGTGATTTCAAGCTTGGCCTGATGTCTGCTTAAAATATGCTTCACAATAGATAAACCAAGGCCTGTGCCCCCAGTTTCTCTGCTACGCCCTTTGTCTACACGATAAAAGCGCTCCGTGAGTCGATGGATATGCTGTTGGTCGATGCCTATGCCATTGTCAGAAACACTAAAAACACCAAGATTGTCGCGCAGATGCCAGCTGATACTGATTTCACCGCCTTCAGGTGTGTAGCGTATGGCATTGCTCACCAAGTTGCCAAGTGCGCTTTGCAGCTCATCTACTGCACCTGATAAATCAAAATGCGGGTTGGCCTGCGCGGTAATTTTATGCCTGCCGTTGCTGAGTGCCTGCGCATCATTAAGTAGCATGTTGGTGAGCATGGTCATATTGATGGGGTTGTTTTCAGGGATTTGGGTGTTGCTCTCAATCTGCGAAAGTGTGAGCAGGTCTTCAATCAGACGTCGCATGCGCGTTGTCTGGTCTTGCATCATGCCAAAGTAATTGCGAATGCTATCTGGAACTGCGCCTTCCATATCCATCAGTGTTTCAATAAAACCACCCACAACAGTTAAAGGCGTTCTGAGTTCGTGTGAGACATTGGCAATAAAATCGCGCCGCATGGCATCGATTTTTTCCATCTGGGTGACATCGCGGCTAATTAATAATTTTTGACGATTAGCGAGTGAGATGATGGAGATTTCCAGCATTGCGTCAGAATTTCTATCATTTTTGAGCTTGAAGGGCTCGTCATAAACTTCGTTGTACAAAAAGGCAATAAACTGGCTGTTTCTAACCAAATTAACAATAGGTAAGTTTTTGTCAGTGCTCATATCAAGCCCAAGCTGAAACTCTGCATGCGCGGTGCACCATTCGATTTGATTGGCAGCGTTGAGAATTAACAAGCCATCTGGGATTGCGTTGGCAACAATTTGAAACCGCTCTAAGGCGGCATTTAATTCGGTCTGTTTTACTTGGTTGTTACGTTCATATTTTAATAAGCTATTAAAAACGTCCTCCCATAAACCACTCCCCTCAGGTACTTCTGATATTGAGGGGTGCTTGAGCCAAAGGTGCAGTTGATGAATCCAATATAGGTGCGTCACTAAGTAACCTAACAGGCCTACGGTAAAGATGGATAAGGCTGTCGTGAAGTTGCTAATCAGCCATAAAAAAAGACTAATAATGCTTAATGCGCAAAGGAATAAAATAGACTTCCAGCGAATATCTATCACAGGTGAAATTTCTCAATAGTTAAATTCAATGCAATTATAGTGACTTTTTAGCTGGGACATCGATATTTAACTGTTTGTTGATGCGGAAACTTAAGTCACTGCAGATAAGCGATAGCCTGCACCACGCACGGTCTGAATTAAATCTTCATGACCAGAAACCGAGAGTGCATTGCGCAGGCGCCGAATATGTACATCGACCGTACGGTCTTCAACAAACACATGATCACCCCAAACTTTGTCTAATAGTTGGCTACGCGTGTGAACTCGCTCAGCATTAGACATAAAAAAATGCAGCAATCTAAATTCTGTAGGCCCTAAGTCGATGATTTTGTCATTGCCTGTGACGCGATGGGTCGAAGGGTCTAGCTTCAAGCCACCCAATTCGATAGGGTCATCCGTCATTTGCGGTGCTCTGCGACGCAACACTGCCTTGATGCGGGCATTTAATTCGCGCGGACTAAATGGCTTGGTCACATAGTCATCTGCCCCCACTTCAAGTCCGCGTACTTTGTCATACTCTTCCCCACGTGCGGTGAGCATGATAATAGGAATGCTCTTGGTGAGCGCGTCAGATTTAAGTTTGCGGGCGAGCTCAAGCCCATTCATGCCTGGGAGCATCCAGTCTAATAGAATTAAATCAGGTACGGTCTCGCGCATCAGGCTGAGTGCAATCTCTGCACTGAGTGCGCGTATGGCATGATGTCCTGCTTGAACAATATTTAAAGCTAGTAGTTCCTGTATCGCAGGCTCGTCTTCTATCACTAATATATTGGCGGGCATATTTCTTCCTTAATGTAAAAATATAAGTATTTCACCTCGATTAGTTTATGACGTAAATATGACATATTCATGACAATCCACAAAGGATGACCTGCAATATTATTAGTGCAAGCCTCGTGTATGATGTAAATGCCTTATACCGCTATATTCAGTCGGTTAGTGAGCTGTTTTTCAGGTACTATAAGCTAAGTGATGTCAATAAATTAAGCGAAGAAATTGCCATTTTTCACAATTTGTTACACCATACGATAAATATGCTTTAAAAATAAAAAAACTGAAGGGAACATTGATGGCTAGCTTTTTCTCAAAAGAGAGGACGATTGCAGATGCAGGCTTTAACCGCTGGTTAGTGCCTCCTGCTGCGTTGGCGATACACTTGTCTATTGGTATGGCTTATGGCTTTAGTGTGTTTTGGCTGCCACTATCTAAAGCCTTGGGCATCAAAGAGCCGATTGCCTGCGCTGAAACCATGGGCATTTGGGCGCGCGCTTTTGCAACGGATTGTGACTGGAAAGTCAGCGATCTGGGGTGGATGTATACCTTGTTCTTTGTTTTTCTAGGATCGTCCGCAGCGATTTTTGGGCATTGGCTCGAGCATGCGGGTCCGCGCAAGGCGGGCGCGGTGGCCGCAGTCTGCTGGGGTGGCGGCCTTCTGATATCAGCCTATGGCGTGTATAGTCACCAATTATGGATGATGTGGCTGGGCTCTGGCGTTATCGGGGGCATTGGTCTGGGGCTGGGTTATATTTCCCCCGTATCTACCTTGATTAAATGGTTCCCTGACCGCCGCGGCATGGCAACGGGTATGGCTATTATGGGGTTTGGTGGAGGTGCGATGATAGGTGCACCACTCGCAAATAGCCTGATGACACATTTTGCTACGCCAGATTCAGTTGGGGTATGGCAAACCTTTGCCATTATGGGTGGCCTCTATTTTGTGACGATGATGATAGGGGCGCTTAGCTATCGCGTGCCCGCCAATGGCTGGAAGCCAACTGGCTGGAAACCGCCAGTTTCAAGCACTAACGCCATGATTACCAATCGCCATGTGCATGTCAATCACGCGCATAAAACACCTCAGTTCTGGCTGTTGTGGGCAGTGCTGTGTCTGAATGTGAGTGCTGGTATTGGTGTGATTGGCATGGCATCTCCTATGTTGCAGGAGGTCTTTGGCGGCATGCTAATCGGTGAGCAACTTAAGTTAGCTGAGCTGTCAGGTGAGCAATTATTGCGCGTCACTGCAATTGGCGCAGGCTTTGCAGGTTTATTATCATTTTTTAATATTTTGGGCCGTATCGGCTGGGCTTCTTCTTCAGACTACTTAGGACGTAAGCGTACTTATGTTATTTTCTTTGCTTTAGGGTTCTTTTTGTACGTGGCGGCGCCATGGGCGGGTTCTGTGGGCAGTGTAGCTTTGTTTGCGGGTCTGTTTTGTATCATTTTATCAATGTATGGCGGTGGTTTTGCGACAATACCAGCTTATTTGGCCGATATTTTTGGCACGCAGCATGTAGGTGCAATTCATGGCAGACTGTTAACTGCCTGGGCGACTGCGGGTGTGCTGGGTCCTGTGACGGTCAATTATCTTCGTGACTATCAGCTGGATCATGGCGTGCCTGCCAGCGGTGCCTATAACGTGATTATGTATGTGCTGGCAGGATTGCTGGTATTAGGGTTGATTTGTAATTTACTAGTTAAGCCCGTTGCCGATAAGCACTATATGTCAGAAGAAGAGCTGGAGGCAGAGCGTAAATTGGCACATGAAAAATCACTGCAAACGACGCGTGTGAGCAATGAAGAGGCCACGCAGGTTGAAAAGCACCCAGTTTGGGTTCTGATTGCCTGGACTTTGGTTGGCATTCCAATCGCTTATGGGATATGGAGCACGCTGGAAAAGGCGTGGATATTGTTTCATTAAGTTTAATTATTTGTTCGATTACGCTTGTTGACGTCTGCCATTTTTGACTGGTGAGCATAAGATGATGGTTATATGCGGTAAAATGACGTCTTGCTAAAATTAGAGTAAGTTTAAGGGAATATAAGCGTGAGAAAAATTGAAAAAAACTTGAATGGCGCAGGGATGCAAGTAGGCGTTGTGCTCTCAAGATTTAATAGTAACATTGGTGATGGCTTACTAGAGGCTTGCACTAAAGAATTGCTGAATTTAGGAGTTGCCAATGACGCGATCACCATCGCAACCGTGCCTGGCGCGCTTGAAACTCCCTTAGTATTGCAGCACATGGCACTCAGTGAAAAATTTGATGCGCTGATTGCGTTAGGCGCCATTATACGTGGTGAGACATACCATTTTGAAGTGGTTGCAAATGAGTCTGCACGAGGCATTTCTGAAGTGCAGCTTAATACAGGCGTGCCTGTTGCAAACGCAGTGCTCACAACAGAAGATGATGATCAGGCAATCGCACGCATGCACATCAAGGGTGCAGAAGCAGCTCAGGTGGCCGTTGAAATGTTCAACTTGGTTCGTTCGTTATGAGTGTGGATCAATCTGGTGTGACAAGTCTGGTGGGCAGTGCTGATGAGGCTTTGCAAAATAACAAGCCCGCAAAGAAACCAGCAAAAAAAGGCGGCAGCAAAAACCGCAGAAAATCACGCGAGCTTGTGTTAAAAGCGGTTTATCGTGGCATGCTAAATGCCTCTGATATATCACAAGTGCTGCGGGATATGCTAGAAGATCCTGATTACAATAAAGCCGACGAAGCGTATTTCAAACACCTGTTAGAAGCGGTAACCATGCATCTGACCGAGATTGATGCCAAGGTGGTAGATTTTATTGACCGTCCGATTGCTGAGCTAAGCCCGATTGAGCATGCCATACTGCGTATTTCAGGCTGTGAGTTGATGTTTGATCTGAGTATTCCTTACCGCGTGGTGATTAACGAGGGCGTTGAGCTGGCAAAAGTGTTTGGCGGTATTGATGGGCATAAATATATCAATGGTGTTTTAGATAAACTGGCTGCCAGTGTGCGTGAACCAGAAGTGAAGGCAGCAAGAAGCTAGCTTGGAGGCTGGCTCAGGCAAATGAAAGATAAACAAGCTGTGAGACTGGTCGAGTCGAGTTCAGTGCCTGATCTAAGCCATGCCTTGGAGATTGTACGCCTGACAGATGTTGGGTTAATGCGGTCGCACAATGAAGATGCCATTGCCAGTGATGCCAGTATTGGCTTGGTTATGTTGGCAGATGGCATGGGCGGCTACCAAGCGGGAGAAATTGCTAGTGAAATAGCAGTGCTGACAATTGCGGCAGAGATTAAAGAGGCAATTGTCATGGCTGACTCAGTAGACGCGCCAGGAGGTGGTCGTTCTGGGCTTTCACCTTCGCACCTCATAGAAGAGGCGGTTAGGCACGCAAACAACGCAATTTTTCAAGTATCTCAGGCGTTTCCGCAGTGCTCAGGCATGGGAACAACCCTGGTTGTGGGCTTGTTTGCTAATAATCAGCTTGTGATCGGGCATATTGGAGATTCGCGTACCTATCGTTTAAGAGGACAAGTGCTTACGCAGATCACGGAAGACCATTCGCTATTACAAGAGCAAATTAATGCGGGGTTGCTGAGTAAGGAGCAAGCCAGATTTTCAAATTACCGCAATCTGGTGACGCGTGCAATGGGGATAGAGCCTGATGTGGAATTGGAAATACGCACGCATGACGTAGAGATTGGCGACTTATATTTGTTGTGTTCGGATGGGTTGAGCGACCTGGTTGAAGATGAACTAATAGAAAGCATCTTGAATACGCCAATGGTTAGCCTGTATGATACTGCAAGCACATTAATCAATTTGGCAAATGAGCATGGCGGTAAAGACAATATTTCTGTCATACTTGCCAGGGTGAATGCTTCGTTTGAAGATAAGGGTGCTTGGTTCGATGGTTTTTTTGGGTGGATAAAGTAGCAGGATCAACATGGCAAAGCTAATTTTAACGCTGGAAGGCTCATATTTAAGTGAAAAGTCACTGACTAAAGTGCGTACCAACATTGGACGCCGTCCCGTCAATGATTTCCATTTGGATAATTTGGCCGTCAGTGGAGATCATGCTGTGATCTTAAAGATTGGTTCTGATTATTATATTGAGGATCTCGATAGCACAAACGGAACACGGGTTAATAATGAGCGCATTAAACGGCAGTTACTTAAAAACGGTGATCTGATTGATATCGGTAAGTTTCAGCTCAAATTTAAAAATGATGCTGATTCAGATGCCCCCGCCCCAGCCTTTGAGCAAACGATGCTCATGCATCCTTCAGCAATCAGGCTTAATGAAAAGCCCCCAACTCAACCAGTGCATGATGTCAAATTGGCCGAACCAGCCGTGGTTAGGCAGCCATCGGCTTTAAATTCAGTGTCTAACATCCAGTCCTCTGAGGTAGAGCACTCTCCCAAACTAGAGCTGTTGGCCAAGGTGCAGGTCTTGAATGGGGCGAGCAGCGGACGTGAGCTGATTTTGAATAAAGCGCTTACCACTTTAGGCAAGGCTGGTGTGCAGGTGGCAGTGATCACAAGACGCTCCACTGGTTATTTCATAACGCATGTCGAGGGTAAAGTGCGACCGAGCGTAAATGGCGTTTCGACAGGTCTGCAGGCGCATGCACTTAATGACCATGATGTCATTGAACTTGCTGGCGTTAAAATGGAATTCTATTTATCCAAGTAGGCAAGAGCCAGCCGTATATAGCTTTTATGTTAACTCGACCCAGGTGCCCATCTCTGAACCTTACTGCCAAAACCTGCCATATCATTATTTTATGCTAGAAAATCATCATCCCTATCTTTTAGAACGCCTCGAAAAACTCAATGCAATTGGCATTGCGCTATCTGCTGAGCGCGATAACCAACGACTGCTCGAAATGATTCTGCTGGGAGCACAAGAGATTACTAACGCTGATGGCGGCACGCTGTATACCATTGCTGAAGATAAACATCTTAAGTTCGCAATGATGAGTAATAAAACGCTCAATATGGCTTTAGGTGGTACCACAGGTAAAGACATACCCTTTTTGCCACTGCCTTTGTATCTGGAAGATGGAAGCCCAAATTTAACCACAGTTGCCGCATATGCGACCTTGAATAATAAGACAGTCAATATTGCAGATGCGTATGCGACTAAAGATTTTGATTTTTCTGGCACCAGAAAGTTTGACAAAAAAACGGGCTATCACTCAAAATCATTTTTAACGATCCCCATGAAAAATCATGAGTCAGAGGTGATTGGGGTTTTGCAGCTGATTAATGCGATGGACGTGGATACAGGGGCCATTGTGCCATTTTCACCAGAAAATCAAAGTCTGGTTGAGTCACTTGCTTCACAGGCCGCAGTGGCGATGACAAACCATAACTTGATTGAGGGATTAAAAGGCTTATTTGAGGCGTTTATTGAGTTAATTGCGGATGCGATTGATCAGAAGTCTCCTTACACTGGCGGTCATTGCCGACGTGTGCCAGAGCTTACCATGATGTTGACACGGGCGGTGATGGATACTAAAACTGGCCCGTTGAAAGACTTCACTCTCAACGAGAACGAGTTTTATGAGCTGAAAGTGGCAAGCTGGCTACATGATTGCGGCAAGGTGACAACGCCTGAAGCCGTGATGGATAAGCCGACCAAACTTTCGGCAATCTTTGATAGGATTCAGTTAATTGCTCAACGCTTTGAGTTATTGAAATCTCAGGCTGAAAATCAAACGCTACAAAAGCAATTGGCGTTAATACAGGCACATGGATTGGATATTCAGCAAGGAGTGCAATTCACGCAGCTGGGTGCTGAGTTGGCTGCTTTTAAAGAGGCTTGTGATCAGGATTTGCGCTTTTTACGTCAAACCAATATAGGCAGTGAGTCGATGACAGAGGCTGATTTACAGCGAATTCGTGATATCGCCAAGCTTGAAATGATTAACCAAAATGGTGAGTGTGTACCATTTTTGAGTGAAGATGAAGTCTACAACCTCAGTATCAAACGTGGGACATTAACCGCTGAAGAGCGTGAAGTGATTAACAATCATATTGTGGTCACCATTAATATGCTGGACTCACTGCCTTATCCTAAGAGCCTTGCACGCGTGCCCGAGTACGCATGCGGACATCATGAACATATGGATGGCACGGGCTATCCTAAAGGCCTGCGCAGGGAGCAAATGTCTGTGCCTGCGAGGGTGATGGGGATTGCGGATATCTTTGAAGCATTAACCTCTAAAGATCGACCTTATAAAAAAGCTAAAACTTTATCTGAATCTCTGGCCATCTTAGGGCGAATGAAAGTGGAGCATCACATAGACCCTGACCTATTTGATATTTTTATCAGAGAGAAGATTTATCTTAAATATGCCCAGCAGTTCCTAGAGCCTGAGCAGATTGACGATGTGGATTTGACAAAAATCCCAGGTTACCAACCATAGTCGACGCGCTATGGTATGGTTGGCAGAGCTACTGTGTTTGCCAAGGCTAAATAAACATTCTGCAACATCATGCCAGAAGAGGGTTGAGACTAGGTGTTCAGGGTGACGTTTCTAAATCCAGAGGCGTCCAGGGCAAGATAGCTACCTTGTTCGTACCAGTCACCCAGCACCCATCTGGTCATTTTATGGTTATCGACAATCAAAGAGTGTTGGCTGGGGCGGTGCGTGTGACCATGGATAAAAAAATCAGGGTATTGATATGCGCGTATTAATGCATCGACTGCATCGCTGTTAACATCCATAATCTGCATGGATTTGATGGATTTTTCCTGCTCACTGCGCGTGCGGATTTCCTCAATCTGTTTTTTACGTGTATCGAGTGGCTGCGCCAAAAATTGGCTTTGCCATTCATCTGATCTGACTAACTGGCGAAATTCCTGATAGGCATGGTCGTCGGTACAAAGGGCATCGCCATGACTAAGCAGAATGCGCAGGCCATGTGTATTGAGTAATGTGGGGTCTTGTATCAGCCTGATATTGGCAGCGTTGCTAAACGCATCCGCAATCAGAAAATCACGATTGCCATGCATCAGATTCAGGTTCACGCCTCTTTGGGCCAAGTCACGAAAACCGTTGATCACCTCTTGGATAAAGCTATCTTCAATGGCATCGTCACCTGCCCAGTATTCAAACAGATCTCCCAATATGTACACTGAATGTGCTTTTGTGGCTTTGTTAGCCAGAAAGTCCAAGAACGCCTGCGTGATATGCGGACGGCTGGCACATAAGTGCAGGTCGGAAATAAAAAGATAGGTATCAGGTAAATAAGAGCCAGCTTTGAGAGAGTTAGTCAAAACGCAGGCCCTTATATTTGGATCATACTAGGATTATGCGCGGGTGGCTTTTTCAATCACAACGTGACTGGAAGGCACGTCCTGATGGCCTTTGAGGCTGGTTGTAGGAACTTGCCTGATTTTATCAACCACATCTATGCCGTCAACCACCTTGCCAAATACACAGTAGCCCCAGCCACTGCCAGTAGGTGCAGTATGATTAAGAAACTCATTGTTGGCTACGTTGATAAAAAACTGGCTGCTTGCTGAGTGTGGCGCCGAGGTGCGCGCCATTGCAATGGTGTATTTGTCGTTGCTTAAACCATTGTCGGCTTCATTTTTGATTTCTGCCGCTGTGCTTTTTTGTGACATGGATGTGTCAAACCCACCGCCTTGAATCATGAAACCATTAATCACACGATGAAAAATCGTGCCATCATAAAAACCGTTATCTACATACGCTAGAAAATTAGCGACGGTAATGGGCGCTTTCTCAGCGTCTAGCGCCAAGGTGATTTCTCCAAAATTGGTGTGCAGTTTAACCACAAGATGTCCTTACTAAAAGTATGATAAAAAAATTGAGTAAAAAAGTTATTGAATAAGCTTAACTTGATGAATAATCACGGGGCTTCTCGGTACATCACCGAAAGGCCCAACGTTTGCTGTCGGAGTTTTGCCTATATTGCGGACAACCTCCATGCCAGTGATAACGCGACCAAATACACAATAGCCAATCAACTGCGGATTGGGGTCGCGAAAATTTAAAAACTGATTATTCTCAAGATTGATAAAAAATTGAGAGGTAGCGGAGTTAGGGTCTGAGGTTCTAGCCATGGCGATGGTGCCAGCTTCATTGTTAAGACCATTGTTAGATTCGTTGATAATCGGCGCGCGTGTTTCTTTTTCTTCCATGCTGGCTGTAAAGCCTCCGCCTTGTATCATGAAATTATTAATCACACGGTGAAAAATAGTGCCTTGATAGAAACCAGAGTTAACGTAGGCGATAAAATTTTCAACCGTCTTTGGCGCCTTTTCTGGGTAGAGTTCAAGGGTGAAGTTGCCGCGACTGGTTTCAAAGCTCACTTGAGGGTTTCCCGCGAATGCAGCGGTGCTGGAGAGTGCGAGTAATAGAAAAGCATAAAAGTAATGACGCATAAATTCCCTTATATTTGTTGCCGTGGTTGATTAATTCAGGCAGAACCTTCATAGATGATTTTCCAGCGATTGTCTTCCTCTATCCAATACTGGCGCTTTTGCATTTTATTTTTGAGGGTTGGGCTGTTAAAGTCCTGCACAAAGTCAACCACCACCAGTCTTCTTTGGGCATCAGGGTAGCCAAACATGCTGATGTTAGAAACATTAATATTCACCTTGGGCTTGCTTGCCTGAACGCGTTGCTTGTGTTCAGCCCATTGCTGGTAAGTAATGCCGTTGCTGGAAAAGTCTTTGGAGTAATAGGATAAATATTTATCAGTATCCTGCGCGCGCCAGTCATTCAGCCAATTATTAATAGCCTTATTCAAGTTGTCTTTTTCGGCTTGTAAATTGCTGGCGTCGTTAAGCCACTCCAGATTGTCCGCAATGATGACTGGAGTTTTGCCTGCTTCCAGGATGTCAGATAATGCACTTAGATCCTGGTTGGAAAGCACAACACAGCCGTCGCTGGCGCGTGGCGCGCGGCTAAAGGTGTCGCTGGGTGTGCCATGCAGCCAGATGCCAGAACCTTTTCTATTATTGGTTCTATCCCACTCGTTGGGATAGTTGAGCGGGTACGCGCCGTCGCCATATAAATCGGGTAGGGGCTGTTTTAATTTCGTGCTGGCGAAATAAACACCAATCGGCGTGCGTTTGTCGCCTTCTATGAATTTTCCAACGCCATTTTTACCGACGGTGATATAAAAATCGGTAACATATTTAAGCCCAGTATCAGCGTTTTCATATAAAAACAATCTAGATTTTTTCGTGTCTACTAAAATTACGTGTTTATGCTGCGCATTGGGAGCAATAATCAGGTTAGGCTGCTTGAGGGTGCTGCTTTTTTCCAGATAGCGTTCAATGCGAACGCGAGCCTCTTCACGTAAGTCCTGAATTGTTTCAGGAGAAATACTGTCACTGGTGCCACCAAAGCTCGTGAGCGACTTACCTTGCGCTAACAGTAAATCTCCACGTATTAAGTGCGCGAGTTTGAAGTTTGGTGTGCTACGTATCAGCTGCTCGATAGTGGCTAATGCTTGCTGATTTTTGCCAGCAGAAATTTCAAGCAAGCCTTTAACCAGTAAGCCTTCTGCAATATTCGAAGCAACGTCAGTTGCCAGCGTGGCAACTTCACCGACGCTGTTTTTTGATAAGAGATTACTAAAGCTAAAGCGATTAACGGCTGTAGCATTCCACGGGACTAGCGTAACAGCCGTTAGCAGTGCGTATGTGAGGGCTTTTTTAATTAACATCATGTGTATTTAACGCTAATTTACCAAGCGTGAACATAGATCCTTGGAGTCAGCTTAGTTGTCCGCAATTTCTTCTTTGATGAGCCAATTGCTCCCTACTTTTTTAAGCAGCAGCGTTTTATTGGTGCGTATAGAGGCCCTCTTATCTGCGCGGTATTTTTGTTTAAATTGCACTTTTGCATTATCAGCATCTGATGAGATGACTTTTATGTTTGAAAGTTCAATGCTGATTTTGCTAGGCGCAGAAATGCGGTCTCGGCGTTGCTGCTCCCATGTGCTGCGGTTAAGGCCTTTAGCTGGCTTAAAGTCACCCGCATAGCTTGCGAAGTACTGGTCGAGATTCTTATTTGCCCAAGCCTGCCCCCAGCCATTCACTGCAGCAACGATATCGTAATCACTATTTGCAGTCGCTGTTTGCACATCAACTTTGTTAACAGGTTTGGCAGCAGGCGTGCTGACAGCGGGTTTTGTTGGCTCTTTGGCGGCAATAGTGGTTTTGTTGCCAGTACCAAACAAATCTTTAATCAGAGAGAGTTTGCCTTGTGCGCGTGAATTGCTGGTATCAAGCTGTAGCGCCTTGTCGTAAGCCTCGCTTGCCATGCGCGCGTAGATGTCGCCCAGGTTCTCATGCGCAGTCGCGTAGCTAGGATGGGTTTTGATTGCAGTTTCCAGTGCTTTGCGTGCTTTATCAAACTGGCCTTGATCAGCATATAGCACAGCCAGATTGTTATAAGGCTCAGGCAGGTTAGGAAATTTCTCAGTGACTTCAGTGAATGTTTTAATCGCCTCATCACGGCGGCCTTGTTCTGCCAGCAAAACGCCTTTCATGAATAAAGCCTGTGCATTTTTTGGATTAGCAGCAATAAAAGTGTTGACGCGATCGAGTGCAACAGCTGTTTGTCCCTGGTCAGCCAATTGAGAGATGTCTTTTAGCTCATCCGCATGTGCAAGCGTAAACGCAAAAATGAGCGAAGTGATGAACACAAAGCGAGTGAATGAGGGGGCTAGCGACGCAATAAAATTATTCATTGTGATATACTTTTTTGGTGAATAAATAAAACGTAATTCTATCAATAGCCCAACTAACCTCCAATAGCTCATTTCGCTTTAAGTGCATATATTTCAGTAAATCATCTATTTTTAAACAAACATCTCCAAAACACACCTTTTAATTTAACTTTAAATTCAAATTATGCTCAAAATTTACAATACCTTAGCACGAGAAAAGCAGAAATTCACCCCCATCGTTGCGGGTAAGGTGAGTATGTATGTGTGTGGCATGACTGTCTATGATTATTGTCACTTAGGGCATGCGCGCGTCATGGTCGTGTTTGATATGGTAAGTCGCTGGCTGCGTAATTTAGGTTATGAAGTAACTTATGTGCGCAATGTCACCGATATTGATGACAAAATTATCAAACGTGCCAATGAGAATAATGAAACCATCGCGCAATTAACCCAGCGCTTTATTGATGCGATGAATGAGGATGCGGCCAAATTAGGGGTGATTCGCCCAAATATTGAGCCAAAGGCAACGGAGTTTGTGCCAGGGATGGTGAGCATGATTAGCACTCTGATTGAGAAGGGGTTTGCCTACACCGCCGACAATGGCGATGTGTTTTATGCGGTCAATCATTTCAAGGGTTATGGCAAGCTATCGGGTAAGTCACTTGAGGATTTGCGTGCGGGTGAGCGCGTTGAGGTGGATGCTTTTAAAAAAGACCCGCTGGATTTTGTGCTATGGAAAGCTGCAAAACCTGGTGAACCCAGCTGGGATTCACCTTTCGCTGGCCCCAATCATGGTAAGGGCCGGCCTGGCTGGCATATTGAGTGCTCGGCGATGAGCTCACATCACTTGGGTCAGCACTTTGATATTCATGGTGGCGGGCAGGACTTGCAGTTTCCGCATCATGAAAATGAGATTGCGCAGTCAGAGGCTGCACATAGTCATGATGGTGAGCCCTGCCAAATGGTGAATTACTGGATGCATAATGGCTTTGTGCGCGTGGATGACGAGAAGATGTCCAAGTCGCTGGGCAATTTTTTTACCATCCGCACGGTGTTGGAAAAATACGATGCTGAGGTGGTGCGGTTTTTTATTTTACGCGCCCATTACCGTAGTCCGCTCAACTACTCTGATCAGCATCTTGATGATGCAAAGTCCGCCTTGACGCGCCTTTACACTGCTCTGCGTGGTTTTGATTTGTCTGACGCTACTGTGGATTGGCAACATCCGCAGGCGGCACGTTTTAAAGATGCCATGAATGACGACTTTAATACCCCTGAGGCTTTTGCGGTATTGTTTGACTTGGCTAACGAAGTCAATAAGGATAAAGAAATTTCGACTGCCCAACGCTTAAAAGCATTAGCTGGCATTTTAGGGTTGTTGCAACGTAACCCTGATGAGTTTTTACAAGGAAACGCATCTATTGATTTAGATGTCGAGGCGCTGATTCAGTCGCGTCTTGCCGCTAAAAAGAACAAAAATTTTGCAGAAGCAGATGCCATTAGAGCGCGGCTTTCAGAAGCAGGTATTATTCTGGAAGATACACCACAAGGCACTACCTGGCGTAGTGTTTAATCTGTTTTAATCATGTCTGGAATTTAGTAAGGAATTATATGCCAGTTAAATTGAGGGCTCCCAAAGCATCATCATTGCTACCAGTCAAAGGTGTGCGCTTAGGGTTTGCCGAGGCTTATGTCAAAAAACCTAACCGCAAAGATGTGTTGGTGATGGCGCTGGATGAAGGTTGCCATGTGGTGGGTGTCTTCACGCAAAATCGTTTCTGTGCCGCGCCCGTCGCTCTGTGTAGGCAGTTTCTGGCTGAAAAAACAGAAATTCGCGCATTACTGGTCAATACGGGCTGTGCCAATGCGGGGACGGGGGGGGAGGGGCTAAAGCTTGCACGGCAAAGTTGTGAAGCGCTGGCTGGTTTGTTGAATTTAAAAGCCAATCAGGTGCTGCCGTTTTCGACAGGGGTTATTCTTGAGCTGTTGCCAGTGGATAAAGTCATTGCTGGCTTGCCCGCTGCGATAGAAAATCTTAAGGCGGATAACTGGCTGAATGCTGCCGAAGCGATTATGACCACCGATATCGTAGCCAAGGGTACATCGCGTCAAATTCAGCTTGGTGGCAAAACTGTCACCATTACAGGGATTAGCAAGGGCTCTGGCATGATACATCCCAACATGGCGACCATGTTAGGTTACGTGGCAACCGATGCCGTCGTATCCAAGGCAGCGCTTGAGAGTATGATTCAATTTGCTGTGAATAAATCATTTAACTGCATTACGGTAGATGGGGACACATCAACTAACGACAGCCTGATTTTTATCGCAACAAATCAGGCGGGTCAGCAGGAAGTAACGGAAAACAGCCCTGAGTTTAGCCTCTTGCGTGATGCATTCACCGAAGTGGCAATTGAGCTTGCACAAGCCATTGTGCGCGATGGTGAGGGCGCTACTAAATTTATGACGGTTGCAGTTGAGGGGGGCAAAAATGATACGGAATGCCGTAAAGTCGCTTATGCGATTGCGCATTCGCCATTGATTAAAACGGCATTTTTTGCATCTGACCCGAACCTGGGGCGCATACTAGCAGCCATTGGATACGCTGGAATTGAGGATCTGGATGTTAATACATTGCAGCTTTATTTAGGTGATGTGTTGGTCGCTGAAAAAGGTGGCCGAGCCAGTTCTTATGTTGAAGCGCAGGGAGCTGCCATTATGAAAGAGCCTGATATTTTAGTACGCGTAGTGCTCAATCGCGGTGCGCATGCGGTCACAATCTGGACGTGTGATTTTTCATACGATTATGTGAGAATTAATGCGGATTATCGATCCTAATGCATTTATTCGGTTTGTCGGAGTTCGGGCTCAAAATTGATGGTAGCGCAAAAAATAGCCTTTAATAAGGCATCAGCTGAAGTCACAGAAGCCGCGGTTGGTGTGATTCAGCGCGATAATGGCATGGTGCTGCTGGCTGAGCGGCCCGCTGGTAAGCCGTGGGCTGGTTATTGGGAGTTTCCTGGAGGCAAGATTGAAGCCAATGAAACGCCTGCACAAGCGCTTAAAAGAGAGTTGCTCGAAGAATTAGGCATTACTATCACGCATTTTTACACCTGGCTTACGCGTACTTATCAATATGACGCGCAGTACGATATTAATGGCGTAATGCAGTCGCAAGCCAAGACCGTTAAATTACATTTTTTTATGGTTGATGAATGGCAGGGCGACCCAGTCGGGCTGGAAGATCAAGCAACGAGTTGGCAGAATCCAGAAAATCTCACGGTTGAGCCTATGCTACCAGCAAACCAGCCCATTTTAACTGCACTTGGTTTACATCCCATTTATGCAGTCACCAATCTAAAAGAAATGGGGGCAACCTTATTTTTTGAGCGCCTGAAACTTGCATTAGAGCATGGGTTGATGATGATACAGGTGCGTGAGAACTACCTTTCACCGCAGGAGCTGAAATTATTTGCCGAGCATGTGATTGAGCTGGCAAGACCTTTTGAGGCAAAGGTGTTTATCAATGGCGATGTGCAATTGGCCCGTGAGCTAAATGCAGCAGGCGTGCATTTGCCCGCACATAAATTAATGCACTTGACCAGTCGGCCTGAAGGGCTGCTGTGTGGTGCTTCGTGTCACAATCAGCTCGAACTGGCTTACGCCGAGGTGCTGGGGTTTGATTACGTTACACTGTCGCCAGTCAAGCCGACTATGAGTCACCCAGATGCTCAACCGCTAGGTTGGGATGTTTTTGGGCAGCTTGTAACAGGGTACTCCTTGCCAACATATGCACTGGGTGGGATTTTACGTGAGGATTTGCATACAGCAAGAAGCTATGGCGCGCATGGCGTAGCGATGCAGCGCGATATTTGGGGCATGCTCTAGCGTTTGCCTTTTTGCGTGAAGTGCATTGCGTTTGATACGCACGTTGCTCCAGCGCTTAATCAGGGATAATCTGGTTAATGATGGTGATGGCTGTGATCGCCATGCTCGTTGCTAATGCGCTTTACTGGCACTTTGAGTGTCTGCTTGAATGTGCTGCGGTCTTTGGTGCTAAAAGTAAGTGTTAAGTGTAGTATGTCGCCCTGTGATAGCGGCTTTGTTAAATCAAACAGCATTAAATGCAATCCGCCTGGTGCAAGTTTGGCAGTCTTCCCTGCATGGATAGGTAATGATTCCAGCATGCGCATTTTCATGATGTTGTTTTCCATCGACATGCTATGAATTTCAACTGTTTTTGCCAAGTCGCTTTCAACGTGGGTTAGTGTAATGTCCTGCTTACTCAAAAAATTCATATAGGCGGCGCCTACAGTTTGTCCTGCGTGGGTTTCCCCCGCCCATGCATGATCTACTTGCACGACATCTTGTGCCTGAGTTGGCAAGGTGCAGATTACCAGCAGTGTAAAAATAACAGTGTTAATAAAGCGTGGTAGAGGCTGTTTCAGTGTTGTCATCATAATGTGTTCGCTATATTGATAGAGTTCGGTAAATTATTGTTGAGATAATTCGTCAGGTAGCTCATGCGGCTTGCTGCCTGTAGGAATTGCATATTGCTCACTCGCCCATGCACCTAAATCAATTAATTCACAGCGTTTGCTACAAAAAGGTCTAAATGTATTTTCAGTCGAAAACTCAGTAAGTTGCTTGCAAGTTGGACATGCTACCAGTTTTTTTTTGCTTGCGGATGAACTCATTTTTTCAAATTATCTTCTACTAAATCAAAGGGCGGATGGTCAAATTATAAATTACACAGGGTTAATGAAAATGGTACATCCTGCTCATGTTTTTGTAATTTTTGCAGCTTATCCAGTGTGTTAAAACGGATGTTGATGGCATATTTATTGGCGCTTACTTCAGGGAAGCAGGTGAGTGTATCGGCTACTTCTATTTTAAGCATTTGCGCGGGCTTCGCCCCGCCCAGCATTTTTTGATAAAAACCCTGCTCAGCAACTAGCTTGCTTGTGATACCACTGCCACGCAAAATGCGAAGGATAATCACAATTGCCTGATACATAGGTGTTAATGGCTGTGTCCATTCGTTTAAATCCTGCTGGCGCTTCTCTGCGCCGAGGTTTAGCCAGTAGTGATATGAAGGCAGATCAAATTCACAGACCCCTCCTGGAATGGCGGCACGCTGTTTGACACTCATTAGCCATTCGTTGGTGCGTAAAATCTGGCCTATTTTAGAGGATTCTGCTCGTAACGGCTCAAGTGCGCCGTCAATATCTGCGAGCGTGCTTTTGAGTGCGTCAGCTTCAATAGCGGGGTTGCCGATGAGAAGGCGCAAGGCATTTTTCTGACGCTCCAACTCTTGCAGTAAGTCTAATTTTAACTCGGCCCGGTCTACTACATCCAGAATCTGTAGCAAGGTAAGTAGCGCACAGTGGTGCTGATATTCGTGTTCGGATTCAGTGTTGAATAAAACTTTGGCGAACAAATCCTCTACGCGTAATAAAGTGCGTATACGCTCATTAAATGGGTAATCGTAACTAGGCATTTTGCATATAGTTTGGCCAGGATGCTATTTATTTAGCGCAAATTTAAATTTGCATTAAAACTTGAACTGAATTATCAAAGTTATTTACTAACTATGCAAGTATTAATGAATTTTTTATGAATTTGTCTGATTTTTTCCTGTAATTCCTTAATGGTGCCGTTGTTTTCTATGACCTCATCTGCTAAAAGAAGTCGGTTTGTTCTGCTGGTTTGAGCCGCCATAAACGCTTTTACTTCCTCTTCTGTTAATTGACTGCGCGACATTGCACGTGCAATTTGCAGGGCTTCGTCACAATCAATCAGCAAGCTGATATTAGCCAAAGACTGAAAGCGTTTGCTTCCAAAAAGTAAAGGCACGACCACCAATTGGTATGGAGGGTTAAGCCGTGTCTGATTTTCTTCCAGTTCTGACAATGCTGTGATATAAATCGCAGGGTGCATGATGGACTCAAGCTTGATGCGTTGAGTATCATCTTTAAAAACGTGCGTGCGTAGCTTGGCGCGATTGAGCGACCCATTTTCGTTAAGAAAATCAGCCCCAAATGCAGCCACTATTTTATTGAGCACTGGGCTATTAACAGCGGTAAGCTGGTGTGCGATGGTATCTGTGTCAACCACTGGTACACCCAGTAGACTGAACTCTCTGGACGCCATGCTTTTTCCCGAGCCAATGCCGCCTGTGAGTGCAACGATAAACATAGGCTACGCGTTACGGTAAATAAAAAGTAGCGAGCTGTTGCCCAAAAAATAAAGCAGCAATGCCGCCAATGGCTAGGAATGGGCCAAATGGCATTGGCACTTCTTTGCCGCGGTTGGCGAGCGCAATGAGGGCTATGCCAATCACCGCCCCAAGTGCAGACGACAGTAAAATGACGGCGGGGAGTATTTGCCAGCCAAACCAGGCACCTATGGCTGCCAGCAACTTGAAGTCGCCATAGCCCATGCCCTCTTTGCCGCGTATGAGTTTAAATAACCAGTAAATCGACCATAAGCTCAGGTAGCCTGCTGCCGCGCCAATAACGGCTGATTTTAAATCAGTAAAGCCGAAATTAAGGTTGAATAGAAGCCCTAGCCAGAGTAGTGGCAGCGTGATGTCGTCAGGCAACAGCTGTGTGTCAAAATCGATAAAGGTGAGTGCGATAAGTGCAAAAGTAAATAATGTGGCAAATAGCATGGTGCTGCTGTAGCCGAACTTCCAGGCAATTAAACCTGCTAGCGCTCCTGTAAGCGCCTCAATTAGCGGGTAGCGTATGCTGATAGGGGTTTTGCAGGCGCTACACTTCCCTCTCAAAAAAAGATAACTGATGATAGGGATGTTTTCAAACGCGGTGATTTTGTGGCCGCAGTGCGGGCAGGCTGAGCGCGGTTTTGAGAGTGAAAGTGGCTGCTGTTCAGGGATTTCCTTCCCTTGAAGTTCAAGACAGTTATTGTGCCAGTCGCGCTCCATGATTTTAGGCAGGCGGTAAATGACCACGTTCAAAAAACTGCCAACCATTAAGCCTAACAGGGTGGAAGTAATGATAAACAGCATGCTGTTGTGTTGCAGAATATGAGATAAATCCATGAGTGCATCTGGCATGTGAGTCCTTTATATTTTTTGAGTGGGTGATGAGAGTGTTTAAGTTAGTACGTTAATTTGCCGTTAATAAATATGTAAACCAAGCGCATCATCTCACCGTTAAGTGGGTATGACAACAGTGCCCTGTAAAATATTGCCGGCGAAAGCCACTTGAAATTTTTCTCTATCGACACAAGTATAGGTGTAAAGATTGTAATCAATATTATAATAAGACTATATCGCAAGAGGTAAACAGAATGGCAGACAACATGAATCAGCAGTTAACGACAGCAATCGCGGGGGTGGAGGCGCATCATCCAGAGTGGGACGAGCCGATTATTTGTCGTGTTGAGGTTGATTTACCTAGTTGGCTGGCGCAATTGGCTGGCGGCAGGGAGTGGGAGGTTTACGCTGAGGACGAGGCGGAAAACTGCATCAGCTTTGCCATGCGGGAGAAATCCGCCAAAACACCTAAGTTGGCAGAAGTGACCCTATATCACAATGGTTATGCTGTTGTGGATGTGGAAGGAAAGTCATTGTTTGATGGCTCATTGACCGCGGGCACTAGCGACTGCGCACATCTGACCTATTATCATGCAGACAGTGGTGAAAAGATTACTTTAAATTAACACTCGCTGCCAGTTTGGCTGGCGGGCTTAAAAGTTACGCTGTACCGCAAATTCAGCCAAAGTAATCAGTGCGCGCTTAAAATTGGAATCGGGGAAATGTGCGATTCTAGCGCAGCAGATAGCCGATTCGGTTCTTGCAAGTGCTTTTACGTGAGTCAGTGCCCCTGAGTTTTTGACAATTTCAATCACCTGCGTCAAGTTTTCAAGGCCGCCCTGTTCAATAGCATTGCGTATGAGTTTGCTTTCTTCGGGCGTGCTGTGATGCATAGCATATAGCAGCGGTAAGGTTGGCTTGCCTTCAGCTAGGTCATCCCCTAAGTTTTTACCAATGTCTTCGGTATCTCCACTTAAATCGAGTACATCATCAATGAGTTGGAACGCAGTGCCCAGATGCATGCCATAAGCGGTGAGGGCTGCTTCATCCTGAGTATTTGCATTGCTGATGATTGCACCTAGTTTGGTAGCGGCTTCAAACAGTTTTGCTGTTTTATAATGAATGACTTGCAAGTAAGCCTGATCCGTGATGTCGGCATTGTGAATGTTAAGCAGTTGCAGCACTTCACCTTCTGCGATCACGTTGGTGGCATCGCTAAGCACTTCCATCACGCGCATGTTTTGCACCGAAACCATCATCTGAAATGCGCGTGAATAGACAAAATCGCCTACCAGCACGCTGGCCGCATTGCCAAAGACTGCATTAGCTGTGCTTTGGCCGCGGCGCTTGGATGATTCATCGACGACATCGTCATGCAGCAAGGTTGCGGTGTGGATAAATTCAACCACAGCGGCTAACTGGTGGTGCTGTGGTTGAATCTTGCCGAACAGCCCAGCGGATAACAACACCAGCATTGGGCGCAAACGTTTGCCACCACTATTGATAATGTATTCGGCAACCTGGTTAATGAGCATCACTTCAGAGTGCAGCGATTTGCGAATAACGTCATCTACCTGACGCATGTCGTCATCGATGCAAGATTGAATGATGCTAAGTGTCACGTTGTCTTGGGCCCGTAAAAGGAGCCACTATTTTATCATAGCCTATTAAAAGCCAAGTAAATATGCATGTACGTTTTAGATTAAAACGTGCGATAATCATGCTCTCTTAAAAAAGCGAAATTATTTTCTTATTTTACTAAGATTATGATTTGCTTTAGATGATATTTTGCGTATAATGCGCGATTCTTTTGAAGTATGAGTTAAAGGCATAATCATGTATGCAGTAATTAAAACTGGTGGTAAACAATATCGCGTAGTTCAGGGCGAAAGATTAAAAGTTGAAAAATTAGACGTTGAAGTAGGCGGTACGGTAACGCTTGATCAAATTCTAGTGGTTTCAGATGGTGAAAACACCACAATTGGCGCGCCGATTATCAAGGGTGCAAAAGTTAAAGCAACTGTGCTTTCACACGGACGTGGTGACAAGGTAATGATTTTTAAATTCCGTCGCCGTAAACATTACCGTAAAACGCAAGGTCATCGCCAAAGTTATACTGAAATCAAAATTGAAGCAATTGCTGCTAAGTAAGCAGTTATAGAGAATTTAAGGATTAAATCATGGCACACAAAAAAGCAGGCGGTAGTTCACGTAACGGTCGCGATTCACACTCACAACGTTTAGGCGTTAAGGCATTTGGTGAGCAAGTGGTTTCAGCTGGTAGCATTATCGTGCGTCAGCGCGGTACAAAAATGCACGCTGGTGAAAACGTAGGTATGGGTAAAGACCACACTTTGTATGCTAAAGCTGATGGTAAAGTGAGCTTTACAGTGAAAGGTGCGCTAAAACGTAAAACTGTGAATATTATTCCAGCTTAAGTTTTAGGTGAGTCTAAGAAGCCCTGTCGTTTTGATAGGGCTTTTTTGTTTTATGCATTAATCTTTATAATGCGTTTGCATTATAAAGATTGGCTCTGGCGTAAGTGATGTATTGCGCTGAGTGTTATAAATCAAACAGTATTTATATTGACACTATAAGGGGTGTGGCATTGCACGGTTGAATAAAACTGGGCTGCCTTTAAAAAATGAAATTTATTGACGAAGCAACGATTAAAATATTTGCGGGTGACGGCGGCAACGGCGTTGCCACGTTTCGTCGTGAAAAATATGAGCCTATGGATGGGCCTAGCGGCGGTGATGGCGGCCGTGGTGGGTCGATTATTCTGGAGGCTGATCGCAATATTAATACTTTGGTCGACTACCGTTACACTCGCAGCTTCAGGGCGCAGCGTGGTGAAAATGGTCGAAGTGCCGAATGTTACGGTGCAAAAGGCGAAGATATGGTGTTGCGCGTGCCTGTTGGAACCGTGGTTTCAGACAAGTCAAGCGGACAAATGCTGGTCGATTTGAGCGAGCATGGTCAGCGTGCGCAAATGGCTAAAGGGGGTAATGGCGGTTTGGGCAACGTACATTTTAAGTCCAGTATGAACCGCGCACCACGTCAATGCACTAAAGGTGAGCCGGGCGAGGAGTTTGAGCTTTATCTGGAACTGAAAGTGTTAGCTGATGTGGGCTTGCTAGGCATGCCTAATGCAGGTAAATCAACATTTATACGTGCTGTTTCTGCGGCTAAACCCAAGGTGGCGGATTATCCATTTACGACCTTGCATCCGAATCTGGGCGTGGTGCGGGTAGACGCGGAGCGTAGCTTTGTCATTGCGGACATCCCTGGCATTATTGAGGGTGCGGCAGAGGGCGCAGGGCTTGGTCACCAGTTTTTACGTCATTTGCAACGGACTTCTTTGCTACTGCATTTGGTGGATATTGCGCCTTTTGACGAGGCGGTTGATCCTGTGTATGAAGCTAAGGCGATTGTCGAGGAGTTGAGAAAGTATGACGAGTCGCTTTATGAAAAGCCGCGCTGGCTAGTGCTTAACAAGATAGATATGTTGCCAGATGCCGATGAGGTGGTTGCAAACTTTGTGAAGCATTACGGCTGGGAGGGTCGAGTATTTGCAATTTCTGCGATTAGCGGTGTTGGTTGTAAAGAGCTTAGCTATGCCATTATGCAGCATATTGATGAAAATAGATTGGCGACTGAGGCGAACAGAGAGGCGCTGGTTGAGCAAAAAGTAACTGAAGAAGAATCAGGGCATGAATCCGCTTGAATTTAAATCGCTCGCGCAGGGCGCCAAAGTAATCGTGGTCAAGGTGGGGTCAAGCCTTGTCACTAACGAAGGTAATGGCTTGGATCGTGCCGCTATTGCGGCTTGGGCATTGCAAATCACTGCACTGGTGCAGCAGGGAAAGCAGATTGTTTTGGTTTCAAGTGGTGCGGTTGCTGAAGGGATGCAGCGCTTGGGCTGGAAAAAACGCCCGATAGCATTAAATGAGTTGCAAGCTGCGGCGGCGGTGGGCCAAATGGGTTTGGTGCAAATGTATGAAAGCTGTTTTAGTCAGCATGCCCTACATACCGCACAGGTGCTGCTTACACATGCTGATCTGGCGGACCGTAAGCGTTACTTGAATGCGCGCAGCACTTTGCGTACGCTGCTTGATATGAAGGTTATCCCGATTATCAATGAGAACGATACAGTAGTGACGGATGAAATCCGTTTCGGTGATAATGATACTTTAGGCTCTTTGGTGGCAAATCTGATCGAAGCCGATGTTCTGGTGATTTTAACTGACCAGCAGGGCCTGTATTCGGCAGATCCGCGCAAGGATGCGCGTGCTTCGTTTATACAAAATGCGACTGCAGGTGACGCTACATTAGAGCTGATGGCGGGCGGCGCTGGCAGTAGTGTGGGCACTGGCGGTATGCTGACTAAAGTACTGGCGGCCAAGCGTGCAGCACGTAGCGGCGCACATACCGTAATCGCTTCAGGTCGCGAGCCTGACGTGCTGATAAGATTAAGTGCTGGTGAGGCAATAGGCACGCACCTGGAAGCGACTCAGATGAAAACTGCTGCCCGCAAACAATGGCTGGCTGATCATCTGCGTACGAGTGGCAAGCTTGTGCTGGATGCGGGTGCTGTAAAAGTGCTGCAGCAGGAAGGTAAAAGTTTATTGCCCATCGGCGTGATTGCTGTCGAGGGTTATTTTGAGCGTGGTGATGTCGTTGCCTGTGTAGATGGGCTAGGTAAGGAAATTGCGCGTGGTTTAGTGAATTATTCAGCCAGTGAAACAGCCAGAATTACGCGTAAACCGAGTACTGAGATTGAAGCGATACTGGGTTACGTAGATGAAGCGGAATTGATACATCGGGATAACCTGGTTGTGCTGTAACTGGGCGTGTGTTGCTAGATACAATGAAAAGAGAACAAGCATGAGTAAACCTTTAGTTGCCATTATTATGGGGTCAGACAGTGATTGGCCTGTCATGAAAAACGCCGCGCAAGTGTTGTCTGATTTTGGTGTTGCATATGAGGCGCGCGTGGTATCAGCGCACCGCACGCCCGATTTGATGTTTAATTTTGCAGAAACGGCTGCAGGTAATGGTTTGCAGGTGATTATTGCGGGCGCTGGCGGTGCTGCACATCTGCCTGGTATGGTGGCTGCAAAAACCACGCTACCAGTGCTGGGTGTGCCTGTGCCTTCTAAGCATTTGCAAGGGCAGGATTCATTGTTATCCATTGTACAAATGCCTAGAGGTATTCCTGTTGCGACGTTTGCGATTGGTGATGCAGGTGCTGCGAATGCAGGATTGTTTGCCGTTTCAATGTTAGCCAATCATGACGCAGCGTTATCCAAAAAACTTGCAGAGTTCCGTCAAAATCAAGCAGATAAAGTGCATTGCATGACGCTCGGTGATCAGCCGTAAATCTTAATATAATAAGTTTTAATGTACTTAGTCGTTATTATTCACACTTAAATACAAGCAATAGTATTCATATGAACCAGAATTTAGATCAGCATTCAAATCATCATCCAGTCATTTTGCCACCAGCGATGCTGGGCATGTTGGGTGGTGGTCAGTTGGGGCGTTTTTTTGTGATTGCAGCCCATGAGATGGGCTATCAGGTTACCGTGTTAGATCCCGACAAAAATAGCCCTGCAGGTAAAATAGCCGATGTGCATATCTGTGCTAAATATGATGATGCTGAAGCATTGGCGCAGATGGCTAAAACATGTCAGTCGATTACGACAGAGTTTGAGAACGTGCCTGCAGCGTCGCTTGAGAGTTTAGCCAAGGCTACTTCTGTGTATCCCGATGCAAAAAGTGTGGCAATTGCCCAGCACCGTGTCAGTGAAAAAAACTTTCTTAAAAATGCAGGGTTACCAGTGGCGCCTTACGCGGTAATTCAACTGGCAGAAGATATTCCTGCCGATGAGAGTGATATTTATCCTGCGATTTTGAAGGTGGCACGGTTTGGTTATGATGGCAAAGGGCAGGCGCGCGTTGCCAATGCCATGGAAGCCAGTCAGGCTTTTGCTGATTTTTCACAAGAAGAATGCGTGCTGGAAAAAATGCTCAAGCTTGATTATGAGGTTTCTGTGGTGCTTGCTCGCGATGTGCGTGGCCATGTTGCAACATTCCCAACTGCTGAGAATAGTCATCTTAATGGTATTCTGGATATTTCGATTGTGCCTGCGCGTGGCAGTGACGCCATTAATCATCAGGCACAGAAACTGGCGATCAGTGTGGCGGAAAAGCTTGAATACACTGGGGTACTTGGTGTGGAATTCTTTGTGTCTGATGGGGAGTTGCTGGTGAATGAAATTGCCCCTCGCCCCCATAACTCAGGGCATTATACAATTGATGCATGTGTGACTGGTCAGTTTGAGCAACAAGTGCGTGTGATGACTGGGTTGGCATTGGGCAGTAGCCGTCAGCATAGTCCTGCTGTGATGGTGAATATTTTGGGCGATGTTTGGCCGCATGATGCGGTGAATAATACGCAAGTCGAACCCGCGTGGCATTTAGTGCTGAATCATCCGCAACTTAAAATGCATTTGTACGGTAAGCATGAAGCACGCGCAGGCAGAAAAATGGGACATTTCACCGTGATTAATACGGTGCGAGATGATGCCATCAAGCTGGCATTGCAGGTGCGCGCGGAGCTCAATATTGGTACCTGATACTGAATAGACTTGGCTGGATGGAGAAAGTGTGCTGATATAGTGGAGGATGAAGTTCTATCAAAGGTCTTGAACAGAAGTCTTTACAGGAGGTTGGAGTGTATCAGGCTAACGCAAGTGCTATTTTGATTAACAATATGCACTGCATTGCGTAAAATAAAAAAAGCCGAACTTTTAAGTTCGGCTTTTTGTTGACCAATTTGGCGGTCGGTAAATTGCTTATGCCATTGCCTTGATCGCAGCATTTAAGCGACTTTTATGACGTGATGCTTTGTTTTTATGAATGATATTTTTATCCGCAATGCGGTCGATTACACTTACATTCTCGCTGTAAGCAGCAGTAGCTGCAGCTTTGTCGCCAGCTTCTACCGCTTTAATAATTTTTTTAATTGCTGTGCGCAAAGTAGAGCGCAAACTTGCATTATGAGCACGTTGCTTAACTGCTTGACGAGCACGTTTTCTTGCTTGTGCGGTATTTGCCATCTGATGTTTTCCTAAAAAAGCTATTCAAAATACGAAGCCCATAATGATAACTATTTTGTAACAGTATTGCAAGTTAAAATATGCGGTTTATGGATATTTATCATTGGTATTCTCAGCGCAATCTCTGCGGGGAGCGCAGTGTCATGTTAAAATCACGCAATATATTGTTAATACTACATTTTTCTTAAGCTCATTAATAACGATAAAGCATGAATTTACTCAACGCGCTGGCTAAAGTCGGCAGTATGACTTTTGTATCCCGCATCTTAGGTTTTGTAAGAGACACACTCATTGCGCGTGTGTTTGGGGCTGGCATGCTGAGCGATGCTTTTGTTGTGGCTTTTAAAATCCCTAATTTATTGCGTCGCATTTCAGCTGAGGGTGCTTTTAGCCAGGCTTTTGTACCTATTTTGGCGGAGTATAAAAGTCAGCGCAATATCGATGAAACACAGCAGTTGATTAATCGCGTTGCAACCTGGCTTGGGCTCATTCTAGTGGGCGTGACAATTGTCGGTATGCTGGCAGCGCCCTGGATTGTTGCACTGATTGCGCCAGGTTTTCGTTCAGATGTGGCGAAAATGCAGCTGACGATTGAGTTGCTGCGTATCACTTTTCCTTATATTTTCTTTATCTCGCTGGTTTCAATGGCTGGTGGTGTGCTTAACACCTATAATAAATTCGGCATTCCAGCATTTACCCCAGTCTGGCTTAATGTCTCGATGATTGTGGCAGTGTTGTTTTTTGCCGACGCATTTGAGGAGCCGATTAAGGTGCTGGCGTGGGCTGTGTTTATTGGCGGTTTTTTGCAGTTAATGTTTCAGATTCCCTTTTTAAAGCAAATTGGTTTGTTGCCCAAGTTTGATTTTAGGCGTGATGATGAAGGTGTATGGCGTATTCTCAGGCTGATGGGCCCCGCTGTTTTAGGGGTTTCGGTCGCACAAATTTCATTGATACTGAATACAATTTTTGCCTCATTTCTCATTACAGGCAGCGTGAGTTGGCTGTATTATGCAGATCGTCTAATGGAGTTTCCAACGGGCGTATTAGGGGTTGCCTTGGGGACTATTCTGTTGCCTAGCCTATCCAAAGCGCATGCAGGGAAAGACGGTGTGGAGTATTCCGAGTTGCTGGATTGGGGTTTGCGGCTGACCTTTATATTAGCGGCACCTGCGGCGGTGGCACTGGCAGTGCTGGCAGCGCCTTTGGTGACTGCACTGTTTTATTACGGAAAATTTACGCCATTGGATGTGCTCATGACGCAACAGGCGCTGGTGGCTTATAGCATAGGGCTGCTTGGTTTGATTCTGGTTAAAATTCTGGCGCCAGGATTTTATGCGCGCCAAAATATTAAAACGCCAGTCAAAATTGCTGTGTTTACTTTGGTGGTCACGCAATTGATGAATGTATTGTTCGTGTTTGTATTAGATTTGCGTCATGTGGGTCTGGCGTTGGCAATTGGTTTGGGCGCATGCCTGAATGCTGGCTTGCTCTACTATCATTTGCGTAAATCTAACGTTTTTTTACCAAAAAAAGGATGGTGCTTGTTTTTGCTGAAGTTGTTTCTAGCTTTGCTGGTGATGGGTAATGTGCTTTATTTTGCAATGGGCGAGGCGCATGCATGGCTTGAATTTAGCCTGATCCAGCGCTTGGGCTTTATCGTTGGACTGGTGCTGCTAGGGGCTTTTTCTTACTTTAGCACATTAATGTTGCTCGGGTTTAGACCGAGCGACTATATGCGTCGGGTGAAGCATTAAATGCAAGTATTTAGACATATTCCCGCTCAGCAGCAATTGCCGTGTGCGCTAGCCATAGGTAATTTTGATGGTATGCATTTAGGGCATCAACATTTGTTAGCGCAATTATCGGCGTGGGCGAGTACTCAGCATTTGATTTCTGCTGTGATGACGTTTGAGCCGCATCCGCGCGAACTTTTTACACCTGCAAATGCACCTGCCAGATTGTGTTCTCTGCGAGAGAAGTTGGAATATTTTGCAGAATTGGGTGTGGATAGGGTTTATATTTGCCGATTTAGCCATGATTTCGCAAAATTAAGCGCGACTGTATTTATGCAGAAAATTCTGCGCGAGGCTTTGAACGCCCAGGCTGTTTTTGTAGGAGAGGATTTCCGCTTTGGTGCGATGCGTGAGGGTTCGTCTCAGGACTTTTTAGTAGAGAAGTTTGATTTAGTGAGTTTGCCGCCAGTGAAGTTGGCCGATGTCAGAGTTTCCAGCACGGCTGTGCGTATGGCATTAGCTAAAGGTGATTTGGAAACTGCCAATTTGTTGTTGGGTAGGGCGTATAGCATCAGCGGTAAGGTGGTGCATGGAGCAAAGCGCGGGCGGCAACTGGGGTTCCCCACTGCAAATGTGCATATGCGGCATGAGCGACCAGCATTAACTGGCGTATATGCAGTAAAATTGGACGGTTTAAATGCGGTGGCTAATTTAGGAGTGCGCCCGACAATTGCTGGCGTAAAAAAATTATCATTAGAGGTGCATGTGCTAGATTTTGATGGTGATTTGTATGGTAAGCACGTGCATGTGAGATTTTTGTATAAAATTCGTGATGAAATGAAGTTTGATGGACTGGATGCCTTAAAGACGCAAATCGCGCTGGATGTGCGAGAGGCACGAGATTTTTTCTGTGAGCAAAATCAATAATGCTCATAGCATGATGTTTGGAATAATGAAATGACTGAAGAAAATAAAGATTCAAAATACAAATTAAACCTGCCTGAAACCAGTTTCCCTATGCGTGGTGATTTGGCTAAGCGTGAACCCGCATGGTTGAAGCAATGGCAAGATCAAAAGCTTTACCAGAGCATCAGAAATGCGCGCAAAGGTGCCAAAAAATTCATATTGCATGATGGACCGCCGTACGCAAACGGTGATATTCACATTGGCCATGCGGTGAATAAAATCTTAAAAGACATCATTGTTAAGTCTAAAACTATGAGCGGCTTTGATGCCCCTTACGTGCCAGGTTGGGATTGTCACGGCTTGCCGATTGAGTTGGTGGTAGAAAAAAATCACGGTAAAAATATAGATCCCGCCAAGTTTCGTGAACTTTGCCGTGAATATGCCAAAGAACAAGTTGAGCGCCAGAAAAAAGACTTCATTCGTTTAGGGGTGTTGGGCGATTGGGATCACCCATATTTGACGATGGATTTTAAAACCGAAGCCGACATCATGCGCGCGCTAGGTGACATCTATAAAAATGGCTACCTTTACCAAGGCAGCAAGCCTGTGCATTGGTGCGTGGATTGCGGCTCTGCACTGGCTGAGGCTGAGGTGGAGTATGAAGATGTAAACTCGCCAGCGATTGATGTGGGTTTTAAGGTAGCGGATAACGCAGCTTTAAGTAAAGTGTTTGGTGTAGAAGTCATAGGCGATGCTTATGCCGTGATTTGGACAACCACGCCTTGGACGCTGCCAGCGAACCAAGCGGTGAGTGTTAACCCTGGGCTTGAGTATGATTTGATTCAAACGAGTAAAGGTTTACTGGTTTTAGTGCGTGACTTAGCTGAAAAAACCTTAGCAAGATACGAAGAAGTTGACGCTAAGGTTTTGGCTTCATGCAAAGGTGATGTGCTTAAAGGATTGTTGTTGCAACATCCTTTCGACAACCGCCAAGTGCCTATCATCTGTGGTGACCACGTAACAACTGACGCGGGTACTGGTTTGGTGCATACCGCAGCAGCGCACGGTAATGATGACTGGCTGGTGATGCGTGCTAACTTCCCGAATGAAAAACCACGAATTCTAATGGGTGGTGACGGTAAGTTCTTTAATAGTGAATTGGTAGAGTTTGAAGCGATTCGCGGTTTAGACAGAAAAGATGCCAATAAGGTGATTTTAGCTGCCATGACAGAAAGCGGAGCTTTGTTAGCCAGTGCCCGTTTGAATCACAGCTTTCCACATTGCTGGCGCCATAAAACGCCATTGATGCAGCTAGCTACCCATCAGTGGTTCATTGGTATGAATGCACAGGACGCTGCTGGTGCAAGCTTGCGTGAACATGCCAATAAAGCCGTGGATGAAACTGAATTTTTCCCAGCTTGGGGACGTGCACGTTTAGAAGCCATGATTAAAAATCGTCCTGACTGGTGCGTGTCTCGCCAACGCAACTGGGGTGTGCCTATGCCTTTGTTTGTGCATAAAGAAACAGGCGAGCCGCATCCACAAACATCAGCGCTGCTAGAGCAAGCTGCGCTGTTGGTTGAAAAAACAGGGGTGGAAGCTTGGTTCAGTTTAGATGGCGCCACTTTCCTAGCGCAGCACGCGCCTGAAAATGCTGAACAATACAAAAAAGTGACCGATACTTTAGATGTGTGGTTTGACTCTGGCTCTACCCATGCAGCGGTGTTGAAACGTCGTCCTGATTTGGCTTTCCCCGCAGACTTGTATCTGGAAGGCTCTGACCAGCACCGTGGTTGGTTCCAATCCAGCTTGCTGACAGGTTGTGCGATTGATGGCCGCGCGCCTTATGAAGCCTTGCTGACGCACGGTTTTGTGGTCGATGGTTCTGGTCATAAAATGAGTAAATCCAAGGGTAACGTGGTTGCGCCACAAAAGGTGATGGATACTTATGGTGCAGATATTCTGCGCTTGTGGACAGCTTCTACTGACTACTCAGGTGAGTTGACAATATCAGATGAGATTTTGAAGCGTGTTGCTGAAAGTTATCGTCGTATTCGCAACACTTTACGCTTTTTACTGGCAAACTTAGCTGATTTTGATGCGAGCAAAGATTTGTTGCCAGTGAATGAGTGGTTGGAGATAGACCGTTATGCACTGCATTTAACGAGCGAGCTGCAAGCGGGTGTTTTGGCGGATTATGACCGCTATGAGTTTCACTTGGCGGTGCAGAAGTTTGTGAGTTTCTGTTCGGAAGATCTGGGTGGTTTCTATCTGGATATTCTTAAAGATCGCCTTTACACCACAGGTGAGACATCACATGCACGTCGTGCCGCGCAAAGTGCGTTGCACCATATTACGCATACCATGATGCGTTTGATGGCGCCAATCTTGAGCTTTACTGCTAACGAGATTTGGCAAACGCTGGGTCTGGATGCAGATAAATCGGTATTTGAGGATGTGTGGTATGAATTACCTGCATCCGAACTAAATATTAGTAAAGCTGATTGGGGGATTGTAGTTACTGCTAGGGGGCATGTGAATAGAGCGATAGAGCTTAAGCGTTCAGAAAATCTGGTCGGGTCCTCATTGCAAGCTGAACTTGAGATCAAAGCACCGTCTAAAATATTTTCAGTCCTAGAAAAGTTTCAAGATGATCTTAAATTTATATTTATTGTTTCAGCAGTGACAATAACTCGATGCCCAGATGAGCATGAGTTCGAGGTTTATGTGAAGCCTAGTCGCTACAAAAAATGTGACCGCTGCTGGCACTACCGTGCTGATGTAGGTGCTGATGCCGAGCATCCGCACATTTGTGGACGTTGCGTCAGTAACTTGTTTGGTTCAGGTGAGGCGCGCTCACATGCGTAAGTGGTTCGTGATTAGTGCAATGGTGGTCGCGTTGGATTTGTATACCAAGCATCTGGTGCAGCAGGCGTTTGTATTTGGCGAACATCTGACCATCAACAGCTTTTTTGACTTGGTTCGCTATCACAACACGGGCGCAGCTTTCAGCTTTTTGGCTGATGCAGGTGGCTGGCAGAAATGGTTTTTTACCGCTATTACTGCCATTGCCGTGATAGTGATTACTTACTTGATTCGTAAGCATCATGAGGAAAAACTCTTCTGTTGGGGCTTGGCGTTGGTGTTGGGTGGTGCTGTCGGGAATTTGTATGACAGATTAACTTTGGGCTATGTTGTGGATTTTCTATTTTTCCATATTGATGATTTATATTGGCCAGCTTTTAATGTGGCAGATAGTGCCATTTGTGTAGGTGTAGGCCTGTTATTGCTGGATAGCTTTAAAAATAAGCCACAATAAGCGGCCATTGCGGTGAGTTTTTTTGTTATAAACTACCTTTATTGGTGGTTTTGAGTTGGATTTATACTGGGTTTTTTGCTGAGCTTTCTTTGCAAGGTGCGTCTATGCATGTTCAGGCTGCGTGCCGTGGCAGAGATGTTGCCTCCGTTCTCCGCTAATATGCGTTGAATATGCTCCCATTCTAAACGGTCAACAGAAAGTGGTGTACTGGATAATTCAATTTCAGCGTTGCCTGATTGTTTATCAAAAGCCGCTAAGATTTCATCCGCATCGACAGGTTTAGCCAGATAATGAGTTGCCCCAAGTTTAATGGCTTCAATCGCTGTAGCGATACTGGCATAACCTGTAAGCACAACCATTTTGATGCCAGCCTTCAGACTTGCCAGTTGCCTAACCAGGACTAAGCCAGAGTTGCCTGGCATTTTTAAGTCTATAACCGCAAATTCAGGTGGGTCAATTTTAGCAAGTTCAAATGCGCTTTCTACGTCATTTGCCATGCAGACTAAAAATCCGCGCTTGGTCATAGCAAGTGACAGTGAGTTAAGAAAGTCATCATCATCATCTACGAGCAACAGTGTGGCACGCTCTTCGGTCTGTGGTTGGCAATCTGCGGATGTTCGGTTCATGATGCGATCAAAATAGTGTAATTAGATTAGTCTATGCGTAAATTTTCAAGTGGCAGCGTGACCTCTGTGATGACGCCGCCTTCATTGTGATTGCTTAATGATAGCTCACCATTAAAACGGTTTAAGATTATTTGCGTAAGGTATAAACCTAGTCCCATGCCTTTTTCATCTTTCGAGGTGAAAAATGGTTTTCCCAATTGCTGTTTAACTTCATCTGTAATGCCAGTGCCGAAATCTTTGATTTCGATACGCAGGATTTTATCATCCCATTTGGCATTCAACTGAATCAGTGCGGGTGACGCATCCGCCGCATTATCCAGCAGGTTTTGTAATGCTTGGATTAATGTTCTGTCGACAAAAATCATGATATCGGTGGCAGGTTTTTGCAAGGTGCAAACAAGTTCTGTGGCAGGGCGCGTATCTTGCCAGCGTTGAATAACCTCTTGTAAAAAACCATGCAACAGCACACCTTGCCCCGCATCTGCACGGCTTTGCCCAGCATTGTGCGCAATGGAAGATAAAATCTCTTTACAGCGCGCGATTTGCTTTCTGAGCATTTCTATTTGTTGCAGTTGTTCAGGTTGCTGGCTCAAATCCAGCGCGAGCTCTTTACTGACCACGGCCATGGTGGCTAACGGTGTGCCTAACTCATGCGCTGCGCTTGCAGCCAGGGTGCCTAGCGCAAGTACACGCTCGCTTTCTAGTAGCTTTTCTCGGATGGATGCTGTCATATGGTCGTAATCACGTAAACTTTGGCCAATACGCGTCACAAAAAAAGCCACTATGCTGGCGCTCACCACAAACCCGAGCCACATACCTACCAAGTGAATATCTAGAGATTTCCCTGCCAAGTAGTGCATGTGCAGATGTGAGAGGGGTACGTAATAAAACACTAACACTGAGTAACAGGCGACGGCTATTGCGGTAAGTAGCCAGGCATATTCACGTTTTAATGCAACGGCTGCAACTGTGAGCGGCAGTAGGTACATCCATACCAAAGGGTTGCTGTAGCCACCCGTAAAATAAAAGAGCAGTGTGAGCGCGACTAAATCCCCTAGGAGCTGTAATAGTAGCTCTTTGTCAGTGACATTGCTAAATTTCCGCAGGCGTAACAGTGTCATGAAGTTAAGCAGCAGCATGCCACCAACAGCTAGCCCGATAGGAATCTTGGGAAGCGGGATGTTTAAGTAAAACAACGTCAGTGTTGCCGCTAGCATAAAAGCAACCATGACACTGCGTAGTAGAAACAGACGCTGTAAGTTTCGGCGAGTTGGATTTTCGAGCGAAAAATGACTTTGTAAAGTTACTGGTGAAATGTGTTTCGGCATTGTCATGTGTCTTATTATATAGAGAATTACCAGCATTAGGATGCGACATGATGTCGCGCGACATAGTGTCTTGCGTCAACTTACCGCGCGACATCATGTCACTTTTGCATACTAAAATTTCGTTCTAACATGCCTCCCATTAATAACACTTTCTATATTAGGTGAAGATGATGAAATCAACTGGAGGAGAAAACCATGTTTGACTATCCTATTTTTGAAATGCCGTTTATTGGGCATCGTTTGCTATTTGCATTTGATGCGATTTTGCATGTGTTTATCTCGCATGGTGCTGCAGTAGGCGGCAGTATTATTTTGGCACTCACTCAGTGGCTGGTCATTAAAAATAATGACCACAAGCTTGATGCGCTTTCTTACAAAATTTTATTTACGTTTTTTATTTTAGCCACAGCCGTAGGTGCTTTAACGGGTATCGGCATTTGGATACACATCAATATCATTAACCCAGCCGCGATTGGTGCGCTATTACGCGTGTTTTTCTGGAAGTGGTTTATTGAGTGGATTGTCTTTAATGCAGAGATGATTCTCTTACTGTGGTTATTTCTGATTTGGAAAAAACACCCACTCGGCACACCTGGCAAACAAAAAGTTTATAAATTGGTGGTTTCTTATGCGGTAGCTTCATGGCTCACCATGGCGATTATCACCGCGATTTTGGGCTTTATGATGACGCCTGGTAACTGGTTAAAATCCTACTTTCCAGCCGAGCCAGATTATATGGCCG
Source organism: Methylotenera sp. (assembly GCA_028688575.1). Classification (GTDB taxonomy): domain Bacteria; phylum Pseudomonadota; class Gammaproteobacteria; order Burkholderiales; family Methylophilaceae; genus Methylotenera. The sequence goes on along the minus strand of JAQTXW010000012.1, from coordinate 81 downwards.
CTTTATTTAATCCTTCTTGGATTCCATCTTTGGGCTTTCGCACGTTTTGGTCAATTGCCTGGGCCGCTGCTATGGCAATGT
>JAQTXW010000061.1 GCA_028688575.1 Methylotenera sp. | reverse complement strand
CAACCAGAAAGATTCAAGGCGTTTTTGCAGGCCTGTGAAGCGGATAGCCGTGGCAGAGCAGGTTTAGAGCATGCTCCAACACCAGCTGCAGATTTGATGCTAAAGATATTGGCGGCAGCATCTGGGGTTGATGCAGGGGCTGTGGCTAAAGCACATAGTGACAATGAGAAAATTAAAGTGGCGGTCTTCGAAGCAAGGTTATGGGCAATCGAACGAGTATTGTAGTTTATAGTTTACAAGAATTAACATTTGAAATGAGTGAAGGGCTTAATAGAGACTCAGCTCATGCTGTATTATAAGCAGATCTGTAAATTGCAAAATAACGACATGTTTGTTGCGTTAAAAACCATGATTTTTGGCGGGAAGCCAGCTAAAGAACGCCGATGCTTAGTTCGCGCAGGCAAGCGCCCTGCCGTGAATGTTTATATTACGAAGCAGCAAATAGCGATTAAGGTCACTGAGCCTATAACAGCGGAATTGTGGGATTGGTTGGTGTTGATGGGGTGGCGAGAAGTGGATATCCAGTCAAACCGCCGTAAAATAAGGCGGCTACATGATGAAACATTTTCAAAACTGGCTAATGCTAGGCATGACGAGAGAGAAGCGATTTATCGTTCGATACTAAACCGCTAAGTTCTTAGCCTAAGGTTAAATACCAAGTGAACTTTGAATAAAATACTTGGCGATATATCCTACCAAGCCAAAGGTGAGACCTAAAAACAGAATAAAAGTACCAAATTTCCCTACTTTTGACTCCCATGCAAGGTGGCCTACGATAAAAATCATCAGTAACATTAAGCCACCCACACCAAAAGTCATGCCAAACTCGGTTATCTGTGCTTCGGTAAATCCAAAAATCGTGCCTTCCACAGTGCTCTCCTGTATCGAAATAATTTAGCTGTTCACTATAATAAGTTAGGCAGTTGCTGCTCAATAAACTCTGTAGGCTTACGTTTAAAACCGCTTTTGGCGTATTGATTCCAACGCCCTATAATGTAGCAAATAATGAGGTTCGCCTGTGCTTCGGCTTCGACCTTGTGACCAGTTTGGGTTTCTGCAATGCGCAGGCTTTGCTTCAATGTTACTTCAATGCGGTCATAGAGCTGATTGATACGGAGTTGCAGTTTATCATCCTCGTTTACTAACGCATCGCCGATGAGTACGCGCGTCATACCAGGATTTTTTTCCGAGAACACAAGCAACATAGTGATGATGCGCTGAATCTGTCTTAAGCCCTCTGTTTCTTCAGCACTGATTTTGTTAATGAGTCCAAAAATTGTTTCTTCGATAAATACAATCAGGCCCTCAAACATTTGTGCTTTATTTGCAAAATGACGGTAGAGCGCTGCCTCAGATACAGCCAGTTTTGCCGCTAGAGATGCGGTTGTGATTTTCTCACGTTTGGGAGATTCCAGTATTTTTGCCAAAGTTTCCAGAATCTGTTGTTTGCGTTCTCCCGCCATATTGAGTTCTCCATTTTGTGATGTTGCAATTATAGCTTAAGGTGAGTAAGTGCTAACACTGAATCAATTCGATAATCCACGTAAATGGGCTTATGTCGTTTTTTGCTCACCCAGATGGTTTTCATACCGAGCCGCTTGGCAGTCATCAGTGCGGGCAAGCTGTCTTCCAGCATGATGCAGTCGCTAGCTTTGACTTGAAGTGTTTGGAGCAATCTCTGAAAACCGCGTGGTGAAGGTTTGGCATGAAATTGAGTAGATTCTACACTGAACACCAGATTGAATAAATCATCAATGTCCAGTATCTCCAGCACGCGTAAAGCATAGTCGCGGGGCGCGTTAGTAAATACCAACTTACGTCCGTTCAGGCTTTGCAGCATGTGGCGTAATCGTTTAGTTTGGATGACCATTTCATGCAGATTATCAAAACGGTGCGTTTCCTGCAGAAAGTGATGCGGATTAGTGCCGTGATGTCTAACAAGACCTTTTAGCGTGGCGCCGTAGATGCGCCAGTAATGCTGGCGTAGCGTGTGAGCGTCATGTTCATCTATTTCCAAAGCGTCCATGATGTAATTGGTCATAGCACGGTTCATCATCGGAAAGATATGCGCAGATGCGTCGTGCAGGGTGTCATCCAAATCAAAGACCCACACTCTTCCGCCCATGGATGGGTTTACGGTTGCTCGCATAAAATTAAGGCAGCATTCAAGCAGGCCTAATCTATTTTGCCTTAATCAGCGTGCCCACACCTTCATCAGTGAGCACTTCCAGCAAGAGTGCGTGCTCAACGCGACCATCGATGATGTGTACGGCTTTCACGCCACTGCGGGCTGCATCCAGCGCTGAGCTAATTTTAGGTAGCATGCCGCCAGAAAGGGTGCCGTCTGCCACCATATCGTCAATTTGCTTGGGCGTTAGCCCCGTGAGCAGTTCACCATTTTTATCCAGTACACCAGGGGTGTTGGTCAGCAGAATCAATTTCTCGGCATTTAAAATTTCAGCGAGTTTACCCGCTACCACATCTGCGTTAATGTTGTAGGTTTCACCATCTGCGCCTACACCGATTGGTGCTACGACAGGGATGAAGTCACCCGTATCCAGAAAATTGATAATGCTCGGATCGATGGCGCTAATTTCACCTACGCTGCCGATGTCTATCATCTTGCTCGCATCGTCCTTGTCCGCCATCATGAGCTTGTGAGCATGGATAAAGTTGCCATCCTGTCCAGTCAGGCCCACGGCTTTGCCGCCGTGTCGGTTAATCAGGTTAACGATTTCTTTATTTACTTGTCCGCCAAGCACCATCTCAACCACGTCCATGGTTTCTTCATCGGTGACGCGCATGCCTTGAATAAACTCGCCTTTTTTGCCGAGTTTGTCGAGCATTTCGTTAATTTGCGGGCCGCCACCATGTACCACAACGGGGTTCATGCCTACCAGTTTTAACAGCACCACGTCTTTGGCAAAGCATTCTTTCAGGTGCTCGTCGGTCATGGCATTGCCGCCGTATTTAATGACAATGGTTTTGTCAAAAAAACGCTTGATATAAGGCAATGCTTCAGCCAGTGTTTTGGCTTTTTTTGCGGCGGTAGATTGAGTTAGCATGGTGAGTTTTTGGCGTAATAAAAAGTGAAATGAATACAGTCCATTTTACATGAGATTCAAACTTGCTTCATTACACATTGATTTGTTTTTTTATCTTTCATCGGGTGGGTTTGTGGATATTTCAAATTTACTTTAAATATTTTTTAAACACTTTTGACCTGCGCTGAAAGTTATAGAGCTGCTGTTTTTGTGCAGGTAGTTGATCAATGCATTGCTCGATAAAGCCACGTTCCAAAAACCAGTGTTCGGTGCGTGTGGTTAGGCAGAATATGCTATCAAAGCCATTAGTCTTGGCTTGCGAGGCGCAGAAATCAAATAATTTGTCGCCGCGGCCAGAGCCCCGATAAGCTGGGTCTATTGCAAGGCAAGCAAATTCGGCCGTTTTTTCATTCGCAAATGGATAAAGTGCGGCGCAACCAATAATGCGGTTGTCGTGCTCCATCACATAAAAATGCTTAATTTCCATTTCAAGTCGTTCACGATCGCGCCTTACCAGAATGCCTTCATTTTCAAGCGGCTCGATGAGTTTAATGATGCCACCTACATCTTCAATAGTCGCTTGGCGCATGTGCTCCAGGCTTAGCTCTGTGACCATGGTGCCTATGCCATCTAGGGTGAAGAGCTCCTGAATAATTGCACCATCGATATGTCGGCTGATCAGGTGCGTACGCGCAACCCCATGCTCACACGCACGCACCGCTGCAGGTAGGTAGTAAATGACATCTTCTGATATGTTGATGGCATGTTCGGTCTCGCTCACATTGCGCAGCAGGTTTTTAGCCTTTTCTGCGGTCATTTCCCGCAGCAGTTCACCACGTAGATTATGCACGCCTTCAGAATCCATTAGAAAAATGAGTTTGTCGGCATCTAATGCAATAGCGCTGCTCACCGCAACGTCTTCCAGACTTAAATTAAATGCTTCGCCTGTGGGTGAATAGCCCAGCGGTGACAGTAACACCATTTCACCATCGTCCAGCCTTTTTTGTATGCCAACCGCATCCACTTTGCGCACTTCGCCAGTATGCTGCAAATCAACCCCTTCAAGCACGCCTAGTGGTTTTGCTGTCACAAAGTTGCCACTGGCAACGCGGATGTCTGCTCCTGCCATGGGTGAGTTGGCAATCCCCATGGATAACAAAGCCTCAATTTCTACTCTTATTGAACCGTTGGCTTCTTTAACCGCTTCCATTGCGGCGTCATCGGTTACCCGCAAGCCATTATGCAGCATAGGGGTCAACTTTTCACGCTTTAAGCGTGCTTCAATTTGTGGTCTTGCGCCATGCACCAACACTAGCCTGACTTCAAGACTGGCGAGCAAGTTTAAATCATGTGAAAGTGCAATGAACTGCTGTTCATTAACCACTTCTCCGCCGAAGGCGATCACAAATGTGCGGCCACCAAAAGCGTGGATAAAAGGCGCTGCAGAACGGAACCATTGTACAAAGTCCTGTGCATGTGCGTGACCGCTCGAGGGTTGAGTGGCTGTCAGCGTTTCTGCTGATGAATCCTGAGGTTGTAAGTATTCGCTCTCAGCGTACAGCAGGGCTGGAGTGCTGCCAAGTGCAGCTGCGACTTTGCGTAGCAGCGCTTCTGAAATACCTAATTCACCGCGTTCCATGCGCGACAAGTTGCCTGCGTCTGAATTAATTTTAGACGCAAGCTGCTGCAATGTGAGACTTAGAGATTTTCGCTTGCGGCGAATGAGCTTGCCTATGTGCATAAGAGATGCCTGATATATTTGTAATATTTACATAAATATAAATTAATATTGTAAATATTACAATAGGTTTTATTTGAAACCTTGAATAAAGCACTGTAGTCAATATCTTACAGGTGTGATATTGGGTGTTTTTTAGATTTTATTACAAATTCTATGCTTACCCACCGCGCTTGGGGTGGCCTGTTTGGGTTTAAAAATCCCCCCACTGTAGCTGCATGGCAGATATTGCTGCCAATGCGGCTGTTTCAGTGCGTAATACACGCGGCCCAAGCAAAATGGATTGAAAGCCATGAGAAGTGGCAAGTGTAATTTCGTTTTCGCTTAACCCGCCTTCGGCACCAATCAGTAATTGAATGGCTGTAGATTCAGGGGTGAGTTCTGTCAGTTTTTTTGCCCCCACAGGATTGAGTAAAATTCTCGTAGTTTTTTCTGCTGAGTTTAATCCTAGCCAATTTTCAAGCGATACTGGCATAAGCACCTTAGGCACAATGGCACGGCCAGATTGCTCGCAGGCTGAAATCGCAATGTTTTGCCAATGTTCCGTGCGTTTTTCTGCGCGTACGGCAGAGAGTTTGACGACACTGCGCAGGCTGGTAATGGGCTGAATTTTTTTTACGCCCAGTTCAACCGATTTTTGAATGGTAAAGTCCATGCGGTCTCCGCTGGAAATCGCTTGTAACAAGGTGATGTTGAGCGGTGACTCGTTATGTACTTCTGTGGCTTTAATAATGTTAACCAGCACGTTATTTTTTTTAACAGCGCTGAGTATGCATTCATAATCAAATCCATCACCATTGAATACCGTGGCTTGGTCTCCTACTTCTAGACGAAGTGCTCGCGTAGCATGTGCTGCCGCGCTTTCTGAGAGGGGGATGCTTGATCCAACCGTCAGGGGGGTGTTGGTGTAAAAGCGCAGATTGGCCATAACAATATAGTCTTTTCTTAAAGTAAAACAACAAATAAAACAAAAGTGATAATATAAACGCTCGCGTTGTCACAATAATAAGTATAACGAAATTAGGAGAATAAGATGGTTAGCTTAAATCCCCCTGCGTGTAATTTTGGTGAGCGTGCGCATGATTTTGATTTGCTGGGTGTTGATGGTAAACGTTATTCACTCACTAACATTGCAGGTGAAAATGGCCTGCTGGTAATGTTTATCTGTAATCACTGCCCTTACGTGAAGGCAATTAAAACCCGTCTGGTAGATGATTGCCGCGAGTTGCTGCAGTATGGTATCAATACGATTGCGATTCAAAGTAATGATACTGAAAATTATCCAGAAGATTCTTTTGAGCGCATGATGGAAGAATCAAAACTATTTAACTTTCCGTTTCCTTATGTGTTGGATGATACGCAAGAAGTTGCCAAAGCCTATGGCGCAGTCTGTACGCCTGATTTTTTTGGCTATAACGCAAATCTTGAATTGCAGTACCGTGGGCGCTTTGATGCGGCAGGTCGTCGTGCTTCTGACCAAAATAACGTACGTGACCTATTTAACGCCATGAAGCAAATTGCCGAAACAGGTGAAGGTCCGCGTGAGCAGATACCAAGCATAGGTTGCAGCATTAAATGGTTTGCTGATGAGTCCATTTAAGGCCTGGCGATGAAGCATCATCAAACGGATTATATTGCGCCAGAGATTGCAAATACTTTAGATACCTTGTTTCATGAGCGTGTCAGGCGAACCCCTGATGGAATTGCTTACCGCTATTTTGACGATCAGGCCTGTGAATGGCGTGAAATGACTTGGATTGAGGCCATGCAGGAAATCACCAGCTGGCAGTCCGCATTGCGCCATGAGCATTTGGAGGTAGGTGATCGCGTTGCCATTATGCTGAAGAACAGTCCGAGCTGGGTGTTGTTTGATCAGGCGGCACTGGGGCTGGGGCTTGTCACAGTACCATTATATGTGTCTGATCGCCCTGAGAATGTTGCGCATGTGTTACAGGATTCGGGTGCAAAATTACTATTAATTGATAGCGCAGAGACTTGGCACCCTGTACACGAAGTGGGGGCTGGTCTGGTGGGATTGCAGCGCGTTGTCACTTTTAAAACCCCACCAGAAGGCGATGATGATGATCGCATTCGTGGTATTGATGAATGGCTGCCCAGTGCCGTTTCTGGAGGGCAGTTTGAGCACAAAACAAGCAGTGGTAATGTGCTGGCGACGATTGTCTACACCTCTGGCACCACAGGCAAACCTAAGGGCGTGATGCTCACGCATAGTAATTTAATCAATAATGCATGGGCCGCGCTCGATGTGTTTTCAGTGACGCCAAGCGATATATTTTTGTCATTTTTACCTTTGTCACATGCTTTAGAGCGCATGGCAGGGTATTGTGTGCCCGTGATGGCGGGTGCAAGTGTAGCTTTTGCGCGCTCTATACAACAATTGCAGGAAGATTTAGCTAAGGTGCGCCCGACTATTATGGTAACGGTACCGCGCATTTTTGAGCGCATACAACTGGGGTTGCGTAATAAGCTTGAAAAAGGCCCAGCCTATGCCCGCTATTTATTCGAGCTTGCAGTGCGTGTCGGCTACAGCCGTTTTGAGCGTGAGCAGGGACGCGAAAGCTGGCATTGGCAGCATATGCTGTGGCCGTTATTAAAGCCCTTGGTTGCCGATAAATTACAGGCCCGTCTGGGCGGCAGATTGCGTTTGGCGGTGGCGGGTGGCGCAGCACTCTCGGCTGATAGTGCACGTACCTTTATTGCGCTGGGTGTGCCGATTATTCAGGGGTATGGTTTAACTGAAACCAGCCCAGTAATTAGTGTCAATCGGGTGCAAGATAACCTGCCAAGCAGTGTGGGCAGGCCTGTATTAGGTGTTGAAACGCGGCTGGGCGAGGCAGGTGGCCTGGAGGTGCGCGGTAATAATGTCATGCAGGGCTACTGGAATAACGACGAGGCGACCAAAGCCATGTTCACCGCAGATGGCTGGCTAAAAACTGGAGATGTTGTAAAAATCGATGAGGCTGGGCGCATTACGATTACCGGGCGCATCAAGGAAATTATTGTTTTATCCAATGGCGAGAAAGTGCCGCCTGGGGATATTGAAGCCGCGATTATGCGTGATCCGCTGTTTGATCAGGTGATGGTCGTGGGCGAAGGTAAAGCCTATTTAAGTGCCTTGGCGGTGGTAAATCGTGAGCGGTGGATAGATGCAGTCAAAGAGCGGGAGTTGCCAAATGATTGGCCATCAGGCTTGGAGCACCCTCAGGCGCGTGCGTTTGCGCTTAACCGAGTGGCACATCAAATGAAATCTTTCCCAGGGTATGCAAAGGTAAGAAAAATTGCCTTACTGCATGAAGCCTGGACAATAGAGAGCGGGCTGTTAACCCCTACGCTTAAAGTGAAGCGCAATGTGGTCTTGCAGCGCTATCTTGCAGAATATGAAAAACTATATGAAGGATTTAGCCTTTAGCGGTTTGTAGTTGCAGTGCCTATTATTGTTGTTAACACCTTAAAAAATGCAAAGAACACAAAGTCGGGAGGACGTTACGTCATGAGAGCAAAGGGAGCAGTAAAAGGGGCGATATTAGCCTCATTGTTCGGGGTTGTGGGTAGTGCGCAAGCGGCTGGTTTTGCGTTGATTGAGCAAAGCGCGAGCGGTATGGGTAATGCATTTGCAGGAATGAGTGCTCGGAGTGATGATCCAAGTGTCCAATATTTTAATCCAGCCACAATGGCATTTATGACAAAAGGCATGCAATTGACGATAGGTGGGCATATTGTTGCGCCGAATGCTTCTTTAGGTGACGAAAGTGCTAGAAATGTGACTTTTGGCGGGATTGCTGTTGCTGGAAATGATGGAGGTAATGCGGGTGAACTTGCCTTGGTGCCTAATCTTTATTTTAAAACGGACTTGAATGAGCATATTGCATTTGGTTTGGGTGTTTCTGTCCCGTTTGGCTTAAGTACCGAATATAAAGATGGTTGGGCTGGGCGCTATCATGCGCTAGAGTCTCGAGTTGAGACGATTAACGTCAATCCAGCTCTTTCGTGGAAGGTGAATGAGAGGCTTTCGGTTGGTGGAGGAGTAAGTGTTCAATACGTCAAAGCTAAGTTGACGAATGCAATTGATTCAAGTGCAATTTGCCGAGCAACTGCTGCATTAGCAACTTGCAGCGCCTTAGGTTTGGCTGTGCCAGGGAGCGCTGCTACTGATAGCTATGTGAAACTTGAAGGCGATGATATTAGTTTGGGTTTTAATTTGGGAGTGCTGTTTAAGCCAAATGAGCAAACTAGTTTAGGATTGGCTTACCGTTCGATGATAGAGCAGAACCTAGATGGCAAAGCAAAGTTTAGACGTTCAGCAGGTTTAAATACTTTGTTAAATGGTGCAGGAAGTACGCTTCTAACCAATACAGATATTCAGGCACAAGTTGATTTGCCAGAGAGTGCTTCTTTTAGCGCAGCATTTCAAGCAACACCAGACTTGGAGTTGTTGGCGGATGTGACTTGGACAAACTGGAGTCGTTTTAAAGAGTTGCGTATAGATTTTGATAACCCTGCACAGGCCGATGGTGTCACTACTGAAAACTGGGATGATAACTGGCGTTATTCTGTTGGCGCTAATTATAAGTGGAATTCAAACCTGACTTTGCGTACTGGTGTTGCATATGATGAAACAGTCGTATCAGATAAGCAACATAGAACACCTCGTATCCCAGATCAAAATAGAACATGGCTAGCTTTCGGTGCGAGTTGGATAATGTCGCCTGTTAATACGCTGGATATTGGTTATGCACATTTGTTTATTAAAGATGTCAGGCTTGATAATACGACCGAGGGTAGCATTAAACATAATTTACGCGGCGAGTATGACGCAAGTGTGAATATTTTGAGTGTGCAGCTTACACACAGTTTCTAGTGGATTTATTGAGGTTGTCGCATGAGTGAAAATAGAAAACTTCGCTGGGGGATTTTAGGCGCTGCGCGCGTTAATGAGCGTCTGCTCCCTGCAATGATTGAAGCGCCCAATGCGCAGCTTGTTGCAATTGCCAGCCGTCGTGCGGGTGCGGCACAGGCGACACTGGAAAAATATGCGCCATGTTACACAAGCAGCGTGCAATGTTATGACGATTTAGATGCTTTGATAGATGATGCAAGTGTTGAGGCAATTTATTGCCCCATGGCGAATGAAGAGCATGCAGCATGGGCACTTAAGGCGATTAATGCAGGCAAGCACGTGCTGATTGAGAAGCCGATGGCGCTCACTGTGACGGATGTTGAGGCGATTGAAGCTGCGGCGAAAAAATCCAATGTGAAAGTGATGGAGGGTTTTATGTATCGCTTTCATCCACAGCATGCACGGTTGAAAGAAATCGTGGACTCAGGTTTGATAGGCGAGGTGCTGTCGGCGCGTGCCTCGTATTCATTCTTGATGAAGCAGGCGCGCATGTACCGTATTAACCGCAGCATGGCCAATGGTGGAGGTGCGTTGTGGGACATTGGCCCTTATGCCATTCATTCATTGCGCTGGTGTTTTGGACTGGAGCCAGTTGCTGTGATGGCGCATGCCAAGCTTAATCAGCATGGCGCAGACATCGTGACCAGCGGCGTGCTGGATTTTGGCCAAGATGCGGAGGGGCGTGCGCGTTTTGGGCATTTTGATATCAGTTTTGAGCGCTCACGTAAGTCTGAATATGAAATCATTGGCACTAAAGGCTGGGTAAAATGCCACGCTGCCTGGGTGTTCCAAAATGATGTCCCCGTCATCAGTTGGGCAACAGAGGATGGTAAATATGCAGAAGAGCGTTTCGCGCCAAGTAATCATTTTAATCTAGAAATAGAACACTTCAGCGACTGTGTGCTCAATGACAAGCCGCCTTATCTTACCTTTGCCGATGCCAAAGCTAACGCGCGTGCAATGCAGGCGGTTTCACAATCGGTTGCAATAGGGCGATTGCATGTGATTGGTTAAAAATTTGATCAGCATTTACACCTGATTAATTCCTGTCAAATACAGATGTTCTACTTGCCGAAAAAGGCTATATAAGCAATAATTTAGCTTTCAAGCAAAAGTAGCAAATTTTGCATACTTTTTAACCGATTCAATCAAGGTTTTATGAGGTTTTGCGCACGGCGCTATCTTTATAAGTCCTCAAGTTCTAATCATTAGGGAGAAAACAATGGCAACTCGTAACGACCTATGTAACGCTATTCGTGCGTTATCTATGGATGCAGTGCAAAAAGCTAACTCTGGCCACC
>JAQTXW010000011.1 GCA_028688575.1 Methylotenera sp. | reverse complement strand
AGCCTGCCAGACCATAAAATAAGTCGTTCGATAGCGCAAGACTGGCAAAATCGTGCAGCTGTGTTTCCGTATAGTAGTCCAAAACCGTTTTACCGTTTTTATGCGCTGTATCTATCATCACGCCGTAAAATCCAGCAGATTTTATCTGTGCCAGCAATTCAACTGGGTAAGTGTATTCTGCAAATAAAACTGCGATTATTTTTTTTCCGCCCACAGTCATGGGCCTTAAAGCAGCCAAACATGCAGCATAGTCAGGTGCTGCAAAAAAACCAATTTTGACAATATCCACCCCTGTTTTGGCTAAGGCAGATACCCGAGATGCAATCAGGTCAGCCTGCATAGGCAAGTCACCTATGGTGGCGCTCACCAGAATAGCGTCACGTTGAGTATCTCGCGCCGAGGCTGCGTGTACAAAAGCTGCCACCTTTTTAATTACCACATCTGGCAATGCACCCAGCGCACCACTGGCGGGATCTTTTAAATCAATCAAATCTGCGCCATGTGTCAGCGCGAGATACGCTTCTTTCACATTAGTTACACTTACTAGTAATTGTGTCATTTAAAACTATTTCTTTGTTAGCTTAGTTAAGCTATTGACTAAAAATTAAGCGCGAGTTTAAGCAAGATTTTCCAAATTTAAGGCGGCTTTGTGGTTTTCAACTGCCTCTGCCAGCCATTGCCACGCTTCCAGCTCACGTGGTCCTGCGGTTTTATCAATCGCAATCTTCAAGTAATCCAATTCGTTTGTAATTTTATCCAGGGGTAGCCTTTTTAATCGACTTACCAGCACCGCCAATTCAATCACGGCAGCTTGTGCACGATTAAACCCCTGGAATGCGCGGTGCTGAACCTCATGCACAAGCGCTAAAGATAGTCGCGGACGGATAGCATCGTCCTGCACCTTCACCAGTTTCAGCTCTTTGTGTGACAACCCATCAGCCAACCTAAAACCCGACATCCTCTCAGCAGGTAATAAATCACCCGCAGGACGCCCCGTCAGCGCAGCTGCAAATAGGCGCACATCATCAACAACATTCACCACAGCATAGCCTGTGGCCAGTATATTATCTAAGGTTCTCGACGGTTTGTAGGGTGAAATAATCACTAGTCCATCACTTAGCTGTATGCCAAAGGGTGTCACATGCGCATTGCCCTCTCCATCTACAGTGCTCACGATAGTTTCATAAATCATGATTTTTGACTTTCATCCGCTTTAGCCATGGGCTTAAGCACAGGTGCATCTTTAACTCGTGCTTGCTGTTTCTCGCGTTTTTCCTTAATGGATGCTTCACGATGCGCCGTTTTAGCTTCTGGCGCATGATATTGACTGTTCACGCCCCACTCAAGTATTTGATCTTGTACATAACGCTTTTTAAGCTGCCATGCAATCTGCGCGCGCGCCAATTCTACACCTAAATAAAAGGCATGTGAGGCATCATCCTCGACTTTCAGTTTAGGGTAAAGCGTGAATGGATCCGTCGCCTGATGGATACCATCGCGATTATAAATGTGAATACCCTGCTCACTCACCTGAATGCGAAAACTCGGGTCTTTAATCTGACTGGCAATTTCGCTAATTTCATCTGCTGTATAGGTAAAAGGTCGCCTGTCATGTAATGATAGTAAACCTGCACTATAGCCTCTCGGCAGGCGATCATCCCGCTTGGCGGCATACATGGTACGCCTTGCAATGTCTGCTTCTGCAATCGCATTGACCGCATGCGGGCTGACTGAAGTCGCCAATACTGCATTAATATTCAACTCGCTGATCATGCCAAACAGCAATGCATTAATCCCTGTGGTGTCAGCATCTGTCAGCTCCGTCAAGTTGCCAACACCCATCATCACCTGAATTTTCGGATATTTTTTGCGTAGTTTCTGATAGCGCACAATAGAGTTAACTAAGCCAAAATGAATCGGATCTAAAATAGCATCTGCAATAAAGGGCTTGTTGCGCTTGAGGCAAGCGTCAATAGCACGATATAACGAAGGTAAACTATGTGGCTGTGCTGGAATTAAAACAGGGGTAGCAGCCACCTCTTCTGCTATCCATATTGTCTTTTCTGTCAGGCTTAACAGGTAATCAGCACCTGCACGCCCAGCTGTGAGTAAATCGTCAGGATTTAATGAATCAACACTGACATCAAAACCAGCGCCTTTAAGCGCTTGAATCGCTTCGGCCAGATGGGGGAAAGGTACGGCTGGCAAACAGCCTAAATCAATGACATTGGCGCCTTGCGCTTGAAACCATTCGGCTTTTTGCACAATCTGCGCAATCGTTAAATCAGGGGCATCGACTATTTCGGCAAAAATCTTCACTTGATACTGACTTAAATCAGGCGCCACACCAGCATGCCCAAAATACTGGGGCAAATCTTTCAGGTCTGCTGGGCCCCGCTCTACAGGAACGCCATACTGCTTTTCCAGCACGCTTAAATCGCCCTGACACAGGCCAGGCACGATGATCTTATCGGCACTGCCCGCTTCTTTTAACCTACGCGCAATGAGATCTGGCGTCATCAATGCTGCAACTGAAACGCCAATTTGCTCGACACGGTATTTAAATGGTGGAGTTTTAGGGTTACTCTGCACCTCATTTAACACTTTATGCAGGCTCTTTTCGGCTAGCTTTCCCGTTAAGAAAAGTAGATTGTTCGCCATGTTTTAAGACAGCAATGCCTGCTGGCAGTGCTGTTGTATGCTATCACGCAAACTTTGCATCGTATCTACAACACAAGTTGCTTCAAAAGTTTTTAGCTTGGCAATGTTATCCAAATCAATTCTGCGGGGGTAAACCTTAACGATGTGATCGCGCGGCGCCTCTGACTCTAACTCTGGCGCAGTGTCACAGGCAAAGACAATACTAGGCACGCGCGTTTTTCCTGCTTGTGCATAGAGGTTGGTCACCAGGCTATCTGAAAATCCGTAAGCCATTTTGGCAATTGTATTAGAGGTTGCAGGCGCAATGACTAGAGTGTGGTATTTTCCCTGGTAAAACAATTCAACAGGCACGCTACTGGCGGTTTTGTCCTGATAGACGCGATGGTTATTGGCGCTGAGCAATGGCTGAAAGCCATACTGCTGAATAATCTCGGCCGCTGCTCTGCTCAAAAAGACATCTACATTGTCCAGCGTATTCAATATCGCCAGCGACTCACGCAAATAATGTCCTGAGCCTGTAATTGCCCATGCTAAACGTTGATTTTCTTGCATTTAACGTGCTCGATTATACTTTTCTCTTAGGTAAGTCTGCTGATTAGGTTTTGACATTGCTTGCAATTGCGCCACCACTTTACTGGGCGAAGGTAAAGCTTGATAGTAAAAACAAACCGCTTTCATCCCTGTTTGTATCGGTTTTTTATCAGCTAAATCATCAATAAAAAATGCCTTAACTTCTTCTTCATTTGCGTTTATGTCAAACGCGGCACATTTAGCATTTCCATCTTCAGTGATAATTCTGGCCACTCTAATGTTTTTAATATTAGTCCAATTAACGAATAACCATTGTTTTGATTTTGCTTTTTTTTCTTGGTTATTGTTGCCTATAAATGTTGTAAAAGCATCTTTATGTCTAAAATACATGCCAGCGTTATCAGCTAAAAAAAATGGATTGAGGGCATAAGTAGCCCAACCTTTTTTGGAGCTTAGCGATATTAAGAAAAAAGCGGGCGCCAATATACAAACTATCACTTTGGCAAACGTAGGCATGCTTGACCAATCATGAAAACCAAGCCAAGCAACACCTAATGAAAATAATAAGGAAAATATTCTTAAAGCATTCGCAAGCCACATCGGCATGACAGGCGCATAAAACTCACCAGTTAATGTTGGCATTTCAGGTAATATTTTATTCATACATGAAAAACCTAGCCGAGTTTACATGCTAAAAGGATGTTCAATCACAATGGTTTCATCACGCTCTGGGCCAGTAGAAACAATCGCAATAGGTACACCGCATAAAACTTCCAGACGCTTCAGGTAGTTTTGGGCATTTTTAGGTAAGCCATCCCAAGTTTTTACACCAAAGGTACTCTCAGACCAACCAGGAACCGTTTCGTAAATTGGTTTGCAGCCTGCGACATCATCTGCACCAATCGGGAGAACATCGACCTTTTTGCCGTCCAACTCGTAGCCTACACAAATATTAAGCGCATTAATGCCGTCTAACACATCAAGTTTAGTGATACACAATCCTGTTAAACCGTTAATCATGGCAGAACGGCGCAAAGCTGCTGCATCAAACCAGCCACAACGGCGTTTGCGTTTGGTTACCGTGCCAATTTCTTGACCTTTTATTGACATTTGCGTGCCAGGTGCACCAAGAGTCTCGATATCTAATTCACTGGGGAAAGGCCCCCCACCCACGCGTGTGGTATAGGCTTTAGTAATCCCCAACACGTAATGCAGCATATTCGCCCCCACGCCCGTGCCGCCCGCTGCCTGCCCTGCAATACAATTACTGGATGTCACATAAGGATAAGTGCCGTGATCAATATCTAACAATGTGCCTTGCGCACCTTCAAACAACAGATTTTCACCTCTAGCATTTGCCGCATACAACTCGGCAGAAATGTCCGTCACCATGGGTTTTAATGCAACGGCATGCTGCATGCTGGCATCATACTGCTGATTAAAATCAACCGCTTTTGCATCCAGATAATGCGTGAGCACAAAATTATGATAATCCATCACTTCGCGCAATTTATCAGCAAAGCGCTCTGGATAAAACAAGTCATATACGCGCAAGGCGCGGCGTGCCACTTTATCTTCATAGGTGGGGCCTATACCCTTACCTGTCGTACCAATTTTTTTATCCGCACCGCGTTTTGCTTCGCGTGCCTGGTCTACCGCTACATGATGACTCATGATCAGCGGACACCCTGAACTCACCTTGAGGCGGCTTTTAACTTCAAGCCCGTCTTTTTCCAGTGCGGCAATCTCAGTTAGCAAGTGCCCTGCATCCAGCACAACACCATTGCCTATGTAGCAATTAACACCCGCACGCACTATGCCTGATGGCACTAAATTTAACTTGTATACGCGCTGCGCATCGCCTTGACCCACAACCAAGGTATGTCCTGCGTTGTGCCCACCCTGAAAACGCACCACACCTTGTGCATGGTCGGTTAGCCAGTCAACGATTTTACCTTTACCTTCATCACCCCATTGCGTGCCAATGACGACCACATTTTTTGCTAAATTTTTTGCCATATATTGAGAACTTTTTACTGAAAATTATTTATTAAAAATAAAACGTTAATTACTGCTAAAGAATCACACTGCTACTTTGCGATTTAAATAGCATCACGAGCCATC
Source organism: Methylotenera sp. (assembly GCA_028688575.1). Lineage (GTDB taxonomy): Bacteria > Pseudomonadota > Gammaproteobacteria > Burkholderiales > Methylophilaceae > Methylotenera. The sequence goes on along the minus strand of JAQTXW010000011.1, from coordinate 47,258 downwards.
ATCAAACTTTATCGATATCGACGATATGCCACCCTGAGTTGAAATGTGCTAGTTTTTTATCACAATTTAACTCATCCATATCATGTGCTACGCCAGGCAATGCCTGAACCACAACATAGCCTTCGGCTCTTAGCGCATCCACTTTTGCCACAAGGGCAGCATCAACGATGGCAGGGGAAAAAATAGCTTTGGGCAGATCAGCTGGTGGCAAAGCGGTTGCTATCCCTCGCAAATCAAAGCTAAATCCTGTTGCAGGACGTGCACGTCCAAACGACTTACCCACCTCATCGTAACGCCCACCAAGTGCCAACGGCCCTTTGTAACCTTGCGCATAAGCCGCAAATACAATACCGCTGTGATAGTGATATCCGCGCAACTCACTCAAGTCAAAACTTACATTCACTCCAAGACTATCAAGCACTTTACCCACATGCGCCAAATCATTTAGCGCTTGCCCAATAGCAGGTGTGTCGGGTAAAACTTTTGCAGCCTTAAACAAAACACTTTGGTCACCATTTAACTCGGTTAAATGCAGCAAAGCTTCGCGTGTGGTTTGATTGAGATTTTTGGCTAACGCTCGCACCTCAGACTGGTCTTTACTTTGCAGCGCGGCAAACAAATCCTGCTCCAACTGCGGTGTCATCTGGCTGGCTTCAACCAGGCTACCAAATATATTCACATGGCTAAAGTCTACAAGCACATGCTCAATACCAATGGCACGCAACGCTTTTACCAGCAGGCACTGGATCTCGATATCACTCTCAATCCCTGCATGCCCATATAACTCGGCGCCGATTTGCAAGGGTTCTCTGCTCAACGCCAATCCATCAGGCTTTGTACGCAACACACTGCCTGAGTAACATAAGCGCGTAACCCCTGTTTGATTAAGCAAATGTGCATCAATTCTGGCTGCCTGAGGCGTCATATCTGCGCGGGCACCCATCAGCCGCCCTGTTAGTTGATCCACCACTTTAAAGGTGGCAATGTCCAAATCATGGCCAGCGCCTGTAATCAGGGATTCCATATATTCCAGCATAGGAGGAATCACATACTGATACCCATGTACCCTGAATAAATCCAGCAACTTGCGTCGCATCATCTCTATGCGTGCCGCCTGTGCTGGCAACACATCTTCAATGTACTCGGGGAGCAACCAATTACGCATATTCACAACCACTTAACTTATTAAAATTAACAGCAAACCACCTATGATGGAAGTCAAACCCACAAAGCGCAGCTGGCCATCTTTCAACTCAACCATACGTTTAAAAGTATCACGCCAGACCTGTGGCATCAATAAAGGTAAAATACCCTCCAACACCAGCATCAACCCAAGCGCAATGAGCAACGTATGACTCATCAGCGCAACTATTTTTTATTCGGGTTACGCATGTATTTAAAGAAATCCGAATTCGGATCCAGCACCATTATGTCACTCTTGCTGTTAAAACTATTTTTATACGCTTCTGTACTACGGTAAAATGCATAGAATTCAGGGTTTCTACTGTAAGACCTATTGTAAATGTCGGCAGCTTTTGCATCGCCTTCACCCTTGACTTTCTGTGCCTGACTAAATGCCTCGGCAATAATCACTTCGCGCTGCTTATCAGCATCTGCCCTGATTTTCTCAGATGCGGCTGCACCTTCTGAACGCAATTGGTTGGCTAGGCGTTTACGCTCCGCAATCATGCGGTCAAAAACAGACCGACTGATTTCCTCAGCATAGTCAACGCGTTTTAAACGCACATCCACTACTTCGATCCCCATCTGGCGTGCTTCGGCATCGGCTGAAGCACGTAAGTTATCCATCACTGCGCCTCGCTCACCTGCAATCACATCACGCACGGTGCGCTTACCAAACTCTGTACGCAAACCTGCATTCACCACTTTAGAAAGCCTATCTTCAGCCGCAGCCTCGCCACCTTCCTTGATAGAAACATAGTATTTTCCTGGATCCAGAATCCGCCATTTCACAAACGAATCTACCATCATATATTTGTTTTCGCTCGTAATAAACTTGGCTGGCTGCTCCCAGTCCAAGGTTAGAATGCGATTATCAAAATATTTAAGGTTATCTACAAAAGGCACTTTAAAATAAAGTCCAGGTTCTTTTTTAACCGATACGATTTCACCCAAACGCTGCACCAGCACATACTGCGTTTGCTTGACTGTAAAAGCCGATGCTGAAAAAAGCATCAGACCCGCGATAAAAATAATAACAATGTTTTTAAGCTTATTCATGACTATTCCTTATCGACTTTCTCTATCACGGCTACGGAAAGCATCGCGTGTACGTGCTGTCTGCGCAGCATCAAAGGCAGCCCCCGCCTCAGTTGGCGGATTGAGTGATTGCACCGACTGTGACTGCTGTACCGTTGCCGCACCAGATGAATTAATTAACTTATCCAACGGTAGGTATAGCAGGCTATTTCCAGCTTTTTGATCCACAACCACTTTACTGGTGCTGGAGAGAATTTGCTCTTGCGCATCCAGATACAAGCGCTGACGTGTGACTTCTGGCGCATTATTATATTCAGCCAATATTTGGTCAAAGCGGCTGGCATTACCTCTAGCCTCATTCTCCACCTTGAGCTTATACCCTGCCGCCTCAGACAATAACCGTGCTGCAGTACCACGTGCTTTAGGTATCACATCATTGGCGTATGCTTCACCTTCATTAATCTGGCGTTGATTATCCTGATTGGCACGGTTTACATCTTCAAATGCCTCTTGCACCTGCTCTGGCGGTTGAGCACTCTGCAATGACACGCTGATAATCTTCACGCCTGTTTTATAACTATCCAGTATGATTTGCATGCGCTCAGAAGTATCTGCCAAGCCTTTTTGTAGCAAATCATCCAGCTTATTCTTGCCCACCACCTCACGAATAGCAGACTCGGCAGCCGACATCACAGCATTATCGGTCGAGCGATTATTGAATAAGTAATATTTCGCATTATTCAAGTTATATTGCACAGCAAACTGTAAATCAATGATGTTTTCATCTTCCGTCAACATCAAGGCTTCTTTAGGTATCTTGGTTTTTGCGCCACTTCCTTCGCCGCTGCTTCTATAGCCAACCTCAAGTCTACGCACTTGCTCCATATTGACAACTTCAACAGACTCAATCGGGTAAGGCAAATGCCAGCGGGGGCCTGGTTCGGTAGTGTCATCCAATGCCTTACCAAAACGCATCACCACGCCAGCTGAACCCTGATCTACAATATAAAACCCAGAAGCAAGCCAAACCAGAAACACCAAAACAAAAATAGGCAACAGCGGCACATTTGCCTCAGGACCTGCTGGACGTCTGGGCTGAGAGCCTGATTGATTGCCCCCTGCTTTACCAAACATACCATTAATTTTTCGACTTAAATCGCGCATCACCTCATCAAGATCAGGTGGCCCTTCATTATTTTGCGCTCTCCATCCAGGAAATTTAATCATTCCACACTCCGAAACTTAAAATTAGATTATTTAGATCAAAAAATATAAAGGCACATTGGCAGCAACATGCATACCAAACTTGCTAAGCATCATGACGCACGTCATGATGCACAAAGACTATTTACACAAATGCGACCTCTTCCGTCGCCAGTTTTTTTAAATATTGGTAATGCTCGGCCATGACCTGCCTTAACAGATCCATACCCTCGCCTGTTTTTGCAGAAACATGCACACATGTAATTCTACCATACTCATCGCGAGCGACAGCAGGTGCCAACCCAACACGATCAATTTGGTTATGCACCAAAACCTGCGGCACTTGCGTCGCACCTATTTCAACCAGCACTTTATTGACTTCTGCAATTTGCTCATCACGGTTACTGCTTGCCGTATCCACGATATGCAGCAACAAATCCGCCTGCGCGGCCTCTTCCAAGGTTGCACCAAAAGCCTCCACCAGCGCATGTGGTAGGTGTTTGATAAACCCCACCGTATCAGATAATACAACCGCGCCGCATTCTGGAATAAAAATCTTATGCGTGGTGGTATCCAAGGTAGCAAACAGTTGGTCTGCCGCATAGATATTGGCTTTGGTGAGACGATTGAAGATTGTGGACTTACCTGCATTGGTGTAACCAACCAAAGACACCGTCATCACGTTAGAACGCTTGCGTGCACGTCTTTGCATACCACGCTGCGCTTTGAGCTTTGACAGCTTTTCGCGTAGCTGCTTCACCCGGATGCGTAACATACGGCGGTCTAGCTCCAGCTGAGTTTCACCAGGGCCGCCACGCACGCCGATACCGCCCTTCTGGCGCTCCAAGTGTGTCCAGCCTCGCACTAAACGTGTTGATAGATGCTCAAGCTGAGCAAGTTCGACTTGCAGTTTACCTTCATGCGTTTGTGCACGCTGGCTGAAAATATCCAAAATCAGCCCAGTTCTATCCACCACCCGCGCCTGCAATAAACGCTCTAAATTTCGTTGCTGGGAGGGAGTCAGGTCGTGGTTAAACACCGCAATATTAGATTCACTCGCCTGCATCAGCTGCAGCAACTCATCCGCTTTTCCGCTACCGATAAATAACTTAGCATCAGGTGAAGATCTTTTACCCTGAACTGTTCCGCGCACAGCCAAACCTGCACTCAAGCTCAGTTGACGAAGCTCTTCCAGACTCTCTTCATAATCAGGCTCACTAAAATCCACGCTCACCAAGATGGCGGCTTCACCGCCACTTGGCCTTTCAAACAAATCTTTCAATGCTTATTCATCGCCTTCTGACAAGCCGATGCTAATAGCACGTGCCGGCACAATCGTTGAAATAGCATGCTTGTAAACCATCTGTGTGACAGTGTTTTTAAGCAAAATAACATATTGATCAAACGAATCAACCTGACCTTGCAGTTTAATCCCATTGACCAGGTAAATGGATACTGCCACGTGTTCTTTACGTAGCGCATTCAGGAATGGGTCTTGTAACATTTGCCCTTTGTGAGTCATGACATCTCCTATTGTTTGGAGTTAAATAAAATTTTACTGCTTATTGCTGATAATACTCTGGTTATGATTAAGCACAATCCAATTCGTTCTATATTTTTCATAAATTTACAATTGAACTGCCTTAATACGTGCCAGAACCTCATCGCGACCTAACAAACACATGACTTGGTCAATACTTGGCGACTGTGCTGTACCAGTGAGCATCACACGCAGCGGCATGGCGACTTTTGGAAACTTCAACGCAAAGGCAGCAACCACTTCACTCACTGCATGGTGTATTTCCTCTGCTGTCCACTCGACACGCTCTAGATGCTGGAGCAAACGCTCCATGGCGGGTTTAATCTCCTGATTAAAGTGCTTTTCTGCTGCAATTGCATCTATTTCTGGCTTTTTGTAGAAATAAGCAATACTTTCAGCCAACTCATTAAGGGTGTGTACGCGCTCCTTGTATAACGCAATCACACCACTCAAGTCAGGCAATGCCGTCACAGCCACACCCATCTGCGCAAGGCGCTTGCTAATATCAGCCACCAAACGCTCATCACTGGCTAGCTTGATATAATGCGCGTTCAGCCACTTCAGTTTTTCAGTATTAAATTGGGCGGCAGAAGGCGTGATATGGTCCAAATCAAACCAGGCACAGAACTGCTTCATACTGAAGATTTCATCATCACCATGACTCCAGCCCAAACGCGCCAAATAATTAAGCACCGCTTCTGGCAGATAACCCTCTTCATCATACTGCATCACACTTACCGCGCCGTGACGCTTTGAAAGCTTCTGACCGTCATCACCCAATATCATCGACAGATGCGCGTATTGAGGCACAGTCGCCCCTAAAGCCTGCAACAGGTTAATTTGACGCGGTGTGTTATTCACGTGGTCATCACCACGAATCACTTGCGTAATCCCCATGTCATTATCATCTACCACAACACAGAAGTTATAAGTCGGCGTACCATCCGCACGCGCAATAATCAGATCATCCAGCTCTTTATTGGCAATGCGAATTTGGCCTTTTACCAAATCATCCCAGACCACTTCACCATCCTGAGGGTTTTTAAAGCGAATCACCGGGGCTGCATCTTGCGGAGGGGCAGGTAACAACTTGCCCGCTTCTGGGCGCCAGCGGCCGTCATAGCGTGGCTTTAAACCCTGCTGCATCTGGCTTTCACGCAATGCCTCCAATTCTTCTTTACCCGCATAACAATAGTACGCAGTGCCCTCATCCAACATTTTCTGTAGCACTTCTTTATAACGCGGCATCCGTTGCATCTGATAAAATGGACCTTCATCATAGCTCAGTCCAAGCCAATGCATGCCATCGAGAATTGCCTGCACCGCCTCTGGGGTGCTGCGCGCTACATCGGTATCTTCAACCCGTAAAATAAAGCTGCCATGGTGCCTTTTAGCAAACGCCCATGAAAACAAAGCGGTACGTGCCCCGCCTATATGTAAAAACCCCGTAGGACTCGGAGCAAATCGTGTACGAACCGTCATATCTGTCAAATTTCTAGCATTATTTTTAATGTTGGTTATTTTAACATGGCGCCTAGCCGCACAAAAAATTAAACTGAAATTTACTAAAACTTATCATGTGCAACTTACCAAAAGCCCTCAACACTCACCCGAAAGAGCGATTTCATATTGCCCTCATCCCCTGCATAGTTATGCTAAGAGTCTTGAAAAATAGCGTATTGGCATGCTATTTGCCTATGTCTATTTAACTCAACATTGATTACGCATTAAAACACCATGGAATTACTACAAAAACTATTCAAATATTCCGCTACGCCCAAGTCGAAAATCTCACTCAGCTGGCTTAATAGCTTTGATCACATGGATGACATCTCCATTATCGAGATGACCACCAAAAAGCTCAGTGAAGACTTTAAGAAAAATGTTTTTGAAGAGGAGATTCACCTCAAAGCATTATTTACCGCTGATGAAAAAACACACAGTATTGTCGAAAGACTCACAACACATTTTGTGAATGTCGAAAACATCAACGCAGAGTTAGAAGAACGCATCTCGGAAGCAGTCTGCTTTTACCACCGTCAGTTATTTTTAATTTACTATACCCTGACTGATTTTTATTTTGATCAATACCAGGAGCACGTTCAGCTTTTTCTGGCACGTGCTTTCAGAAATGCAACGCAAATGGTCAAGTGGCGCTATTACAACTACCAAAGCGCGCCAGCTAATGTGTGGCTGCAACTGTCGCAACTGTATAGACTCGCTGAAAAACAAGCCTTGTTAAACGCTAAAATTCAGTCATATTCTGATCAGGATCCAATATCATTGTCCAATGCCTACATCTACGCGTGCATGTTAGGTACTTTGGAAAACCTAAGTCTAAAATGTCAGCAAATTGAGCTGGCCAGCAAAATGCTAGTTGCATGGACGTCAAAAATCAGCATCGATAAAACTTATGACGAACATCAGCATTTATTTTATGTAGATACTGCTAGCAACAAATCTGCAAAACGTATCAGAAACCTTAAACTGGAAGATAGCTTCCGCTATTGGAACTTTGACAGCGTCAACTCAAAAATTGAACTGAGTATTTCCCTTATTGAGTTTAATATCTCGCCCAAACAGCCTCTGATGAAAGAACTCATTAGCCATAAAGACGCGCTGGAAACATTCGAGTTACTCCACTCAGAATGGTCACGCGTGGATTACAAGCGTCAGCGCAGGTCTGAAGACCGGTCTAAAACAGAAAAATCCGTTTCAACGACTTATGGATTTAAAGAAATATGCGATCAGATTAAACAGTATGAAAATATAAAAGCCCAGCGCGAGGGAAAATCTTACCAGAGCGAGAAATCTCTGGATGAGCGATTAGCCTCACACAACATCAACCGTGGCGAACCTAATGTTATTTACATGGATTTGAGTGTAGAACGCGCTACTATTGTTGATGAATCCAGTAAAGGCATGGGTATTAATGTCAATAAGCACGCCAATGAAGTCAACCTTGGCATGCTGGTAGGCATTTCAGCCAAAGATCAGAAAAACAACACAAAACTTGGCATGATCAGATCGATTAAGCCAATTATAGGCAACGAATTACATATTGGTGTGGAGCTATTAAGCAACATCGCTTTTTATGCACCTGCTGAGAACGTAAGCCTACAAACCCCTAAACTCGCATTCAGTGCGGGGCAATTTAGCAATCATAATGACCCTTACTTTGCCAACACCGAGTTTGGGGACACTGGCAGCTTTATGAATAGCAGCTTTGGCAGCGACCCGACTAACTTTACCTGCCTTTATTTACCTAGAGAACAGTCTTTATCGCATCAGGAATCGCTGATTATTCCCAAACTGCAATATAACAAGAATGATATTTTTAAAGTGAATATTTTGGGCGAAGATATCTTGTTACGCTTCACAAAATCTCATGAGCGCCATGGCAACTGGGTCAGAGTGACATTCACTACTGATATCGAAAGACACCGGCAAATTCAGGCGTTGTCGTCATAACCAAAATGAGGCGCATGACTAATGGGGAGCCTCTACTTTCCAACCGCCACCCAACGCCTTGAACAATTCAACACTCGCTGCCAATCTGGCCTGACGCGCCTGCACAAAAGCAAGGCTAGTTTCGTGCCAAGTGCGCTGTGCATCTAGCACCTCCAGATAAGCTGAATAACCAGACTGATAACGCGTTTCTGATACGGTTAACATGTTTTGCGCAGAGGCCTGCGCCGTCAACAAGGATTTTTCACGCGCAGTTTGCTGCCGCAGGTTTACCAAGGCATCGTTCACCTCTTTAAAAGCACTCTGTATGGCACCTTCATAGTTGGCGAGCACTTGTTTCTGCTGTGCACTTGCCTGGTCCACTTTGGCATTCAGTTTGCCCGAATCAAAAATCGGCAGATGCAAGGTCAGCCCACCTGTCCAGATACGTGCCGCAGACTTCAATACATCACCAAGCTCAACACTCTCACCACCCAAGTTGGCAGTCAGCGATATTGAGGGATACAAGGCAGCCTTGGCCACTGCGACATTCGCATTTGCAGCAATCATTTGCTGCTCAGTCTGCTGCAAATCAGGACGCGACTCCAGTAATTGTGAAGGCAAACCCGCAGGTGGCGTGGGGGGGACAGGTAAATCTGTTAGTTTTCTTGCTGAAGATTTAAGACCATTGGCTACCAATGACAAATCTCCAGTTAACACCGCCAGTTGATGGATACTTAATGACTTAAGCCTTTCCAATTCCGCCAACTGAGCCTGCAAAGTCGCAAGCGCTACTTCAGCCTGATGCACATCCAAAGCAGAGGCCACGCCGCCCTCTAAACGCCGCTTGGTCAGCGCAAGGCTTTCATCACGGCTCTTAGCATTTGATTTGGCGATTTCGAGTTGCGACTCCACACTACGCAAATTGAAATAATTGGTCGCCACCAAGCCTGACAGTGTCAAATGCACTGTGTCCTTTGCATAGCGGCTAGCGAGCGACTGCGCTCTGGCCGCTTCTTTTGCGCGCGCTAACTTACCCCAAAAATCCAGTTCAAAAGTGGTATTCAATCCAACGTTATAGTTACTTCTTGGATTGCCAGAAAAAATTGGAACAGGCCCCGCCTCCGTGACTCTTGTACGCTTAGCACTGGCATCCAAGTCAATCTGTGGCAGCAGAAAAGCGCCCACTTCACGCATTTTGGCGTCAGCTTCTTCTATACGTGCAACGGCTAACTTAATATCTTTATTTTGAATTAATGCCTGTTCAACCAGTGCACTCAACACCTCATCCTGATACAAGTTCCACCAGTCATTTGCAACCTTATCATCAGAATCCACCATGGCTCCACTGTCCACATACTGCTCTGGCATGGCAATTTTAGGGCGCAAATAATCAGGCCAAATTGACTGACATCCAGACAAAAGCATGGCAACAGACACTGCAATTAAAACTGGTTTTACATGGCTCAATTGATTATTACTGATCATAAATTTTCCTTCGCCTCAGTAGCCACGATCTCATCGGGTAACTCATGATGTTTTCTGTCGACATGCGCATTACTTAACCAAGTAAAAAACATGGGGATGAATATTGTTGCCACAAAAGTAGCCAGCAGCATGCCACCAAACACACCAGTACCCATAGATTGCCGTGCGGCAGCACCCGCACCCGTCGCAATAACCAATGGCACGATGCCCAACACAAACGCCATAGAAGTCATCACAATCGGCCTGAAACGCATCCTTGCCGCCTCTAGTGCAGCCTGCGCAATCGGCATGCCCTCTTCCATTTTCTGGCTCGCGAACTCCACAATCAAAATTGCATTTTTGGCAGCCAACCCAATAAGCGTGATCAAGCCAATCTGGAAATAAATATCATTAGGCATACCTCTCAGCAAAACAGCCAGCAATGCACCAGCCAGTGCAAATGGCACCGCCATGATCACAGCCAGTGGCAACGCCCAGGTTTCAAACTGTGCAGCCAAAATCAAGAACACCATCACAATAGCAAAACCAAAGGCAAACATCGCGGCCGACCCTGTACGTTTCTCCTGATAGGCCTGTCCTGTCCATGCGATGCGATAACCATCTGGCAGGTTGTTTTTAGCTATATTTTCAACCAACTCAATAGCATCTCCTGAACTTACACCAGGCGCACCGCTACCGAACACCTTGGCTGAGAGTAAGCCGTTATAGCGCTCCAATTGCTCAGCCCCCACGATATCCGTCACCTTACTCAGTGCGGAAAGTGGAATCATGTTGCCAGCAGGGCTGGTTAAGGTAGGCTGACTACGCACATAAACCTTGCCCAAATCCTCTGGCTTCATTCGGTAGGCTGGTTCTGCCTGCAACTGCACACGGTAGGTGCGGCTGCTACGGTTAAAGTCATTCACATAAAACGATCCCATGGTACTCTGTAGCGTGGCATAAATATCCGCGATTCGCACACCTTGTGAAATAGCTTTGGCCTCGTCCACCTCAATCAGCAACTGCGGAACAGTGGGACGGAAAAATGAATTAAGTCCAGTCAGTTTTGACTCTGCACGCATTGCATCGATAAAATGATTCATGACCTCAGCAAGTTTAATAGGGTCTGAATCGCGCTGGCTCTGCACGTACACTTCAAAACCACCTGCGGCACCCAACCCCCTGATGGCGGGTGGGTTAACAGCAAAGCCCAAACCGTCTGGCTGACTCATACCTATGCCAAATAACTTACCTACAATCTGTTCTGCCGAGGTTTCCCGCTCATTCCAGTCTTTAAGCCTGACAAACATGGTAGCAGCATTCGATTTATTGGCGCCTGATAACAATTCAAACCCATTGACCGCAAACTGAAAAGCGACCGCTGGATCTTCTGCAATCGTGGCACGAATGTTTTCTGTAGTTTTGCTGGTACGGCTCAAGGTTGCACCATCTGGCATCACAGTCAAAGCAACCACATAACCTTGATCCTCTGCTGGTACAAAACTACCTGGTACCACGCGAAAGAGCAACACCACCACAACCACGATAGCCGCAAATACAATGCCGCCGATAATTCTATGATGCAGCGTTAAGTTGACGGTCCCTGTATAAAATCGCGTTAATCTGGCGAAGCTTTGGTTGAAGGCTTTAAAAAATCTATTTTCCTGATGTGATTTCTTTAAGATCATCGCGCACAGTGCAGGAGACAGTGTCAAGGCAACAACACCCGAAATCACCACAGCAATCGCTACGGTCACAGCAAACTGTCGATAAAGCTCGCCCGCTATGCCGCCTAAAAAGGCCACGGGCACAAATACCGCGCATAACACCAGTACAATAGCCACGACTGCTGCCGACACCTGATTAATCGATTTCACAGCTGCGGCCAGCGGGTTTAAATTTTCCTCTTGCATCAAACGCTCGGTATTCTCCAGCACGACAATCGCATCATCCACCACGATACCAATCGCTAGAATCATCGCAAACAATGTCAGCAGATTAATCGAGAATCCAAACAGATAAAGCCCCGCGAAAGTGCCAATGAGTGAGATTGGTACAGCAATAATCGGTATCAACGTTGCTCGCCAGCTCTGCAAGAAGAGATATACCACCAGCACCACCAGCACCAGCGCCTCGGCAAAGGTTTTAAATACCTCTTTAATGGTCGCCTTAACGAAATCACTCGTATCATAAGGAATGGTGTAAAGCATGCCTTCAGGAAAACGCTCGCTTAACTCCTGCATTTTGAGCTTAATACCGCTAGCAGTTTCCAGCGCATTAGCACCAGACTGCATAAAAATCGGCATCGCCACGCCAGGCTCACCATTTAAGGTTGATTGCACATTGTAACTTTGCGCACCAAGTTCCACGCGCGCAACGTCTTTAAGATAAAGCACGCCACGTGGACCATCTGCCCGAATGATAATATTGCCAAACTCTGCAGGATCAACCAGACGCCCCTTTGCAGTCACGGTATACACCAACGCCTGATCTGCGGGTGCTGGCTCCTGACCGATGCGACCCGCTGCATACTGGTTATTTTGCGCATTAATTGCGGCAGCAATATCAGTGGTTGTGACTCCCAGTTGCGCCATGCGGTCGGGGCGTAGCCAAATGCGCATGGAATAATCCTGACCGCCAAAAATAAGGGCATCTCCCACACCTTTAATGCGTTTTAATTCATCAAGGATATTAAGTGTTGCATAGTTACTTAAAAATAAACGGTTATGATTTTCCTTGTCTTTTGAGGTCAGCATCACCACCAGTAAAATATCGTTAGAACGCTTCTGTACAATCAAACCATTGCGACGCACCTCCTCTGGCAACCTTGGCGTTGCGATATTGACACGGTTACTGACATTAAATGTCGCCTGATCAACATCCGTGCCTATTTCAAATGTCGCTGTAATCGTAAGTGTGCCGCTAGAATCGGCACTTGAATTAAAATAAAGCAGGTTTTCCACACCGCTCAACTGCTCTTCGATGGGCGCAGCTACAGTTTTTGAGATTGTGTCAGCACTTGCACCTGGATAAGTGGCCGTAATCATCACGGTTGGCGGGGCAATTTGCGGATATTGAGCAATCGGTAGCTTAAAAGCCGCAGCCAAACCTGCCAATACAATAATAATTGAAAGTACCGAGGCAAAAATCGGGCGTGTAATAAAGAATTTTGTCATGCGCTTTCCCCTATTTAGCGTCAGGTAAAGCAGGCGCACTGCCAAAAGGATGAGGGGCTATGGGCGCATTGGGGCGTATTTTAATCAAATTATCCACCAGCACCTGATCCCCTGCATTGAGCCCGCTCAGCACCACCCAATCAGTCCCTTGCCAACTGCCAACCTGAATAGGACGAATACCGGCAATGCTTTTGTCGCCTTCGGATTTTTCGACCACATAGACAAATTTACCTTTATCACCAGTCAACACCGCTGTTTGCGGCACCAAAAACACCCCATCCTGTACGCCTGTCGTAACGCGAATCCGCACAAACTGACCTGGCAGCAACTGCTGATTGGCATTATCGAAGGTAGCACGTAACTGCTGCGTACCTAGACTAGGGTCAATTTGACTGGCGGCGAAGTTAAGCTTTCCAGGCTGCTGATATTCACTGCCATCTGGCAAAATAAGCGTGATTTTCTGTACATTTTTTTCACTTAAACGACCTCCCAGTTGTGCCAATTCTGAATCCGATAAACTAAAACGCACCCAAATCGGTGAAATTTCGCTGATTGTAGTCAGCAAACTGGTATTTGCACTCACCAGCGCACCTTCAGAAAACACAAAACGGCCCGCAATGCCCGACAATGGGGCGGTTACTGTGGTGTAGGATAAATTTAACTCCGCCTCGCGTACATTCGCTTCCATTTGCGCCAGACCTGCACGCGCCAAAGCATAGTCGGATGCAGCATTATCAGCCTCACGCTGACTAATCGACTGTGTTGCGAGCAATCCTTGCAGCCGCTGTGCCTCGCGCTGCGTTTGCTCTAAGCGCGCTTTTTGCTGAGCAAGTTGCGCCTTTGCACTCTCAAGCGCATTTTGAAACGGCACTGGGTCGATCAAGAACATCGCTTGCCCTGCTTTGATGGGTGCGCCTTCTTCAAAGCGTTTTTTTAGTAAAATACCTCCAACGCGCGGGCGTACCTCCACTTCTTTAGCCCCTTCTGTCTGGGCGACAGCTTCTGTGCTAATGGGAACACTCGTCGCAGCCATGGTAATGAAGCTCACAGGCAATGCTGGCATTTGCGCTGGAGGTTGACTTGAATCTTCTTTTTTATTACAAGCTGCTAAAAAGAATACCGTCAAAACCAGCAATGCTGAGCTTAGCATCAGGCTCTTTTTTTTGTTAACTTGCACTTGCATAACTTTAGCCTGAGGATTGTTACCCATAAAAAGCTCCACTTTTATTAATTACTTTAGTATTAATGATCTTTAAAAATTTAATGTCATTTAAAAGTCAACTGAATTAAAGCAAACTAACGCTATAACTTATTAATTTAACTCATATTTAGCCGTAGTAGCACTTCAAAAACTTGCTTACATACGAGTTTGCATGTATATTATATACAATCAAGTATGTATGTAAATTAAAATATATCAATTTAATAAAGAATATAGTTAAAGAACTGATTGAATGGTTAGAAAAACTAAAGAAGACGCCGAACTCACTAAACGCCGCATCATGGATGCTGCGCGCGCAGTATTTTTGCGCCGTGGTGTGAGCAGATCAACACTAGAACACATTGCGACAGAAGCCAATGTCACACGTGGGGCAGTGTATTGGCACTTTAAAAATAAAACAGACATTTTTCACGCCATTCGCGAGCAGGTGTTCTTGCCTTTGTTTGATAAAGTTGACGATGTACTGTCAAAAGTGCCAGAGAGTGCTAACGATCCACTTAGCCAAATTGAGGCTAGTCTGTGCCAGACAATTCATGATCTCGATGCAAGTCAGGCACAGCGTGAAGTTTACGAAATCATCATGATTAAATGTGAATACGTAGATGAATTTGCAGCAGTACTACATCAGATACTTGATAACTGCTCTAGCCTAGTGGAGAAATATGAAGTTGCTTACCAACGCGCACATGCGCAAAACTTAATTGGCCCAAAGCTTTCTGCACACGCGTTGGCAGTGGACACGCATTTATTCTTTGGCGGTCTGTTGCATATGTGGATTAAAGACAGCAACGGCACGCAGTTTCGCCATCAGGCAATTGAAATGATTAAAGCTCATATTGACTTACGCAGAAAACAATAAAACTGCACTTGTGCATCAGTGATGGGAGCGATAACATACCACCATATTTGAGTTGGAGATATTTGTGGCTATTCATACTGGTGAAATTTACGGTAAACAAACTGCGAATAAATTTGTGATGTACAACGTACTCAGAGTCACCAAACAAGTAGTTACGTTGCAAAATATTGATAATCCGCTCAGCCTGTTTGAAACTACCGAACAAAAACTCAATGCTTCGGGCTACGTACGTATTAGCCAAACACCCTATATTGAGCTCGCCGCCAACAATGCCAAGCGTAAAAAAGCATTGCGAAAACCTACGCGCTGCCCACTTACTTTTGACTTTCTCGAAGAGCGTGCTGATAGTCAAAGACCTGCGCCTATCCTTCCCGATTTATTCTCATAGCATTATCGCCCCATCACAATACCTAACATGAAGACCAGCTCTTCATGCCAGTCATATTTCACAACATAGGTACACGCCATCCCATCTCTAAAATACAGGCAACTGACAGACGTATATAAATTTCATCATTAATTGTGTGACATTTTCCCACACTTGGATAATTATGCTATTATTAACTCCGTCAGATCAAAAGTATTTGAGGTGGTTACGTGGAAAAAGACCTGGAAAAGCCCAGATGGAAATTAATAGACATCAACATTAATGACTGTAAATTAAGCGTTTTAGACGAATGCTCTGAAAAAAAACATACCTATTACATCCCAAGCTTATTACATGCAGAAATCGTGCAGCAGAATGTTTACGTGCTGACATCCCAATCGAAAATAATGCGCCTAAATCTATTGACGGCTGCAAGACGCTTCATTTTGGCTAATGATTTTGACTGTCTGGAAGATACCCAGATAATGAAACAAGTCTGTGCTAAAGGCTAAATTGAATATTACTTTTAAAGCACCATAACTAAATGCTATACCTTGAGAGCCTCTCTATTAATGGACTTTTATCACATGCATTTTAATTGAAAGATTAAGCGGCAATTTTGCCTGATTTGAATAAAAACGACTTTTGAGCATAGGATATTAAAATGAAACAAAAATTTCAGTTACCCGAAGCCATTTTCAACGTCACCGAAAACTTTCCAGAACCAACTCAACCAGAATGGCCAAATTCAAAAATACTAACTAGTGACATTAATGAGCCTGATACGCTGGCAGCCAAAACAACTAAAGCGTCATCCAGAAAAGTCCAACTCAAATCTAACAGTATTTTAAAGATTGCAAAATGGCCCACACTGATTGCAATCAGCGCAATCATCATCATGATGGCTGACTGATAGTTAACTTGTCCATTGATTAAGAAAATGGCGTATTTCTACTTGAAGGAGATTATGATGCACTACAAAATCACAAAGATAATTTCACTGCTTACTATAGTTTTATTACTTAGTAGCTGTGCTGATTTATCAACACGGCAAAAAAATGCAGCTGCCGGAGCCGCCATAGGTGGGGTTGCGGGAGCGGTGCTTACTGGAGGAAGTTCACTGGGCACGGTGGGAGGCGCTGCCATTGGAGGCGTGATTGGTCATGGGGTTGATGGACTTGCTGGTAATAAAAAATAGTCTCTGAGACCTGTTACCTAGACAAAAAACAGGTTTTCATTACAGGCACTTTCATCTGTCTTTTAAAGTATCAACGGGTGCACAAGCATATGCACCCGTTGATATCTAATGGTCGTTCACTCTGGGCGGTCCACCACGTAAGTCATGACCATCTGCACTATAAATCTCAACTTCTACAAAATCACCAGGACTCAGCCCCTCTGCGTCTTCCAGATAGACTACGCCATCAATTTCCGGGGCATCGGCTTTAGTTCTACCTATCGCCTCGATATTCCCTTCAACGTCAGTCACAATTTCATCCACCAGCACCGTTTGAACACTGCCGATTTTGGCATGCAGCTTGGCAGCACTAATGCGCTCCTGTACTTCCATAAAGCGGCTCAGACGCGCTTGCTTGACTTCCTCAGGCACTTGATCTGGCAACGCGTTAGCCGCAGCGCCATCTACGGCTGAATAAGCAAAGCACCCCACCCTATCCAGCTGAGCTTCTTCTAAAAAGTCGAGTAGCATTTGAAAATCATGCTCTGTCTCACCCGGGAACCCTGCAATAAAAGTACTCCGTATCGTAATGTCTGGACATATCTCACGCCATGCTTTGATGCGCGCCAGGTTATTTTCGCTACTGGCTGGTCGTTTCATTGCTTTAAGCACACGCGGGCTCGCATGCTGAAACGGTACATCCAGATACGGCAAAATCAGCCCGTCCGCCATGAGTGGTATCACTTCATCCACATGCGGATATGGATAAACATAATGCAAACGCGTCCACACGCCAAGCTCACTTAAGGCCTTGGTTAGTTCGGTCATGCGCGTTTTAACAGGACGCCCATTCCAAAAGCCAGGGCGATACTTTACATCCACACCATAGGCTGAAGTGTCCTGTGAAATCACTAATATCTCACTCACGCCCGCATTGACCAGATTCTCTGCCTCATTCAGCACTTCACCAATCGGACGGCTGACTAGGTCACCACGCATGCTCGGAATGATGCAAAAGCTGCATCGGTGATTACAGCCTTCAGAAATTTTAAGATAAGCATAATGCTTGGGCGTTAAACGGATGCCCTGTGGCGGCACCAAATCTATAAACGGCTCATGCGGCTTGGGTAAGTTAGCATGTACTGCTGTCATCACTTCTTCAAGAGCATGTGGGCCTGTGACTGCCAACACGCTGGGGTGCGCAGATTCAACTACGCCTTTTTTTGCCCCTAGACAGCCTGTGACAATCACCTTGCCGTTTTTATGAATAGCTTCCCCAATTGCATCGAGCGATTCTTCTACTGCACTATCAATAAAACCGCAGGTGTTCACCACCACTAAGTCGGCCTCATCATAGCTACCAGAAATTTCATAGCCTTCTGCACGCAATTGAGTGAGAATACGTTCTGCATCAGAACCCGCCTTGGGGCAGCCTAACGATACGAAACCGACTTTTGGTGTCGTATTTTTAATTGAAGCGTTGATTGTCATATAAACCTGATAACACCTAAAATTATTAAAACTTACAAATCACTGAACCTAAAAAAGCATTCAAAACCATGTACATTATTGCAATCGCCTGGCTCTATGTCACCGTGCTGATGGCCGCAACTGAAAAAACTATTACAGCAGGCCTGTTGACTTTTATATTCTATGGCTTGCTACCATGCGCACTGCTACTCTGGCTCATGGGTGTTAAACATAGGCGACGCCAACGAGCAAAACACTCACTCGATGAGCACGTGCACAATCAGGATAGTGCTAATCCCCATAGTGATTAATAACACTTGTGCGACTGTCGCTTTCAGCTCCGTACGTTTATGCAAACTAGGAATCAAATCAGCCACTGCCACATAGAGCATACTTGCGGCCGCCAACCCCAGAATATAGGGAACCCATGTCATGACATATTGCAGTGCAAAATATGCGATTAGGCCGCCAACCAATGTGGCTAAACTTGAAACCAAATTAAAAATGAAAGCCTGCTTTTTACTGTAGCCCGAATGTAAAAGTATCAAGAAATCACCGACTTCCTGCGGGATTTCGTGCGAGATAATGGCAAGCGCTGTCACCATGCCGAGTTTCACATCAACTAAAAATGCAGCTGCAATTAAAATGCCATCCACAAAATTATGAAAAGTATCACCAATCATGATCATCATGCCACTGCGACCGCTGTCATGATGATGGTGCGAGTGCCCATAGCCACTCACAATGGATGGCCCATGCTTAGTCACCGCCTTGAATCTGGCATTCTCTTCCCCAGCTTGGGTTTCAGGACAATGATGTTCGGTGTGGATTGCGTGCACTTCACAATGATCACCATGGCAGTGACGCCAAATAACCAGTTTCTCTAATACAAAAAACAGTAGCAGACCCAATAACAGCGTGGCAGAAATATGTTGAATGCTGTCTGCTTTTTCAAAAGCATGTGGCAGTATCTCTAAAAAAACCGCGCCCAGCATCGCACCTATGGCGTAGCTCACCAGCATGGGCACCCAGGCCGTGCGTAAATTCAATGCAAACAACCCTGCCAGGCTCACGCTTAATAAACCGCCAACCAGACTGGACAGGATAATCCACGTTAGTATTGATAAATCAGGAATCGACATGCACTACCCTGCGTTTTGTAAAGTCCGCCATTATAACTGATGGTGCCCTATTTACTCGACTCAAGCCAAATCATCGTTGCCATACGTCCAGTTGATTGATCACGCCTGAATGAGAAAAATCTTGAATGATCGGTATAAGTACAGAAATCGTCATTCACCGTTGCACCAAAAACCTGTTCAACACCAAGCCGACTTAGGCGCTGCTTTGCAATTGTGTACATATTACACAACCACTTGCCTGCTAGCGGCTTGAATGCCAACTCAGCCTGCGCATCATTTGCAATAAACTGCGCACGCACATCATCACCCACTTCAAAAGCGTCTGGTCCAATTGCAGGCCCTAGCCACACTAGAATCTCAGTGGGGGCTACCTGCATTTTTTGAATAGCCGCTTCAATCACCCCATCACACAGCCCACGCCAGCCAGCGTGTACCGCTGCCACAACCGACCCCTGCTTGTCACAAAGTAAAACCGGCAGACAATCCGCCGTCATAGTCACACATACCACGTTCTTTTTTGTGGTAAACGATGCATCCGCATTTTGCAAACAGTTGCTGATTGCCGCGTCAATCACCTCCACCCCATGCACCTGATTAACCCATACTGGCTCACTGGGTAAATATTGACTGAGTAGTTGACGATTTTTGTCCACCGCAACGGGGTCATCTGCCACATGCGTACCTAAATTCAAGCTGGCATAAGCGCCTTTGCTCACGCCACCTGCACGCGTAGTCTGCAATGCCTTTACATTTGCAGGAGCGGGCCAGCCAGGATGAATAAAATTGAGCGCATCCATGCATCTACTCCTCTTCTAAATCTAAATCAGCATCATCTTCCATATCATCTTCATCATCGCCATACGCGTAGTCTTCATCTGCAAGATAAGGCTCCATGCTCAACTCAAAATCATCCTCTTCATCACGTGGATCCTCGTGTCGCATGGCTTCGAGCAACACTTTCATATCGTCGGCCAACTCAATTTGCCATTCCATAAATTCATTGGTAGCAGGATGCAGCAAACCCAGCTTGATGGCGTGCAAAGCCTGGCGATGAAAGTGACTCACCGCATCACGCAATGTATGCGTCATGGCACGAATGGGCACAATACCTCGGTAACCATAAACGGGGTCGCCTACCAAAGGTGCTTTCAAATGCTGCATATGTACGCGAATCTGGTGGGTGCGGCCAGTTTCAAGATTGCAGCGCAAATAAGTTTGCACAGAAAAGCGCTCTAAAATTTCATAGCGCGTAACTGCAGGTTTACCCATGCGGTTAATGGCCATTTTAGTACGCGAGCGCGGGTCACGCCCTATCGGCTGATCCACCACACCATTACGCCATAACTGACCCCATACGATCGCACGATACTCCCGCTTAACTGTACGTGCCTGTAACTGACGCACTAAATTTGTCTGCGCACTTAATGTTTTTGCCACAACCAGCAAGCCGCTGGTTTCTTTATCCAGTCGATGCACAATACCCGCACGTGGCACATCGTGCAACTGTGGCGCATGAAACAGCAAGGCATTGAGCAGCGTGCCCTGCCAGTTGCCGGCAGCAGGATGCACCACCATCCCAGCAGGTTTATTGACCACAAGAATATGCTCATCTTCATACACAATGTTGAGCGGAATATCCTGCGCAATAAATGCATTCACCTCAGGTTTAACTTGAACCTCCACATGAATTTCTTCCCCTCCCCATACTTTGGTTTTTGCAGTGCTGGAATTGCCATCCACCATCACCAAACCTTCTTTAATCCAGGCTTGCAAGCGTGAACGCGAGTGTTCTGGCAATAAATGCTGCAATGCCACATCCAAGCGCAAACCACCGCTATCATGCGGAATTGTCAGTGTCACTGAGTGTGTAAGAGTTTGTTGAGTAGTATCAGTCATCGGTTATAATTGCTTAAAAATATTAGAGGCGGTTTTGGCATGAAGTATATCTTAATTTTAGCGTTTACCTTGCTACTCAATGCGTGTGCAATTTTTGGCGACCCAACCGAACTTGATGAAACTAAGGGCTGGTCGGCTGAGCGTATTTACCAAGAAGGCGCTGCCAAAATGGTTGATAAAGATTACGATAAGGCGATCGCGCTGTTTCAAAAGTTAGAGTCACGCTATCCACATGGCCGCTTTGCCACCCAGGCACAACTTGAAACCGCTTACGCGCATTATAAAAAACAAGACCCCATTCTCGCTGTTGCTGCTGCGGATCGCTTCATCTCGTTGCATCCCAACCACTCTAATGTTGATTATGCCTATTACCTAAAAGGCCTGGCCTTATTCAACGAGCGCGGCATTATAGAGAAAATATCCAAACAACAAATCAGCGACCGTGACCCACGCGCTTTGCGTGATTCTTTTTCTATTTTTAAAGAGTTAGTCACGCGCTATCCAAAAAGTCGCTACGCCAAAGATGCAACACAACGCATGGTTTATTTAGCCAACAGCCTAGCCGAACATGAACTGCACGTCGCACGCTATTACATGAAGCGCCAGGCGTATATTGCCGCAGTCAACCGCACAAAATATGTAATTGAATACTATCCGCAATCACCCTCAGTTGAAGAGGCGCTTGTGATTATGATTAGCGCCTATGATCTGCTCGGCATGGATGATTTTAAAAATGATACCTTACGTATTTTAAAAACCAACTACCCTGATAGCGCCATGTTCGGCAACAAAACCCCGACAGATGAAAAAGTCTGGTGGAAATTCTGGGAAAGTCTGTATTGAACCAACCACAGTAAAGCCCATCAACATTATTAATGCGCTATTTAAATAAACTACCAGGCTTCATCAAAACACCCGCTGGGCTTGAGTGGGTGTTGTTTAAAAAAATACCGCTGATTTTTGCCGTAGGCACTGCAATACCCGCCAGCTACATATTGGCTGTTTATCTTAGAAATTCGCCACTCAATGCATTGCAGCAACAGACGATCTACCAGTGCCTGGGCTTACTTTTTACTATTTGGTTTTTTGTTGGCGCACTCGCCATTGGATGTGTGGTCGTGATGATTATGAAAGGGCCAGCTTATGTGGCTGACCCTTATGAACTGCCTAAAGAGAATAAAAAATTAGAACAACACCCAGAACTTTAACTAAAGACTAGGCAATCAGTGTTTTTTAGCTTTCCTTGATTTCTCATCAACATCTTTCTTAGCTTTCAACTCTGCCCGCTGCGCAGTTTTACGGCGACGCATACTGACAATACCCTCGCCAGGTTTGCGTTTTTCCTCATCTTCAGCAAATGGGTTGCTACCCTGTTTATACTGCACACGCAATGGAGTGCCAGATAGCTGAAAAGTTCTGCGGAAGGTTTTTTCTAAAAAGCGCGTATAAGCATCTTTAACGCCTTCTACATGGCTACCATGAATGACCACGATGGGCGGGTTGCTACCACCCTGATGGGCATAACGCAATTTCGGACGAATACCCTTACTGATGGGTGGCTGATGTTGCTGCAAGGCCTCCTGTAACACACGGGTGAGCTGTGGTGTTGCCAGTTTTGCAAATGCGGCCTTGTAGGCAGTATCAACTGATTTGAATAATTCAGGCAGGCCTTTTCTGCGCAAGGCTGAAATGTAGTGAAATTCAGCAAAATCCAGAAACTGTAATTTGCGGTCAATTTCACGCTTAATCCAATCGCGCTCGTCGTCTTTAAGTCCGTCCCATTTATTAATCCCCACCACCAAGGCACGCCCAGCCTCTAAAATGTAAGCCGCCACATGCGCATCCTGCTCGGTGATGCCTTCTTGCGCATCCACCACCAAAATCACCACATTAGCTTCTTCAATGGCTTGTATTGTCTTAATCACTGAGAATTTTTCAACGGCTTCAAACACGCGACCACGCTTACGTACGCCTGCTGTATCGATCAAGGTGTAATGCTTGCCATTTTTTTCCAAATCTATATGGATAGAATCACGTGTCGTACCTGGCTCATCAAACGCAATTACGCGCTCCTCGCCCAGCAACGCATTCACTAGCGTAGATTTGCCTACATTAGGGCGCCCGACTATGGCCACTTTAGGTATTTTGTCACCTGTGTAGTCGGTAGCTGTCTCTTCTTCAACCTCATTGAAGCTCTCTAATGCCAATTCAATGATATCGCGCACACCTTCACCGTGCGCTGATGAAATCGACAACGGGTAACCCAAACCCAGCTCGTGAAAATCGGCACTCACTACAGCTTTTTGCATCCCCTCTGTTTTATTCACAGCCAGCAACACTGGGCACTTGGATTTACGCAGACGGTTAGCAATTTCCATATCCTGTGGCGTAGCTCCCTGACGACCATCTACCAAAAAGATAATCACATCCGCCTCATCTATGGCTTGCAAGGTTTGTTTGGCCATCGCCTTTAAAATGCCATTATCGGTGTTTGGTTCAAAACCGCCAGTATCCACAACCAAATAAGGCTTGCTCGCACCTATGCCTCGCCCATAATGGCGGTCGCGTGTTAATCCTGGCAGATCAGCGACTAAAGCATCGCGACTTTTAGTTAAACGATTAAATAATGTTGATTTGCCAACGTTGGGTCGGCCAACCAAAACAATGGTAGGTATCATGAATGCCTTCTATTTTGCGATAGCGTTTTGTGATTTTTCTCAGTAAGCCTGTTATCCACGAAAAGCGTGAAATACGCAAAAAATCATCAAGTTATTTGTAACGTGTCAGAAAAATTATTCGTGCTTTTCGTGTGTTCTACGAAAGAAAGTTATTTGGGTTTATTTGATTTGTATCGAATAAACACTGCCGTCACGCAACTGCGCCAAAAGCGTGTTGCTGTTTAGCAGCGACATTTGTGGTAATACGGCAGAACTGCCCGCTTTAATTCGGCTTGCGAATGCACCGTCCTCACGGCTTAAAAAGTGCACATACCCCTCAACATCACCCACTGCGATATACTCATCTACTGGCAAGGGGGCAGTTAACTGCCGATTCTTTAAGGCACCTTGACGCCAGAAGGTTTTACCTGTGCTGTAATCTAGCGCATAAACTGAACCAATCGCATGAGAGATGAAGATACGCGACTCTGCCTTATTCATGCCCGTCAGACTTGAAATATCCCTATTCCACACCACACGTCCTGTTGCTCTATCTACGGCCGCAACACGGCCCTGGTAAGCTACGGCATAAACTAAAGGTCCATCGACCACAGGCAAGCTGGTAATATCTGCAATACGCTCGATTTCTGTCACGCCTTTAGGTTGGGCGACTGATGCTTCCCACAGGATTTTGCCATTATCCGCGCGAATGGCCGCCAGCTTGCCCCCTGCGAATCCAGCATACACTGCACCGCCATCGACTACAACACCCGCGCCACTACGAAGCACCAAGGCAGGATTAGTGCGGTCATATACCCATTTCCGGCTACCATCATTGGCATTAATCCCATAGATACGGCTATCGCCTGTTCTCACAATCACCATACCATCAAAATACTGTGGCGCACTTAATATTTCACTGCTGAGCCGAGATAACCACTGCAACTTGCCAGATAAATCATAGGCGTACAATACCCCTCTCTGCGAGCCCACCAGTACCAGACTACCGCCCACACCTACGCCGCCTGACACTTTCTCACCAACATTGACGCGCCAAACCTGGCTGCCATTCGTCACATCAAGCTTGGCCACCTCACCCGCCGCACTGGCAATGTAAGCAAAACCAGCCTCTATCGCAGGAGAAAGCTCATAATGTTCAGCATCCCCCAACTTGCTCTGCCACAAGACTTGTGCGTTTGCAGTTGCCTTAATCTCGCTCAAAGGCTCAATGTCCGCCGTTTCACGTCCAAACATACGCTCTGAAATGTCGGTTTTAAGGTCGGTGATAGTCGTGCAAGCTGTGAGCAATAAAATACTGCATAGCGCAAAAGCTTTTTTTGAAGGTGTGATAAAACGCATGTGCAGGTTAACCTAATGCGTCAAGTTTTTGTTGTGTGAGTAGGCGGTACCTACCCTGTGCATCAAGCTTGATGAGTGCCTGCTCATAGGCTGCTTTGGCTTCAGCCGTTTTACCCTGTGCAACAAGAATATCGCCTTTTAAATCCGCGAATAAGCCATCAAAGCCTTCATCATGTGGCGCATTTAACAAATTAAGGGCACCTTCATAGTCTTTTTCTTCAACCAGAATGTTCGCCAATTGCAAACTGGCGATAGCACTTACAGTGGTTTCTTTTGCATTTTTTTGCGCCCACTCCAACTGTGCTTTGGCACTTTTAATTTCATTGGCATGATAGTTAGCTTTAGCCGCCAGCACCGCGGCACGACCAGCGTATGGGGTTGCGCTATACTTATCCATCAACTCGGCTGTTTTAGCCTGGATCGCTGTTAAATCATTTTCATCAATCACTTGCAAGGCCTGATATTCAGTTGACGCGCTCACTGACTGCTTAGTTTGATAATAACCAAACCCTTGATACCCTGCATAAAGCACTAGCAAACCCAACACCGAATTGGTCACGGTTTTGCCGTAAGTTTTCCACCACGCTTTTAATTCATCTATCTGTTCTTGCTCTTCTAAATCGTAAGCCATACTTCATCCTAAATATTAATTCAACACCATCTAAACATTACTGATTCGCTCGACATTCACGCGACCATGGCCAGGAATAGCTGCCAGTAAATTCTGCGTATAAGCCTGCTGCGGTTGCTCGTAAATTTCCACCACCCTGCCTTGTTCAACTACTTTTCCGCCATGCATCACCACGATATCATCCGCAATGTGACGTACCACCCGCAAATCATGGCTAATAAAAATATAACTCAAGGCCATTTCTTGCTGCAACTCTTTTAATAACAACAAAATTTGCGCCTGTATTGAAACATCCAATGCAGACACTGGCTCATCACACACCACCACTCTCGGCTGCAATACCAAAGCACGCGCAATACCGATGCGCTGCCGTTGCCCGCCAGAAAATTCATGTGGATATTTTTGCATATCCGACTCAGACAAACCCACACGCTTTAACATGGCAACGACTTTTTGCCGCTGCTCAGCCCGGCTGCCTAAACCATGAATCAGCAAGCCTTCTCCCACCAACTCACCTACGCGCATACGTGGGTTGAGCGATGCGAACGGGTCTTGAAACACCATTTGCAAATTTTTGCGTACGGTACGCAAGGCAGGCGCGTCCAGTTTTGACAAATCCTGTCCTTCAAACAGCACTTCACCGCTATCTAAAGATTGCAATTGTAACAGACAACGTGCCAGCGTGGATTTACCGCTGCCAGATTCACCAACAACAGCAAGTGTAGTGCCCGCCCGTAATTGAATACTCACATCATCAAGCGCTCTCACCACGCTAGTGCCAAACCCAAAACGGCCACTGCGTTGCGTGTAAGTCTTTACCAGATGGTTAGCTGCTAAGATAACTTCACTCATGCTTAACCATTCTGTTGTGCCATTGACTGCGTTGATTCAGCTTCATTCAACCATGCATAATCGATTGGCTTCAAGGCTTTTTTACCTTCTGCATCTGGTACGCAAGCCAACAACGCTTGAGTGTAAGGATGCTGCGGACTGCCCAGCACTTGTGCCTTGCTCCCTGACTCCACAATCTCACCTCTGAACATCACCACTACATCATCCGCGATATCCGCTACCACCCCAAAATCATGCGTGATGAATAGCATCCCCATATTCATGCGGCTTTTTAACTCAGCCAACAACTTTAATATCTGCGCCTGCACTGTCACATCCAGTGCTGTCGTAGGTTCATCGGCAATTAACAAACGTGGCTCACAGGCAATGCTCATTGCAATCATCACACGCTGACGCTGCCCGCCTGAAAGTTCATCAGGATAACTGTTGGCACGGCTAGCGGGGATACCTACCATTCCAAGCAGACTGGCTATTTTTGCCTCAAGCGCATTCCCTTTCATGCCTAAATGCGTGGTCAGGCTTTCACCAATTTGATAGCCTACCGTGAGCACGGGGTTTAATGAGGTCATGGGTTCTTGAAAAATCATGGCGATTTTTGCACCGCGAATTTTCTGCAGTTCGATTTCGCTCAGTTGGTTAAGTACCTGAATACCTGATGAATCATCATTAAATACAATCTCACCAGCGCTTAACTGCAGCTGATTGGAAAGCAGCCCCATCACTGAAAGCGCAGTTAAACTTTTACCACTACCTGATTCGCCAACGACACAGGTCGTTTTACCTGCGTCTATGGTAAAACTCACATCTTTTACCAGTTGCCTATGCGGCGCTTTTTTAGGCGTGATACTCACGTGCGACAATTGTAGCAGGGGTACTGCATTGTTATACGTATTCACTGATATATCAGCATCCATGTTGAGCCTAATTTAATGTAAAACCAACTTGATTATTTTGCAGTTAACCGCACGATTGCTTCTTCAACGCTGCATTGCACCTGTGTCATCTGAGCATCAGCCTGCATAGGCTTGAGGGTGACTTGCTGCTGATTCACTTCATCGTCGCCCAAAATAATGGCATACCTAGCCTGGCTTCTATCGGCCTTTTTCATTTGTGATTTAAAACTACCGCCCCCTGCATGCAGCACCACTTGAATATTCGCATTACGCAACTGCTCGGCAATCACAAATGCGGTTTTCTCAGCCAACGCACCTACATTGACCAGATATACATCTGGAGCATCACTGGCTGTAACTGCATATTCCTGCATTAGCAAAAATACGCGCTCCAGCCCGATACCAAACCCACAGGCTGGTGTAGCACTGCCGCCTAAACGCTCAACCAGACTGTCGTAGCGCCCTCCGCCTGCGATTGTACCTTGTGCGCCTAATTTAGTCGTCACCCATTCAAATACTGTGCGGTTGTAATAATCAAGCCCACGTACCAACCTCGGATTCACCGTATATGCCACGCCCGCATCTTGCAACCTCTGACACAGACCATCAAAATGCGCGCGGGTTTCATTACCCAAGCAATCTATCAGTTTGGGAGCCGCTTCACAAAGCGCCTGCATACGAGGATTTTTTGTATCAAGTATGCGCAGCGGATTGGTATGCAACCGGCGTTTAGCATCTTCATCCAGCAATTCTGCATGCTGCTCAAAATAGGCAATCAGCACATTACGATATTCTGCACGCTCATGCGCATCGCCAATACTGTTGATTTGCAACTCAACGTCCTGAATACCTAATTCACGCCACAGCCTAGCGAGCAATACAATCTGCTCGGCATCAACTTCAGGTGTATCAAAACCAAACGCCTCAACCCCAATCTGATGAAACTGGCGCTGACGGCCTTTTTGTACATTCTCATGGCGAAACATCGCACCGCTGTACCATAAACGCTGAGGGCCGTTATAAGTCAGGTTGTGCTCGATTACTGCGCGTACACAGCCTGCTGTACCTTCTGGGCGCAAGGCCAGTTTGTCGCCATTGAGTGCATCTTCCCAGGCATACATTTCTTTTTCTACAATGTCGGTATGCTCACCTACACTGCGCACATAAAGTTCAGTTGGCTCTACCAATGGCATGCGGATATTTTTGTATCCATACTGCGAAAGCACCCGACGCGCGGTATCTTCAAGCTTGAACCATAATGGGGTAGTCTCTGGAAGGATGTCGTAAAACCCCTTGATACTCTGGAACTTATTACTCATGAATTTTAAATTGATTAAATAATTGACTGAATAGGAATGGTTTTTTGTAGTGGCGGCTCACGTAACTTACCACCTTCGGCGTAATTTTTCTGTACATAGGCTTCTACTATCGCCTGAAATTCCTGCGCGATGTGATCACCCTTGAGCGTCACGGTTTTTTCACCATCGACAAATACTGGTGCAACAGGCACCTCACCTGTACCAGGCAAACTAATGCCGATATTGGCCAATTTGGATTCACCAGGGCCATTCACTACGCACCCCATCACTGCCACGCTCATATTCTCAACACCCGCATATTGATTTCGCCAAGCGGGCATTTGATTGCGCAAATAATTTTGAATCTGCATGGCAAGTTCTTGAAAATAGGTTGAAGTAGTGCGACCACAACCTGGGCATGCTGTCACCAAAGGCGTAAATGAACGAATGCCCATGGTTTGCAGAATTTCCTGTGCAACCACGACTTCCTTGGTGCGGGATTCGTTAGGTTCAGGCGTCAAGGAGACACGTATAGTGTTACCGATGCCCTGTTGTAACAATATGGATAAGGCCGCGGTCGATGCCACAATCCCTTTTGAACCCATGCCAGCTTCGGTCAAACCTAAATGTAACGGATAATCACAGCGTTCAGCCAACGCGGAGTAGACTTTCACTAAATCCTGCACATCGCTCACCTTGCAGGAAATGATCATTTGATTGGGCGACAATCCCAAAGCCAGCGCCTGGTCTGCGCTCTCTAATGCGGACTGAATCAACGCTTCTCGCATCAGCGCATCGGCAGACAAGGGCTGAGGTAGCCTCGCATTATCATCCATCATCTGCGCCATTTTCGCCTGATCCAGGCTCCCCCAGTTCACGCCGATGCGCACCGCTTTTTGATATTGAATCGCAGCTTCAATCATAGCGGCAAACTGCTCATCACGCTTTGAGCCTTTACCAACGTTTCCCGGATTAATGCGGTACTTGGCAAGCGATTGAGCACAATCAGGGTATTGCGCTAACAGTTTGTGACCGTTGTAATGAAAATCCCCGACCAGTGGCACATCACAACCTAGGGCGTTCAGGCCGCGACGGATATTACCCACCTGCGCTGCAGCTTCAGGTGAGTTGACTGTAATCCGCACCAGCTCTGAGCCAGCTTGCCATAATGCATAGACTTGCTGAATCGTCGCCTGCGCATCTGCGGTATCTGTGTTGGTCATACTTTGCACCACCACAGGGGCCGCAATAGTATTATCCAGCCCGCCACCCACGGCAACATGCCCAACCTTGACCTGTAGTGTCGGACGAAACGGCTTTTTGTTCACACATTGTTGTACTGAATAATCCAATGCTTACTCCAAGACGACACGCGCCACATTGTTTTTACTCTGTGAACCTAAATCCACGCGCTGGCCGTCTACCGTTAACTCAGTGGCTTTTGCATTACCTATCACAATCGTCATTGGCGGTGGAAAACCTAAAGCTTGGGTATCGCCTGCATAAAAGGTCTTTTCAAAGAGTTTGCGCCCTGCTTTGTCAGTCACGCTCACCCAGGTTTCCTGTGTGAATGACAAGGAAAATGTCCTGGCTACCAAATCTGCAGTATTGCGATTGTCTACTGGCGTTACTTGATTAACTGCATCAGTTGGCATAATTTTTTCGGCATTAATGCTATCTTCCACGCCCATATTAGACTGCACACCTGACCCTGCACTCAAATCTAAAGCTTCGCGCTCTGCCGCTGGTAGCGCAATTTCTGGTAATTGAATTTCTGTCGTTACTGCATCGTCAGTAGCAACTGTTTGCTCAACAACTGACTGAACTGGCGCACCGTCTACTGCTATAGCTTTTTGTTTGGAAAAATAATCCACATAAAAAAACCAGGCCAGTAAAAATAGCAAAAGCAAAATAGTGACTAGCACATATTTCAACCATGGCAACGGGTCTTTAGTCAATGCTACAGGCTGCATGGAGCTATGAAAGTTTAAGGTATCAGCAAAAGGACTGGGACTTGCAGCGCGATAAATCTCTATCAATGGTGCTGCATCCAACTCCAGAAGTTTGGCATATCCACGTATAAAGCCACGTGTAATCATGGCATCAGGTAGTTTTTCAAAAGCATTATGCTCCAACGCTTCAATCTGCTTTACGCTATAGCGCAACTTGTCGGAAACATCTTGTAAAGACAGGTTTTTGGCTGTTCTGGCAGCGAGCAATCTGGCGCCGATAGACGCAGGCTGAACTTGCTCCGCCTCCAATTGCGCTTCTGCAGATTGTGGAAATTCTGGCTGCATAACATTTACCTGATCTTTATCCGCCATCTCTACTTCCCACTTTGTAACAATTTAGCCTGCTCTGAATTTGGAAACTGCCGTCTTAACTGCAGGGCGTAACTCGCCTCATCATCACGATTACCCAGCTTACGCGCAATCTGCACGGCTAGCCATAGCAAGTCGGGCCCGGGTTGGCTCAACAGTGCATTCTGTAAAGTGTTTTTTGCGCCGACGATGTCATCTCGCTTAAACTGAATTGAAGCAAGCTGATAAGCCGCAACATGAAATAAAGGTTCGATTTGCAATGCCTTCATGAAATAAATTTCGGCATTGACATTATCCTGCTTGCGCAACGAGCAAATGCCAGCATTGGTATAAGCCAGTGCTGGCGTGCCGTAGAGCGGGTTACTCACCGCCGCCATAAATTCTTTAATTGATTCATCGATACGGTTTCTGGCACACAAAAAACCGCCAAAATTATTGCGAGATTCTGAATTATTAGGCTCAATCTGTATGGCGCGTCTAAAATTCAGCTCAGCCAGATCATCCTGACCCAAAGCTGCATGCACCAATCCCAAACCGTTATAGGCTGAACCAAAGGTCGGGTCTATATTTTTAGCAATGGTAAATTCCTCTAGGGCAATTTCCAGCTTTCGTTCCTGCAAATAAAGCGCAGCCAAATCACTATGCGCACGTGCCTGCGCTTTTAAGTTTTGAACATTTTTTTCTCGCTGTTGCGAGCTGGCGCAGCCTATGATCAGTGCACTCATCAAAGGCAGCAGCACGATCAAACCCAGTCTGCTGATATTGGACTTTATACTTTTAACGCTACCTAAAACCATCTTATTCATTCAACTGCCTCTATGGGAATTCGTTTAGAAGTACGCTTAGTCTTATCCAGCACTTTACCAGCTAATTGGCCGCATGCGGCGTCTATATCTTCACCGCGTGTTTTACGCACAGTGACCACATGCCCTGCCTGCATCAAAATATCGCGGAATACGCGCACATGGCTGGGTTTGGAGGTTTCATATCCGCTGTTGGGAAACGGATTAAATGGAATTAAATTAAATTTGCAGGATACATGCTTAACCAAATCCAGCAATTGGTGTGCATGCTCAACCGTATCATTCACACCGTCCAGCATCACATATTCAAAAGTGACAAAGTCACGTGGCGCTTTTTCTAGATAGCGATTACATGCCGCCATCAAATCCTTAAGTGGATATTTCTTATTGATAGGCACAATCACATCACGCAGTGCATCATTAGGCGCATGTAGCGACACTGCCAGCGCCACAGGGCAATCCTCTTTCAGCCTATCCATCGCTGGCACCAAACCACTGGTTGAAAGCGTTACTCGTCGGCGACTCAAACCATAGGCGCTGTCATCCAGCATGATTTGCATTGCGGTAACTACGTTGTCGTAATTGGATAACGGCTCACCCATGCCCATCATCACCACATTACTGATAATGCGGTCATTGGCGGATAACATATCATAACCCGCCTCAAGTCGTAACGACTGATTAGCAATGGCCAACTGCCCGATGATTTCAGAGACACTCAGGTTTCGGTTAAAGCCTTGGCGTCCAGTGGAGCAGAATGTACACTCAAGCGCACAGCCAACCTGGCTGGAAATACATAAGGTGCCGCGATCATCTTCTGGAATAAATACGGTTTCGATGCTATTGGCGGCATCTGCGCCAATCAACCACTTGCGTGTGCCGTCATTGGATATTTGTTCGTGCTGCACGGTAGGCAGAACAATCTCCGCCTCAAACTTAAGTTTTTCACGCAGGCTTTTGGCAATATCGGTCATCTGTTCAAAGTCATGCACACCGAAATGATGCATCCAGCGCATCAACTGCTTGGCGCGAAAAGGCTTTTCGCCATGTTCCGCGAACCATTGCGCCAACTGAGGCTGATTAAAATTAAGTAGATTGACCAAAATTGATTACCTAGCATTAAAAACAAATATCCAGAAAACCCAAAAAAACACGTACAAAACTAGAAACTTAAGTTGGTTTTATCCGTGTTTATCTGCGTTCATCTGTGGCTAAATTAGTTTTTGTGATTAACCAAAGAAATATTTAATTTCGATCGCCGCATTCTCAGCAGAATCAGAACCATGCACCGCGTTAGCGTCAATGCTATCAGCAAAATCAGCACGGATGGTACCAGGTGCCGCTTCTTTAGGGTTAGTCGCACCCATCAGGTCACGGTTTACTTGCACAGCATTTTCGCCTTCTAATGCTTGAATCATCACTGGGCCAGAGATCATGAATTTAACCAGATCAGCAAAGAATGGACGCTCTTTGTGCACCGCGTAAAAACCTTCAGCCTCAGCTTGTGTTAATTGCGCCATTTTTGCAGCAACAATTTTTAAGCCAGCGTTTTCAAAACGCGTGTAAATTTTACCGATTACATTTTTTGCAACCGCATCAGGTTTGATGATAGAAAGCGTACGTTGAACTGCCATAATTACTCCGTATAAATTGTATGATTGGAAAGACCGATAAAATACCATTTTTAGCACTTAAAATAAACCAACATTTTATGTTATGGTATTAATAAAATGGCTTTAGAATAATTAAATACATGACTTAAAGTTGGCATTGATATGAAAACTCAGCAAGAAACCAATGATCAGACATCAGCCACCTGCCCAGCGTGCGGTCTGCTTTGTGATGATTTAATATTAAATCAAACTTCGCCTTTGGCAGTTAAAAATGCCTGTCCCAAAGGCATAGAGTTTTTTGAGCGATCTTTTAGTGCCAATATCAACGTATCGCCTAGCATCGATGGCAAACCTTCGGATCTCGCCAGCGCAGTAAAAAAAGCCACCGAAATTCTGCAGCAAAGTAAATCTGCTTTATTTGCAGGGCTTGGCACTGAGGTGCAAGGCATGCGTGCGGTAATACGTTTAGCTAAAAAAACCAACGCCACACTAGACCATTTACATAGTGAATCCAGTATTCGCAACACACTCGCTTTGCAAAATGGCGGCTGGCTCACCACCACGCTGGCTGAAGTCAAAAACCGTGCCGATGTCATTTTGGCGATTGGCACTGACATCACTAGCAGTCACCCTCGATTTTTTGAGAAATTAGTCTGGAACACCGAGAGTTTGTTTGACAAGCCCACGCCAGAAGTGATTTACATCGGAGCACCTGCTGAAAAAACAAAGGCTGGCACAGCACCTGATGGTAAAGCACCTACAACAATTACGGCAGATCCAAACCATTTACCTGAAATCGTTAATACGCTCAGCGCACTGTTATGCAAGAAAAAAATTCATGCCCAAACCGCGGGCAGCGTAGCATTAAGCGAATTAGTGTCAGTCGTTGAAAAATTAAAAAATGCAAAATATGCCGTCATCGTGTGGTCTGCCAGTAGTTTTAAGTTTTCACACGCGGAGCTTACTATCCAAAGTATCGTGCAACTGATTAACCAACTCAACGAAACCACACGAGCAGCTGGCCTGCCACTTAACTCGGGGGATGGTGACTATTCGGTGAATAATGCCAGCGCATGGTTGAGTGGCTACCCTACCAGAAGTCGCTTTAAAAACGGCCGGGCAGATTACGACAGCTTTCATTTCTCAACAAAAAAACAACACAATATTGCAGATGCATTATTGTGGATAAGCACATTCAACCCTCACGAGCCTCCGATTTCCCATTGCCCAACCATTGTCATCGGCCACCCTGATACAAAGTTTGAACGTACGCCAGATGTATTTATTCCTGTAGGCATTCCTGGTGTTGATCACACTGGATTGATGTTCAGGATGGATAGTTCAATCACCTTACCACTAAAAGCGCTACAAGAGACACAACTCCCCAGCTTGGGTGAAGTGATTAAGCAGCTGGAGACAGCACTGTCAAACACGCAAGCAGCGAAAGTTAAAACAGCATGATTACCTTACTGAAAAACGGCAGAATTTACGACCCAGCACACCAAAAAAATGGCGTAATAGAAGACATTTACCTCTATCAGGGGCGCATCATACCCAAACCTGTTGACGACGCAAAAATCAGCCAGATATATGACCTGACTGGCAAGGTGGTAATGGCAGGCGCAATTGACATGCACAGTCATATTGGCGGTGGCAAAATGAACATTGCGCGCATGATGCTACCTGAATATCAACAGCAATATCAGCAGGCGCAGGCAATTAAAAACCTCACCGAGCCAGAAGCGCACATCTGTACGCCGCACTGCAGTCACCATGCCGTGCCCAGCGCAACTGACACAGGCTTCAGATACATAGAGATGGGCTACACAGCGGCGTTTGAGCCTGCAATCATGCCGGTCAACGCTCGCCAGGCCCATTTGGAAATGGGTGACACGCCGATGATAGACAAAGGCGGCTATGCAATGCTAGGGAGCGATGACTATTTTTTGCGCATGCTTACCGCCAATAGAGACCAGAAAGCCATCAATGATTATGTGGCATGGATACTGCACGCCACGCAAGCCATTGGCATTAAGGTAGTGAACCCAGGAGGAATCAGTGCGTTTAAATTTAATCAGCGCCGATTGGACCTGGATGAAAATCACAGCCATTATCAAGTAAGTCCACGTGCTGTGTTAAAAAGTTTAAGCCGCGCTGTGCATGAGCTTGGTATTGCCAAACCACTGCATGTGCACTGTAATAATTTAGGTGCTGCAGGTAACTTTGAAACCACACTCAACACCATGAGTGCGAGTGAAGGCCTGCCTATGCACCTTACCCACATCCAGTTTCATAGCTATGGGACTGAAGGTGATAAAAAATTCTCCTCAGCCGCGGCACAAATTGCCGAAGCGCTTAATAAAAACAAGCACATCACCACAGATGTCGGGCAGATTTTATTTGGGCAAACCGTCACCGCTTCAGGTGACTCCATGATGCAGCACCTAAACGCCAAGCACGCGAATCCTAAAAAATCCGTCATTATGGACATTGAGTGTGATGCAGGCTGCGGAGTGTTGCCATTTAAATATCGCGACCAAAATTACGTCAATGCCTTGCAGTGGGCGATTGGCCTGGAGATTTTCCTGTCTGTTGAAGATCCATGGCGTATTTTCCTGACAACAGATCATCCTAACGGCGCCCCGTTCACTAGCTACCCGCATTTAATTCGGCTGCTCATGGATAAAACTTTTAGAAATGAGCACTTCGCCAGACTTAATTTAGATGCACAAGCCATGAGCAATCTCACCAGTATCGAACGCGAATACAGCCTCTATGAAATTGCCATCATGACGCGTGCAGGTGCAGGCAAACTGATTGGGCTGAATGATTGCGGACACCTGGGGCTGGGGGCACAAGCAGATATCACCGTTTACACCGATCAAACAGACCGTGAGGCAATGTTCAGCAAACCTGATTATGTATTTAAAAACGGGGAGTTGGTTGTCAAAAATGGCCAAGTCGTCAAAGTGGTATGGGGTGCAACACACACTGCAAAACCAGCCTTTGATATTGGCGTTGAGAAAGACTTGAAAGATTACTTCAACAGATACCAGACCATGCAGCTAGATAACTTCAAAATCAGTGATGCTGAAATAGGTGATGATGGCAGAAATCATGTTATTACTAATGTACACAAGGGGTAAAACAGCATGAGCAGGTTATACGGTGAACCGCATCGAAAACTACAGGATGAATTTGGCACACGTAACATGGCGGACCGTGTAGAGGCGCTGGTCTGCCGCACCGAATTTGACGACGACGTAAAGGCGTTTATTGAAAGCGCTGAGATGTTTTTCCTGTCCACGATTGACCATCAGGGTCGACCGACCGTTTCATACAAAGGCGGAGAAGCGGGCTTTGTTAAGGTGATAGACAGCAGCACCCTGATATTCCCGAGTTACGACGGCAATGGCATGTTCTTTTCTATGGGCAACATCAGCCAGAACGCCAATGTGGGCTTGCTGTTTATCTCATTTACTGCACCTGACCGCAGACGCGTACAAGGCACGGCAAGCATTTCAAAAGACCCTGCCCTGCTGGCACACTACAAAGAAGCTGACTTTGTCGTCACAGTCAAACTGTCTGAATACTGGGTGAATTGTCCACGTTACATTCCCAAACTGGAAAAAGTCCGAGACTCACGCTATGTGCCGCGTGCAGACTGCGAAACACCGCTTGCCGAATGGAAGCGGCTGGATCTGGTTCAGGATGTCATTAGTGCATCTGACCTTAAAAAAGTGCAACAACAAGGCACTATTCAAATTGAAGAATGGGTTGGCAAAATTAAATCTGGCGACCCCACCGCTTAACCGACCACACAAGTTAAAACTTATGCTGCTAAATAACATACAAATCGACGACACCTTTGCAGAAGCATTCAACATGCGCGGCACAAGAGTCATTATTACGGCACAAAACCACAAATGGGCTTACCATGCCGCCAATGCCATGACAGGCTTTGCCACCTCAGTAATCGGCTGTGGCGTTGAAGCAGGCATTGAGCGCGACCTTAGCGCTGATGAAACGCCTGACGGCAGGCCTGGCGTTAGCATTCTGATGTTTGCCATGGGTAGCAAAGTGCTCATGCAGCAGCTTGAAACACGCATGGGACAATGTATACTCACCTGCCCCACTGCTGCCGCATTTGCAGGTATTGAGAGTGAAGACAAAATCAGCCTGGGCAAACATTTGCGTTATTTTGGGGATGGTTTTCAGACCTCAAAACTTATCGATGGCAAACGCTACTGGCGCATCCCCGTCATGGATGGCGAATTTCTCACAGAAGAAACCACGGGCATGGTTCGCGCAATCGGTGGTGGTAATTTTTTGATTCTGGCGACTTCACAGCCACAGGCGCTTGCTGCCGCAGAAACTGCCATTGAAGCCATGAAACAAGTCCCTAATGTCATCATGCCTTTTCCAGGAGGGGTAGTACGCTCAGGCTCTAAAGTGGGTAGCAAATATAAAACCATGTTCGCCTCCACCAACGACGCTTTTTGCCCAACGCTGAAAGGTGCAACCAACACAGCGCTATCCCCTGCAATTGAGAGCGTGATGGAAATCGTGATAGATGGTTTAAGCTTTGAAGATATCGCCCGCTCAATGAAAGTTGGTATTGAGGCCATTTGCCAGCTAGGTGAAGCTAGCGGGGTAAAACGCATTTCGGCAGGTAACTACGGTGGCAAACTAGGGCCGCATCTTTTCAAATTACATGATATTTTAAACGGTAACCAATCATGACCGCACTGACTTTCAGCCTAAAACAAACACCGCGCTATGCAGTCAACTGCAGCGTATTAACACCAGATAATCTCGCCAATATATCTATCAAAGACATTGCAAACCTTACGCTGGGCTTAGGTAACACAGCCACCACTGCGGGTGAGCTATTTGAAATCAGCGGTAGCGACCCTCAACAGATTGTGTTTAAAAACTCAAGCAACAAACTCGACTACATCGGCGCCTATATGAGCACTGGCACGATTACAGTAGAGGGGGATGCCGGCGCATACTTGGGCTTCAATCTCAAGAGCGGTAAAATTCTCTGCCATGGCAATACCGAAGCGTTTGCCGCATGCAACATGACCAACGGATTTTTGCATATCAGCGGCAATACGGGTGACTTTTTAGGTGCAGGCTCAGACGGACTACGCAAGGGCATGCGTGGCGGCACGGTGATTGTTAAAGGCAATGCAGGTGACCGCGCAGGCGACCAAATGCGCAGAGGCCTCATTATGATTGAAGGCAACGCAGGTGACTACTGCGCTAGTCGCATGATTGCAGGGACAATCGTGGTACTGGGCGGCCTGGGCAGATATGCCGCGTTCAACATGCATCGCGGCACATTGCTATTAAAGAAAACACCGCAACTGCACAGCACCATTCAAGATTGCGGCACGCACACCCTGCCCTTCCTAAACTTACTGTTTAAATCGCTGGCAAAATACCATGCGTTGTTTGCGGACTTAAAAAACCTGCGTGTACAACGCTATGTAGGTGACGCAGCCTACAAAGGAAATGGTGAAGTTCTGATCCTTGATTGCCGCCATTAATACAGAAAACCTGTTTTATATGGTGCGGAGCCAGAGTCGAAAAAAACATCTGGACAGCTATAAATATTGGTAACTTAACGGACTATTAAAAAAACTACCCCTATAATATTTATTTCGATATTCTGCATAATTACCAAAACATGACTTCGTTTTGATGGCCTCAATACGTAATTTTTGGGTTATCTAGCATGATAAAAAGCCCACGTCTTATGTGAGCGTAATTCGTGATACTTAGTTAATGGAGCGCGGACTCCATACTGATCTATTAGTGCCGAGTTTAGCTTATCGAATATATTTTCTGTAGAATGTGAAGCAGTCATGATGCAATACTCTGTTACAGAAAAATATGTCATTTAGTGAACTTATTCAATGAGTTACTATATGTCTAAACTCAAATCTCCGGACATTGATATAATAATACGAGTCATTAAAACTCACTTAAAACATAATGAGTGGCACGTTTTGACTCGCCAGCTTTTAGTAAAACACCTAACTCAACTAGCTCACTAATATCACGCAAAGCACTATCGGTAGAACACTGTGCAATCTTTGCCCACTTACCTGTTGTGAGATTGCCATTAAACCCGTGCATCATCATGTTTAGCATTTTCATTTGGCGTTCATTTAACTTACCACTTGGCAGGTGATGACTTAAGTTAGCTAAATACACTACGCCTTTCAGTTCTTCATTCGCACTTTGCACTGCACGTAACAAACAACCTAAGAACCAAGTTAGCCAGGCAGTCACATCTAAAGTGCCTTTTTGCGCTTGCTCTAAGCTATTGTAGTAGTCATCACGCTCACGCTGCATTTGTGCGGATAAACTATAAAACCTTTGTGCGGAACCATCCGCACGAGCCAAAGCCATATCACATATAGCGCGACCTATACGCCCGTTACCGTCATCAAACGGGTGCAAAGTAACAAACCACAAGTGTGCTAACCCAGCCTTGATGACGGGGTCTAATCCCAGTTCATTATTAAACCAATCTAAAAAATGTGTCATCTCAGTTTGAATTACTGCGGCTGAAGGTGCTTCATAATGCACTTTCTCATGGTCTATCCCACCTGAAACTACTTGCATTGCTCCTGCTGCATCATCTCTGTAGGCTGCAACGGTGAGTTTGAACATGCCACTATGACCTGTAGGGAAAAGTGCTGCGTGCCAGCCAAATAAACGCTCTTGTGTTAATGCTGCACTGCAATTGCGTGTAGCATCTAACACCATTTCCACAACACCATCGATATGCTTATCCGACGGCACAAGACCACCAGCCTCTATGCCTAACCTTCTAGCTATGGATGACCGTACCGCTTCAGGATTAAGTCGCTCACCTTCTATCTCACTCGATTTAACTACTTCGCTGGTTAATACTTTAAGGCTAGCCTCTTCAGCCAGTTTAAAGCCCAACGCTTGCATAGAACCAAGCAAGCGACCGCGCTCAAGATTAACCTGCGATAATAGTTGTGAAAATGCCGCTGGATTAAACGACCATTGCGGCCATTCAGCTTGTTGCCAGATATATTTTTGATAATTACCGCTACTCATGCGGTGATAATTGCATGTTATTACCGCATAGTCAACCATCACCGCTAAATTTGCGGTAATAAAAAGGGTTTATTATCGCATAATCGTTACATACAAGTTAAAATGGCTCGTAGCATTTTACTTTTTAACTAAAGGTTGCGACTTAACCTTCTGTAGTGCACTACGTTCTTGCATGACTCTTGCGCCCAACTAGCAGCTTAAATAATAGTTATGCTGCACCCCCGTCCTTTACTCAGATCAAAATTACCCAAGCTAGGACTAACCCTCACTGGTTTCAGAAAAACAGCAGGTGGCTTATGCATTGTCACTAAAGCACACGCAAGCGTAAAATTGAATAATTCCAGAACAGAACTATCAGTCAATAGAAGAACAACGAGGACTAATGTAGATTGGTATATTTGAACCAAAGATTCATCTCACACCTATCCCACAGCGCAGTAGAAAAATGTAGGAGAATTATGAAGAATAAAGAAGCTTTAAGAAGAGCTAATTTATTGTTTAATTTGGTGCGCCAAAGATGATGGAGGTGGGCACTGGATAGAGTCTGTAACAATAGGTTAATTTGCTAAGCAGCAAGCAACTCTCGCAAAACTTCAGGGTGTTTTGTCGCTACAGTAATTAATGTTCTGGCAGCACCTGAAGGCGCAATTCTTCCTTGCTCCCAACCCTGAAGCGTGCGTACAGACACGCCCAATAAACTAGCAAATTGACTTTGGGAAAGCCCTGTGTTGTGACGAACGCTCACAACAGCAGGTATTTCAACTAGCGTTGCGCGTGTAACCTTACCAGATTTTAACTCACGCGCAGAAGCTAATAAATCCGCTTTGAATTGCTCCAATTCAATATCTTTAGTCATGATTAAACTCCTCTTTAATTTGTGCAAAAAATTCAGCGGGTAAGTTATCAAATTTAGATTTTGCATACACAATCAATAAACCAATCTTACCCAGTTCAAGTTGATTAAAATAAATCACTCTCACACCGCCACGTTTACCCATTCCTTGACGTGACCAACGCACCTTGCGGCAACCACCGCTGTTTGGTATGACATCGCCTGCCAATGGATTAATTGCAATCCAATTGATAAACTCAATGCGTTCATCATCAGCCCATATTTGTTTTGCATATTTAATAAATACACTTGTCTCGATTACGGTAAACATGTAGTAACTATACTCTTAAAAAGTATAGACAACAATAAAATTGATGCTGATTTCCTGATAGCCATAACTGCACACTAGAACTGTTCTTTATGATTAAGAGGGGGGTAATGGTCTCGCGAGACTTCTGCGTGTCAAACAGCGCGGTGTATTTTCCATTTTTTGTGAATTTCAGCAGCTCTGGAAACAAATCACAAGTGCTTGAAGTTCGTGGATTATTTGAAAGACCACTCGCTAATATGCGTGCTGTTTGGTGATGCCATTTTTCGCCACACTGTGTCAAAAGTGTGTCACAAGGAGGTTTTTTTAGGTGTTCCGAGAGAGTTAAAATCAGTTAACTCATTGAATCTTATGGTGCCCGGGGCCGGAATCGAACCGGCACGACCTTGCGATCGAGAGATTTTAAGTCTCTTGTGTCTACCAATTTCACCACCCGGGCGGATGGAAGGTGCACATCAAATTGCGGTGCGTATTCTAACACTTACAGCAATTTTGTCAGCAAAAAATTTGTAAAAATATTATTTTTTTGTCATCACCCCTAATTTAGTAACATTCAAACCAAAAATTACATTAAGGCTTGAAGTGTCAAGCTGGCATAGCTGAGTGATTTTTTTTGCTCAAAAAAAGGTAAAGTGAGGTAATTGCCATTCAAGCAGGTGTCATAGCGCCAAATGGAATGTCCAAGTTCAAGTTAGAGTCTAGCGGCATAATCAACATAGCATTTGTTAATATTGAGTTAGTTAAAAAAACGCACCAAATTCAGATGCGCTTTTTGCAAGTTATGCGATTACTTTGACGCAGCAATATGCGGTATCTACTCTGTCGTTAGCTCTCGCACAATTTGCCATGCATTATTCACATGTTCGAACTGCAGCTCTTTTTTAACTTTATCCTGATAAGCAACAATCGGGATGCGTTTCATATTGCAGACTTCACATGCAGTATCGGCGGTTTTTTTAATTTTAAATCGCGTCAGCGTATAGCCTTGGTTAAATGTTGCTTTTGCTTTTGTACCATCGCAACTGACTTGTAAATCTTCAATCTTTAAACCAATTTTTCCATTCGTACTTAAGCGCTCTCTGCGCTGTTTCTCCCAAGAAGCTTTATCTGCTGGTGATTCTGGCACAAAGCTATCGGCATAAAATTTAAGATATTTATCTGCATCCTTTTGACGCCACGCCGCACCCCAGTCATGCACACGGGCAGTCACGTCTTCGACTTTACAAGCGAATGTTGCTGGCATCGGCTCAGCTTTTATTTCCGCCACAGCTAAAGCAGGCTTAGCTAATGTAGGATAAACATTAGCCAAAGGTTTGGCATCTGCCAATAATGCGGCTTTATCAATCACCATTTGCGTAGGTGCTACTGCCTGACATATGTTCTCATTATCCTGGTAATCTTCACGTGCATATTCAGGCAAGTTACCACGCACTGCACCTATTCTATTTAACAGTTCGCCCTGCCCCGCATACGTGCGCACGTAAGCCATTTGCAGGTCATATTCGGTATTGGTCAAACTGCGCTTAGCCTGAAAAAACTCATTTTCTGAATCTAATAAATCAAGTAGCGTACGCTGGCCAATATCAAATTGTTTCTGATAAGCTACACGTGCATTTTCGATTGAGTTTCGATGCTGCTCGCGATATTTACGCTGCTCTTTTAATTGTGCAATATCGTTATAAGCAATCACGACCAACTGGCGAGTGTCAATACAAGCCTTGTCACGCATATCATGTGCGCTATTTAACTTTTGAGCCGCTTGTAAAATCGAATTTTTATCAGAAAAACCATTAAACAAATTAAAGTTCATGGTGAGTTCAAGCAAGTCTGCTGCACTTGTACTATTTTTGCCATCAGAACTCGTGCCTAAATTCTTGCGTGCCTGTAAATCTAATCTGGGCAAATAGCGCGCCTCGTTAGTTTTAATTTCTTTTTGTTTGGCTTGGA
The DNA here is from genome assembly GCA_028688575.1 of Methylotenera sp. Lineage (GTDB taxonomy): Bacteria > Pseudomonadota > Gammaproteobacteria > Burkholderiales > Methylophilaceae > Methylotenera. The sequence goes on along the minus strand of JAQTXW010000011.1, from coordinate 3,434 downwards.
TATCTTCAATGGTCGATAGCAAATCAGGATTTTGTCGATAAGCCACTTTGAGTGCTTCTTCTGCACTTGCCTCGACCCCCGCATTATAAAAAGCAGGCGCTTCCAAAGTAGCTGGCGGTAGCTCGCCATAGAGGCGTTGCAGTCTTGCAGTTACATCATGGAGATTAGTTGTTTCTGTGAGCAGATTAGCCTCAGCCAATGCTAAACGCCCCATGGCCTGCTCCAAATCCACGCGCCTTGCTACACCAGCCTCCACACGGTCTTTAATGCGGTCAGACAGCTGTTTATGGATAACATAATTATCTTTAGCAAATTGCGTTAGCTCGCGATAACGCAAAATATCAATATAGGCACGCATAAACTCAAGGCTGGTATTCTGCATAGCGCTTTGCAACTCATAATAACGAACTCGGCTGGCAAACCCTAGCCGTTTAACCTCGCTACTGGTGGCAAAACCGTCAAATATCATTTGACGTAGCACCAGCTCATTATTCATGCTTGGCGTCGCGGTATTATTGATGTTTTTAACGAGCTTTTCCTGCTCTCTAAAACTTGAAACGATGTCTGCTTTTGGCAAAAAACCACCGCGCATCACCTCTTGCTCGTGCCCCGCCTCTAAAAACTTATGATAACGCGCCTGCACTTCTGGGTTAGAGGTGATCGTTTTTTCCACCATATCTTTTAATGTAACAACGGGCTCTGCTGACATCGCTACACCATTCACCATAGATGCTAAACCCGCAACCAGACAAACAAAAAGTAATTTGTAATTAAGATTTTTATTCAAAAGACTTCCTTAAGTTAAATATTTTTTCTTAGGTTTTTCACCACATTAAATAAGCAAGCAATTGATGCTGAAAGCCCGCATAACTAGGGGGGGAATAAGCAAAAAAAATGCCAGCTTTCAAACTTATAACGCGCATGTTTGAAATGAACAAAGTGCCATTTCTTTATACTACATATAAGTTTCATATTAATCAACAGGTTGCGTAGATTATCTCATGTTTAACTAACGCACTCACTTTGTTTTTTTAATTATATTCAGCTTTAGCGCTTGGGTGGAATCTAATATAACACTATTAAATCACTGACAGGCATGTCAATAAATCATCAATATAATATGGCAGATCGCATTTTAAAGATACAAAAATAGATTAAAATCGTCGAAATAATGACACCGTCTAATAAAATAACCTCAGGCAACTCAACGAGTCATCTGAGGTTATCAAATGGCACTACGATTAAAAAATTTTGCTTAGTCTGTAATCAATTTCTGATTATCAATTAAGTTCTGGATTATCTGCTGATCATTGCTAAATGAGCCAATTAAATCAACATTTTGCAACGTAATTGTCTGCACTTCAGCGGCAGGATTGTATCCACTATCAAATCCACCATTACTGCTTATATGCACCACGGTATCAGACCCCACTTTTTCAAAGTGTAGATAATCTTCCAAGTTTGCGCTGACACCTTGACCAATCTCACCTTGCAGCAAATCGCGTAAATCCAGCTTATCACTGTTAGCGAGGGTATCAAAATCAGTGATAATGTCTGACGCAGGCGCTCCAGCACTGCCAGCGTCCGCCAGCGACCACTTGAACACATCCGCGCCCAGGCCGCCTGTCAAAGTATCGTTACCTGCCCCGCCGATTAACACATCGTTGCCTGCGCCACCATCCAGGCCATCATTACCTGCACCACCCTCCAGACGGTCAACACCAGCGCCGCCAAATAACTGGTCTTCACCTGCACCGCCGATGAGTACATCACTGCCTGCACCTCCAATCAGTACATCACTCGTAGCACCGCCGATTAAAATTTCATCTGCATCGCTACCTGTAATCGTGTTACCCACCACGTTAAATACAGTCGCTGTTGCTGTGGTTGAAACGCCATCTTCAGTGACCGTATAGTCAAACTCACCAGAAGGTGTCATTGGTCCCACAATGTTATCCAAGGTCAATACCAGGTTGTAGTTTGTATTGCTTGCTGTACCAGTACCACTGGTTTGCAGGCGAATAAAGAACTCTCCCGTTTCTGGCGCAGTGAAATATCCATTTGGTGCCAAGCCAGTGCCTGTACCCGTTGTGGCAACGTCAAATGTCTGCAAGATGCCTGCTGCGTTGTAATACTCAACAGAGGCATTCACACCTTGCGTTTGATTATCCACATCGATAAACACACGTTCGCCCGCATACATTTTTACCTTAACGTAATCAACATCTCGAACAGTACCGCTGTTATTTAACCCACCACTAAACACGATTGAACTGCCAGCATTATCCACGGTCCATGCTGGAGTTCCCAAAACCACCGTGCCAAACTTGCTGCGGTCAGTCAGATCCACTGCATTCTCGTGCGTGTTATTGACTGGAGTGCCAACACTATCGGAAGATTGCGTCACAACCGTAATGTTTTTAGCCGCCACTGCATTAGCTGTAAACTGCACATTGCTTGTGCCAGTCACCGTACCATTCATTGCATTTTGAGTGCTGCTGATAGCGCCGGTACCACGCACTGTATCGTTATGCATCAAGGCCTCAGCAGAGATTTCCACTGGCACGCCCGTTGTCACATTAGTCAAAACAATATCCCGATTAGTATCCAGATTAGCTAAATAATCAAGATTAATGGTCAAGTTAATTGCCTTTGTATCCCCATCATTATCTATTGCAGTGACATGGAATACCTCTTGCTCATTCTGTATCGTTTGATTCACTGTAAGCTGGTAAATATAACTGCCATCCAAGAAATCAACCGTCAGTTGGCCGCCTTTGAGGGTGTTGATTACCATCGTGCTAGGCCCTGTTCCGCTGTAGGTATAAGTCGTGCCATCAACTACCACGCTCTGCAACTTGCCGCCATCAGCGCCTAAAAGCAAACCACTTGTGCCGTTACCAGAGAGCACGGAAACATTACCGATCACCACACCGCCATCCACCGTAGCCAGCAAGGTATCTGAAAGATCCGCTGGGTTATTCACACGAATCGCGTAATCTTCGGTACCATTGCCATCGGCATCCACATTAGGATAAGCAATTGGTAACAAAGAGTTTAGACTTGCAGCGCCAATACCGATACCAAAAGCAATATCCGCATTTGCATCCACAAAGTTCTGCCACTGTGTTTGCTGTGTGGCACCAACAGCATAACCTGAGGTTGGCTCACCATCGGTAACAAAATAAATCAGCGTTTTATCAGCAGCAGGCTGGGTGAACCCTGTCATCGTTGCATCCAGCGCGGTGGAGTATCGCGTACCTCCCCCTGGCTGCAAGCCATCGACATATGAAACCGCACCTGTTTTGTTATCCACATACCAAGTACTTTGAGATACGGTATCTGAGAAATCCACAATTTTCACGTTCACATTACCCAGATCATCGTAACGATCAATCATCTTGGCAACGGCTTCTTTCGCGATTTGCATACGG
>JAQTXW010000092.1 GCA_028688575.1 Methylotenera sp. | reverse complement strand
TGGCGGAGAGCGAGGGATTCGAACCCTCGATACAGATTTAAGCCCGTATGCTTCCTTAGCAGGGAAGTGCCTTCGACCACTCGGCCAGCTCTCCGTTTAGCAATCCTTGCCAGCTAGCTGGCATTGTAGTGCTTATCAGTGTTTCTGATTACTTCTTAATGCGCTTATTACGAGGGCGTGATACTACGCTAAATGCCTCTGAAAATCAATGTCTAACATTACGTTAATTTTAAATTACTCAGCATCTAACTCAAAAGCTTTATGTAGCACACGTACTGCTAGCTCAAGATATTTCTCATCAATGACGACTGCAATTTTAATTTCAGACGTAGAAATCATTTGAATATTAATGCCTTCTTCTGCCAGTGTGCGGAACATTTGGCTGGCTATGCCAACATGTGATCGCATACCGACACCTACGATAGAAACTTTAGCGATTTTGTCATCACCACTAATTTCTCTGGCACCGATATGGCCTTGCACTTTGTCACGTAAAATGCTCAAGGCTTTGTTCATCTCGTTTTTGTGTACTGTGAACGTAAAATCTGTTGTGCCATCGGCGCCAGTGTTTTGAATAATCATGTCGACATCGACATTGGCTTCTGCCACGGGGCCCAAGATTTGATAGGCGATTCCTGGCTTGTCGGGTACGCCTAATACGGTAATTTTGGCTTCGTCACGGTTAAAAGCGATGCCTGAGATAACGGGTTGTTCCATCGTGTTTTCTTCCTCAAATGTGATTAGTGTTCCGTCGCCTTCATCTTCAAAGCTGGATAGCACGCGTAATTTAACTTTATATTTACCCGCAAACTCTACTGAGCGGATTTGCAATACTTTGCTACCCTGAGAGGCGAGTTCTAGCATTTCTTCAAAGGTAATTTTGTCCAGACGTCGTGCTTCAGGCACTACACGCGGATCGGTGGTGTAAACGCCATCAACATCGGTGTAAATTTGGCATTCATCAGCTTGTAGTGCCGCAGCTAGCGCGACGCCTGTCGTATCAGAGCCGCCACGGCCTAATGTGGTGATGTTGCCATTGGTATCCACGCCCTGAAAACCTGCCACAACAACGACATAGCCATTATCAAGGTCTTGCTTGATATTGTGCTCGTCTATGCTCAGGATGCGTGCTTTGGTGAATGCATCGTCAGTGACAATTTTGACTTGGCTGCCAGTGTAGCTTTTGGCTTTGATGCCAAGTTCCATGAGCGCAAGTGCTGTCATGCCAATGGTGACTTGCTCACCAGTTGAAACCATGACATCCAGTTCGCGTGGGTCAGGGTCAGGCATAATCTCTTTTGCGAGGCTGATCAGTCGGTTAGTTTCGCCAGACATTGCAGATACAACTACAACTAGTTTATGCCCAAGTGCCTTGTAGCGTGCAACGCGCGCCGCAAGATTTTTAATGCGCTCTGGGTTGGCGACAGAAGTGCCGCCGTACTTTTGTACAATTAGTGCCATATAATTAAAATATTAAAATTAGCCACAGATAACCGCTAGTGCACACAGATAGAATCGAAACAGCGTTTGTGTGCAGGGTGCTTTTAAAAATGGCTATGAGTTGAAAATCACAAATAATGCATCATAAATCAAAGTGGTCTTGCTTTTTATAGCATTCATCAGCATTTATCTGCGGCTAGTTAAGTTTATCCTTTATCCAATTCTCTACGCTAGCCAGTGCCTTTGGCAGTTGGCTTGTATCTGTGCCGCCTGCCATGGCCATATCAGGCTTGCCACCGCCTTTGCCACCCACCTGGCCTGCAACAAAATTGACAAGTTCACCTGCTTTGATCTTACTGACTAAATCGGCAGTCACGCCAGCAGCTAGGCTGACTTTGCCTTCGCTTACGCTTGCCAGAACAATAGCGGCGGATTTTAATTTGTCTTTTAGTTTATCTATCGTTTCACGCAAGGCGTTGGCGTCAGCGCCATCAAGTGTGGTTGCTAAAATTTTTATTCCTGACATATCAGTCGCCTGTAGAGCCAAGTCATCACCACGTGATGCGGCTAACTTGCCTTTTACTGCTGCAATTTCACGCTCTAGACGATGCACATGGTCTAGCAGTGCGCCTACACGATTAGGTACTTCTGACGGCAGCACTTTTAATGTTCCTGCGACGCCGCCAAGCGTGGCTTCCATGTTTTGCATGTAACGCAGTGCATTTTCACCTGTTACCGCCTCTACACGGCGCACGCCTGATGCAACACCACCTTCTGCTGTGATTGTAAACAAACCGATATCTCCAGTGCGACTGACATGCGTGCCGCCACATAACTCTCGACTTGAGCCGATATCCAAAACACGTACTTCATCGCCATATTTTTCGCCGAATAGCATCATGGCACCAGTCTTTTGTGCCGATTCAATATCCATCACACGCGCATTTGTAGTGACATTAGCCAGAATTTCAGCATTCACAATCGCTTCAACTTTGCGAATCTCATCATTTGTCATCGGTGCATTATGCACAAAGTCAAAACGTGTTTTTCCAGTATCTACCAACGAACCCTTTTGTTGCACATGGTCGCCCAACACTTCACGTAGCGCCTTGTGCATCAGGTGGGTTGCCGAATGGTTGCGCATAGTGCTGGCGCGGGCGCGCAGGTTGACGTTGGCCTGAATGGAGTCGCCCACAGTTAATGTGCCAGTTTTTAGAATGCCGTGATGACCAAAAACCGCTGCCTGAATTTTTTGTGTATCTTCTACCTCAAAAATGCCGTAGCTACTCTTGATGATGCCGCTATCACCAATCTGGCCACCAGACTCTGCGTAGAAAGGGGTGTTGTCTAAAACAATGACACCCTGATCACCTTCAGATAGTTGCTGTACAGGCTGACTGTCTTTGTAGAGTGCCAGCACCTTGCCGGTGGTTTCCAGATGCTCGTAACCATGAAAAACGGTGTGGCT
>JAQTXW010000010.1 GCA_028688575.1 Methylotenera sp. | reverse complement strand
TCAGTGCTTGGCATCTGCGTAGAGTGGACTTTGGGGTATGGCCAGCTAACATCGCACAGTTTAACGTTTTTTTTCAAAAAACTCATGAACAATCGCCAATTGGTAACTGTGTGCAAGAAGTACATGTCGCTGACAAATTGACTCTAAAGTAGCGGTAACGCCGTCTAGTCTTGAACCCAGATTTTCCATTATCAGGGATAGAAGCAATGCGCTTCACTTAAAATTCGGGTGTATGGCTGCAATCTTTACCTACTTAAAATCATCCATTGAAAGCTTGGCATAGTGTGCGCGTCCATGTATGGAAAATATGGATTGAAAAAACTGGGTTAAACTGCAATGACAAAAAAGCCTGAGTATATCCAGGCTTTTTTGAACATGAGCGGTTATTTATTTTGTGTTTCAACCATCACTAAAGGCTCAGCAGCAGCACCTTCTGCCGCCTGTTTTTGCCAGGAAGCCGCTCTGCGTGGTGCACGTGGCTTTTCTGTTTCAACTGGTGCAGTCACTTTAGGCGCATCAGCCTTAGTTTCTACAAGCTGCAAACCAGAGGCTGCTAAATCTACAGTTTTGGCCTCAGCTTTCGGCTTACGCGTGCGTGCAGGGCGTTTTTTCTCTGATTTAGCTTTGGTTTCAGTTTCAATAACTTGAGGTTCTGCATGTTCTGTAACTGCCTCAGTTGCATTGTTATTTGCCGAAGCTTTGCTCGCTGAATTACGCTGCGCTTTTTGTTTGGTTTCTTTAGGTGGCGCTACTGGAACTTCAGTCGTTTCTTGAACTTCAGCAGTCTCTTGCGAATTTGCTGTTGTTTTCGATTGTTTAGCGCTATCAACCGTTTGTTGGGCGGTGACATCATTGTTTTCAAAGACTGCTTCAAGCAAAGTTTTTTCAGCGGGCTTGTCAGTTGTCTTGACAACATCGGACACCGCACTTGCAGATACAGTAGTTTGACTGGCGTTGATTTCTTCAACAGGTACAAACGCGCGTGTTTCATCACGGTCTCGACGGCCACGGCGATTGTTACGATTACGACGGCTGCCACGTTGTTCTGAGGTCTCATTCGCGTTTGTTTCAGGCGTTTGCGCTACGTTAACAGCCTGCGGATTACGCGGTTGCTCAGGACGTTGCTGTGCTTTTTGCGGACGAGCGTCATGTGTTTTGCTATCTGCTGGGCGCGCCTCCTGTGGGCGAGGTTGACGCTGCTCGCTATTAGCACTTTTATCTGTACGCTCGTTGCGGTTGCGTTCATTACGGCTGCGATTGCGCTCATTACGGTTGCGGGTACGGCCATTTTCGCGACGGGCGTCATTTGCCTTTTTGTGATCTTTGGCAGCTTCATCTTGGCTGGATGCAAATAAGCCAGAGAAGAATTTTTTGACACGCGCAAAAATAGAGTCTTCATTGGCGGTTTTTTCTACAGAAACTGGTGCTGGTGCTGTGGGTGTAATGCCTTTCACAGCGGCAACTGGTTTAACTGCTTTTGCTTCTTCAGCCGCGTTTGCTACATAATTGATTTCTGTAGGCAGTTCAACCAACTGGTAGCTTACGCGATTTGTTTCATCGTTGACGTCATCATGCTTAACACGCACGATATTGTAGTTAGGTGTTTCCAGGTGGATATTAGGGATTAACACCACCTCAACTCCCATGCGCTGTTCAATTTTGTGTATATCAGCACGTTTTTCATTGAGCAAGAATGTCGCAACCTCCACAGGTAATTGCACCTGAATAATGGCACTATTTTCTTTCATTGCATCTTCTTGTGTGATGCGCAGGATGTGCAACGCGGTTGATTCTATGCCTCGGATGTGGCCTGTGCCATGGCAGCGCGGGCATGGAATGTGATTTGACTCGCCCAAGCTGGGGCGCAGGCGCTGGCGTGATAGCTCAAGTAAGCCAAAGCGTGATATTTTGCCCGTTTGTACGCGTGCACGGTCTGCATGCAAAGCATCGCGCAGTGCATTTTCAACTTCTCGCTGGTTGCGCTGGCTTTCCATATCAATAAAATCAATCACAACCAGACCGCCCAAGTCACGTAAACGTAGTTGACGGGCAACTTCTTCTGCCGCTTCAAGATTGGTATTAAACGCGGTTTGCTCAATATCAGTGCCACGTGTGGCACGGCCTGAGTTGACATCAACAGACACTAACGCTTCTGTATGGTCAATGACAATAGCACCGCCAGAAGGGAGGCGTACTTCACGTGCAAAAGCAGATTCAATTTGGTGTTCAATTTGGAAGCGCGTGAAAAGTGGGATTTCATCTTGATACAACTTAACTCTGGCTACATTGCCTGGCATTACATGATTCATGAACTGCACTGCCTGTTCGTGAATATCAGGCGTATCAATGAGAATTTCACCGATATCTGAGCTGAAATAATCGCGGATTGCGCGAATAACCAAGCTGCCTTCCTGATAAATCAAGTAAGCACCAGCCTGCATCGCAGATGCGCCATCAATAGCGGCCCATAATTGCGTAAGGTAGTTTAAGTCCCATTGCAGCTCTTCTGCCGAGCGACCTATCCCTGCAGTGCGTGCGATGATGCTCATGCCTTGTGGAACTTCCAGTTGGGCGAGTACGTCGCGTAATTCGTTGCGATCTTCACCTTCGATGCGACGTGATACGCCGCCTCCGCGAGGGTTGTTTGGCATAAGGACTAAATAGCGTCCTGCTAGTGAGATGAAAGTCGTGAGCGCGGCGCCTTTATTGCCACGTTCATCTTTATCCACCTGAACGATGAGCTCCTGGCCTTCTTTTAAGGCATCCTGGATACGCGCACGGCCATCTGCCCCTTCTTTGTAATAGCTGCGTGCAACTTCCTTAAAGGGTAAAAAACCGTGACGATCTTGACCGTAGTCCACAAATGCGGCCTCGAGTGAGGGTTCGATGCGGGTAATCACACCTTTGTAAATATTACTTTTGCGCTGTTCTTTACCAGCGTGTTCGATATCTAAATCGATTAGTTTTTGGCCATCAACGATGGCAACGCGCAATTCTTCCGACTGCGTTGCATTAAATAACATGCGTTTCATTGTTTGCTCCTGAAGCGCTCAGGAAAGCCAGCGAGATACCATTGCTACGTATCAAAAACAGGCGAGTTTTAAGGTGAGAGTGCCATTATTCAGGCTAAATGACTAAGAATACAGGATATGCCTGTAGAGAGTTGCACAGGAAAATGATTGGCCTATGCAATTAACATTTTAACGAAGGTGTGGTTAACAATGTTGCGATTAACGGGTGATTGTAGCCATGTCAGGGCGAATTAAACACAGCATGTGTTTATGCGCGCACTTAATTGTTCCTTGTTAGACCAGTGGCGTATATTGCACTGTGGCTAGGCAAAGTCAATCATCCTAGATTATTCAAGTAGCGTTAAGGCGTGGCCTGTATCTTACTTGAGTAAAATATTCGTTAAAGCAAGTTAATTGCTAAATTTATGATTAAAGTGGTTTATTGTTAGCCACTTGTCACTTAAATTCGTTAAAATTCTATTCTTTAAGTCATTTCCATTTGATAGTCTAATCAATTACTTTAAATTTAGTTGATTGAGTAGCATGTCAAATGTAACTATCACGTTAAGTCGCGCTTTGTGTTTATTTGTCTGCGGCGGCTTGAGCGCTAATTCTACTTACCGCTACTTTGTTAGTGGCGAGCGGTATTAGCCAAGTATTTTTTCACTTAAATCTATGTTTAGGATAAACACATGCGACATAAATAATTGTCACAATGTGATGTGATTATCATAATTAAGTGTATCCTTATCAGGAATTTAAGTGCTCATTCAATCGCAACCTAACAAGAATCCGCAGAGTATAAGCTACATCTTTCATAAAAGCTACGCATGAATAATTTAATTGCAACAAAATCGATCAATAAACCGAATAAAGTGAGTGAGTCTGCGGCGTCTTTTTTGACAGTAGATGAAGCCAGTGAAGGTCAGCGTGTTGATAATTTTCTTACGAAAACACTCAAAGGCGTGCCTAAAAGCCATGTTTATCGAATTTTGCGTAGTGGCGAAGTGCGTGTGAATAAAAAACGGATTGATGCCGATTTTCGATTAAGTCTAGGCGATGAGGTGCGCGTGCCGCCCACACGTTCTTCTGCTATTGATAAACCGGAATCTGCGATGGCAGTAAGTGCTAAGTTTGATCAGGCCATTATCTATGAAGATGATGCAATGCTGGTGATTGATAAACCTGCTGGATTTGCTGTTCATGGCGGGAGTGGCGTTAGCCGTGGGGTCATTGAGCAACTACGCCTTGAGCGCCCACGTGCCAAATTCCTGGAACTGGTGCATCGTCTGGATAGGGAAACATCAGGCGTGTTGATGCTTGCTAAAAAAAGAAGCGCTCTGGTCGCGTTACATGAAGCAATCCGTAATAATCAAACCGACAAACGTTACTTGATGCTGGTGCAGGGTGAATGGACCGAAGCTAATAAACGCGTGGTGCTGGATTTGCAGAAGTATGTGCTGCCAAATGGTGAGCGCCGTGTGAACGTGGTCACCGACGCATCAAAAGACAAATTTGGTGAACGTCAGACTTCAGAAACCTTATTTAGATTGTTAAAACATTATAATAGCCCCCATATTGGCAAATTCAGTCTATTAGAGGCTCAATTGGTCACAGGCCGCACGCATCAATTGCGCGTACAGTTGGCACACTTGGGTTATCCTATCGTTGGAGATGATAAATATGGCGATTTTGCTTTAAATAAGGCGTTGGTTAAGCATGGGCTGAAGCGCATGTTTTTACATTCATCCGTCACCAAAATACGTCACCCACTGACCGATGAAAAACTGGAACTTACCGCACCGATGCCACCAGAGTTAAACAAGTTTTTACAAAATTTAGCACAATAAGAGAGAACGATTTAAGTATGGCGAAGCAGTTTGATTTAATTGTCTGGGACTGGGATGGCACATTGGCTGATTCCACAGGCATGATTACCAATGCAATTTTAAAGGCGGCAGAACAAGTGGGTTTGCCTGCACTGAGTGCACAAAAAGCAAGCAGTATTATCGGGTTGGGTTTGCGAGAGTCTATAGAGGCGTTGTATGGAGATCTGCCTACCGCCCAGGCGCAGGCACTCGCTCAGCAATATAATCTAAATTATTATGCGGGCGAACATGAGATCCCACTATTTGCTGAAGCGGCAAGTACTATTGTTGAGCTCAATAAACGTGGCTATAAGCTGGCAGTTGCGACAGGAAAAAGCAGGCGAGGGCTTAATTTTGCACTCGAACACACTGGATTGGGGCGCTATTTTCATGCAACGCGCACGGTGGATGAGTGTTTTTCAAAACCGCATCCGCAGATGCTGGATGAATTAATGGATGATTTAATTGCCTTGCCAGCACGCACCCTGATGATAGGGGATACCAGCTATGACTTGCATATGGCAAAAAATGCAGGGGTGAGTGCCATCGGGGTGAGTTATGGTGCGCAGCCTGCGTTGCAATGGCAGCATTTGAATCCGATACAGCAGTTTGATGATTTTAATAGCTTAAGTGCATGGCTATTGACACATGCTTGAGATTGAAGTGAACGAAAGTCTCATTATCATAGAGAGTGCGGCGTTGATAGAAGGCGGTAAAGGCTTGAGATTTTCACTGCCAATACTGGGTGAACATGTCACGGGTTTTGTAGTACGTTATCAAGGTAAACCCTATGCTTACGTGAATCAATGTGCGCATGTTTCAGTCGAGTTGGATTGGAATGAAGGGGATTTTTTTACCGCTCAGCAGGATTTTTTGGTATGTTCTACACATGGTGCACATTATCGCCCTGATAACGGCTTTTGCGTGCTGGGACCATGTAAAGGAAAAAGCCTTAAACCGATTGAAGTGGTTGAACAAAATCAAAAAATCATGATCAATACAGCCTCTGTAATTTAATTATAGGAAAGTAAGCAAGATGGCAGAAGAAAACCAACAGAATACCGCAAACATGCATGCGGCCCCCAGTGCTGATAAATCTCAAGACACGCAATGGCAACGTGATGCGCTAGAGCGTCTTGCTTCCAGCGCATTGACGGAGCAGCGCACTGCCAGGCGCTGGAGTGTATTTTTTAAAAGTCTGACATTTCTTTATCTTTTTGTGCTGATGCTGGTGGCGCTGGGTCTGGTTGGTGGCGCGAAAAAAGACTTTAAAGAACACACTGCACTGATTGATATTTCAGGTGTTATTCAGGCAGGTGGAGATGTAAACGCTGATGCGGTGATGAGCAGTTTGCGCGATGCCTATGAGAACAAGGGCACCAAGGGCATTATTCTGCGGATTAACAGTCCAGGTGGCAGCCCTGTGCAGGCGGGTATTATTAATGATGAAATCAAGCGCCAAAAGAAATTGCATGCGGATATTCCTGTGTATGCCGTGGTAGAGGATATTTGTGCATCAGGTGGCTACTACATCGCCGCCGCAGCGGATAAAATCTATGTCGATAAAGCCAGCATTGTGGGCTCTATCGGTGTGCTCATGGATGGTTATGGCTTTACAGAGGCGATGGAGAAGGTGGGGGTTGAGCGTCGCCTGATGACAGCGGGCGAAAATAAAGCCATGCTGGATCCATTTTCTCCTGTTAATCCTAAACACCAAGCTTTGGCGCAAACGATGTTGAATGAAATTCACGAACAATTTAAAACGGTTGTCAGAGAGGGGCGTGGTGCTCGACTTAAAGAGAATGATGAAACATTCAGCGGCTTGTTCTGGAGCGGCGAGCAAAGTATCAAGATTGGCTTAGCCGATGCGATTGGCAGTGCAGACTATGTCGCACGCGAGGTCATCAAACAGGAAAATATGGTTGATTTTACTTATCAGGATGACCTTGCCAGCCGAATTGCAAAGCGTATCGGCGCGAGTGTCAGTGCCACAATAGGCGATGTGCTTGCCAGGCAGCTTGTGAATGCGGGTGAAGTAAAGCTGCGCTAATCTTGCTTAGAAAGTTTGGCAACTGGTCTGTTTTGCTGCTTTTGGGTACGCACCAGTAACCTTGTGTACCCCTAATCTTGAATCACTATCGACTGGTAATCTGGCGGTGTGGCTGGATACTTGAGCTTCATGTTTTTTAAGGTGTTGAGCAATAGTCTTGACACCAGCAGATTGCGACTGGTTTTTGAGTCTGCAGGGATAATATACCAAGGCGCGTAGTCAGTAGAGGTGGCTTTGATTGCTTGCTCATAGGCTTGCATGTAATCAGGCCATAAGGCACGTTCATCAAGATCTGCAGGGTTGAATTTCCAACTTTTTTCTGGGTTATCCAAGCGTTCCTGCATGCGCTTTTTTTGCTCTTCTTTGGTGATGTGCAGAAAACACTTGATGATAGTCGTGCCTGTTTCTGACAAGAGTCGTTCAAAGTCGTTGATTTGTGCATAGCGGCGTTTGCATTCTGCATCATCAATCCAGTGGTGTACTTTTACAATCAGTACGTCTTCATAGTGACTGCGGTTGAAAATAACCAGCTCCCCCGCACTCGGCACCTGCTGATGTACGCGCCATAAATAATCGTGTGCCAGTTCATTCTTGCTTGGGGCTTTAAAACTTGCCAGGCGTATGCCTAAGGGGTCGGTTTCGCGAAACACATGGCGCACTATTCCATCTTTGCCGCTTGCATCCATGCCTTGCAGTACAAGCAGCACTTTGCGCTTGCCTTCTGCATGCAGGATATCTTGCAATTGATTAATTTCAGCCGCTAATGCCGTCAGGTCTGTAGCATTCTGCTCCTTAGTGCCAGTGCGTTCAGATTTATCTCTTGCATCATAATCCTGGAGCGAGAATTTTTTAGGATTCACTTTATACCGGTCTAAATTAGGCATGTTCATTTTTTAATATGGTTAAGTATTGCATGATAAAAAAGCCCAATGCGTTTTTTCATCGGGCTTAAGGTTGAGACTTCAATTACCTCATCATGCGTTATTCAATTTTAAGTGCTTTGGTATAGTTGATGAGACCATTAGTTGAGCTGTCATAGTTAGTGACAATCTCCTCATTGCTTAATTGTGGCAAGATTTGTTGTGCAATCTGCTTGCCATATTCCACCCCCCATTGGTCGTAACTGTTAATGTCCCAGATGATGCCTTGCACAAATATTTTGTGCTCATATAGCGCAATCAATTTACCCAGTGTATTGGGTGTTAATTTGTCAAACAGAATAGAAGTAGTGGGGCGGTTACCTTCAAACATTTTATGTGGCAGAAGACTCTCAAGGGCCTCACCAGATAAACCTTGTTTTTCAAGCTCTGCTCGCGCTTGTTCTTTGGTTTTGCCGAGCATGAGTGATTGGGTCTGTGCTAAAAAGTTGGCTAAAAGAATTTTATGATGCGCATGCCCATTACTGCTCACTTTGTAATGACTATGCACTGGTATCAAAAAGTCGGCAGGTACGATTTGCGTGCCCTGATGAATGAGCTGGTAAAAAGCATGCTGACCATTGGTGCCAGCCTCACCCCAGATAACAGGGCCTGTTTTGTAGGTGACTCGGCTGCCATCACGGCATATGAATTTACCGTTACTTTCCATGTCGGCTTGTTGTAAATAGGCAGGAAAGCGCGACAGTCCCTGGTCATAGGGCAATATGGCTTGTGAGTCAACATGGAAGAAATTGTTATACCAGACGCCGATCAGCGCCATGATGACAGGCATATTTTGCTCTAATGGTGCGGTTTTGAAATGCTCGTCCATCTCAAAGGCACCTTGGAGCAGCTCTTCAAAGTTATCCATGCCAACATACAAGGCGATTGATAGCCCAATCGCGGACCACAGTGAATAACGACCGCCCACCCAATCCCAGAAGGCAAACATATTGACGGTATCGATGCCAAAATCCTGAACGGCTTTGGTGTTGGTTGATAGCGCAACAAAATGTTTGGCGACAAACGCATTGTCCTTAGCTGAGTTCAAGAACCATGCACGGGCAGACATGGCATTGGTCATGGTTTCTTGTGTGGTAAAGGTTTTTGAAGCCACAATAAACAGGGTGGTTTCAGGGTTGCATACATTTAAAGCGCGCATCAAATGTGCGCCATCAATATTTGAAACAAAATGTACTTTTAAATCAGGGTTTGCGTAGGGTTTTAATGCGTCGCATACCATCACAGGGCCCAAGTCAGAGCCGCCAATGCCAATATTGATGATGTCGGTAATGCGTTTGCCAGTGTAGCCCATCCATTTGCCGCTACGTACTTTGTTTGTAAATTCACGCATCTGTGCTAACACGGCATTGACATCCGGCATGACATCATGACCATCTACATAGACAGGTGTATTAGCACGGTTACGCAATGCAGTGTGCAATACCGCGCGGTTTTCTGTGATGTTGATTTTTTCACCCGAAAACATTTTATCGCGCCATTGTTCGATATTAGCTTCACGTGCCAACTGAAATAACAGCGGCAAGGTTTCATCGGTTATACGATGCTTAGAGTAATCAAACAGTATGTCGGAAAATTTCAGGTGATATTTGTCAAAACGATTGGGGTCATTTGCAAAAATATCCCGCATGTGTAAATCAGCAATTTCTTGTTCGTGTTGGCAAAGTTTTTGCCACACTGGTAATTGATTAAGTCTAGCCATGTTGATGATCGAGCTTTATGTGTTTAAGTTATTTTATTTGTAAAATGATTGCAGCGAGCGGTGGTAATGTAATCACAAGTGATTGCGCATGGTGCATCCAAGGTGCATTCTCTGTGTGTAGATTATCACTATTGCCTTGATTGCTGCCACCGTAACAGCTTGCATCACTGTTAAAAATTTCATGATAGATGCCAGCCTGAGGCACGCCAATGCGATACTGATTGCGCAACACTGGTGTGAAGTTCAACACTATTATAACAAAACTATTATCAAGTCCGCGTCTAACGTAGCTGATAATAGATTGTTCGGTGTCATGACAGTCTATCCACTCGAACCCCTGGTGTTCAAAGTCTAGGGTGTGGAGCGCGGGTAACGTTTTGTATAGATTGTTTAAATCGGTATGGGTTTTTTGTATGCCCTGATGCCACTCATGGCCTTCATAATCATTGTTAACCAAGTGCCAATCCAGGCTGGTGTTAACATTCCATTCGCGACCCTGACCTATTTCATTGCCCATGAAGTTAAGTTTTTTACCAGGAGAGGTCATTTGGTAAGTCGTTAGCAAGCGCAAATTGGCAAATTTTTGCCAGGCATCGCCAGGCATTTTGTCTAACAGTGATTTTTTGCCATGTACCACTTCATCGTGAGAGAAGGGTAATACAAAGTTTTCAGAGTAGGCATACAGTTGCCCAAAGGTGAGCTTGTCGTGGTAGTAGCGTCTGTGCACTGGGTCGTTTTCGATGTAGCTAAGCGTGTCATTCATCCAGCCCATGTTCCACTTCATACTAAAGCCCAAGCCGCCAAGGTAGACAGGGCGAGAAACCATAGGCCATGCAGTGGATTCTTCAGCGATAGTAAGCACTCCTGTAAAATCTTCACCGACCATTACATTCAGTTGTTTCAAAAAGTCAATGACATCAAGGTTTTCGCGTCCGCCAAACTTGTTGGGAATCCACTCACCAGGATTGCGTGAGTAGTCCAGATAGAGCATAGAGGCGACGGCATCGACACGCAAGCCATCAATGTGGAACTCTTGCAACCAGTAATAGGCGTTTGAAATCAGGAAATTACGTACTTCGTTGCGGCCGTAATTGAATATATAAGTACCCCAGTCTTGATGTTCGCCTAGGCGAGGGTCCTCATGTTCATATAGTGCAGTGCCGTCAAAGCGTGCTAGCGCCCAGTCGTCTTTAGGAAAATGGCCTGGTACCCAGTCTAGAATCACACCGATATTAGCCTGGTGAAATGCGTCTATCAGGAAACGTAAATCATCGGGTGAGCCAAATCTGTTGGTAACGCCAAAGTAGCCAGTGGTCTGGTAGCCCCATGACTCATTAAGAGGATGCTCTGAAATAGGTAACAGTTCAACGTGGGTGTAACCCATGGCAGCCACATGTGGCACCAGTGTTTTTGCCAATTCACGGTAGGTAAGAAAATGTCCTTTTTTATTGCGCTGCCATGAGCCCAGGTGCACTTCATAGCAGTTGAACGGTGCGTGTAGCCAATCACGATGTTTGCGCGCTTCCAGCCACTGACGGTCTTCCCATTGGTGGTGGCTGTCACTAATTCTAGCAGCAGTGCCAGGTCTAGGCTCAAACTCTAAGCCATAAGGATCGGTTTTAACTAAAACGGCGCCAGTATGGCGATTGCGAATTTCAAATTTATAGGTGTCACTGGTGGTGAGCGCGGGGATAAAAATATCCCATACACCGCTTGAGCCATGCGCGCGCAATGGGTGGATGCGACCATCCCAGTTGTTAAAGCTGCCTGTTACGCTAACGCGTTCAGCATTAGGCGCCCATACGGCAAAGCGCACACCTGTCACGCCTTCTTGTGTCATTAGCTGAGCGCCTAGCATTTTGTAGGCTAATTTAAGGCGACCTTCACCAAATAAATATAGCTCATCTTGTGTGATGCTGGAGCTAAATGTGTAGGGGTCATGCGTTTCATAGTGATGCTCGCCAGTACTAATTTTCAGTAGGCATGGGGTCTTGAATGCAACGGGGCTGGTGTATTCGAACAGGCCATCTGGGTGTGTCTTTTCCAAATCCACCCAGTCATCTTCGGTTTTGATTTTGACATTGCTTGCGTAAGGCAGGAATGCGCGATAAACATAGTATTTTTCGTCATCAATGTGCGTGACATGCTGCCCTAAAAAGCTAAACGGGTCGTGATGACGAGCCTCCAATATGCGATTTAATGCCAGATTGTGCATATTTGATGGTGCCTGAGTTGTTTTTGATTTGGCCAAAATATCTCTTCCCCCCAATTATTTTTTAGCTATTTATTAAATTTAAACTGTTTTAGCTAGATTATAGTGCTTTAAGCTGATTATAATGTAATCGATGGCAGTCGTAGTAAAAAAAGCTAGTTTGCCCAGCTAGCAAGATAATCGCAACTAAATAAAAACTTCAGGAGGGCATCATGTCTCAGCAACCACATACAGACCAGCATTCAGATCGTTTTATTAGTACATTAACCAAAAATACCGTTGCAATCATTCTAGCAGGTGGCCGCGGTAGCCGCTTAAAGAATTTAACAGACTGGCGTGCAAAACCAGCAGTGCAGTTCGGCGGCAAGTTCCGTATCATTGATTTTCCATTATCCAATTGTATCAATTCAGGCATCCGTCGCATTAATGTGGCAACACAGTATAAAGCACAAAGCTTAATCCAGCATATTCAGCGCGGCTGGGGTTTTTTGCGTGGTGAGTTCAACGAGTACGTCAATATTATTCCTGCGCAGCAGCGTATTTCTGAAGACTGGTATAAAGGCACTGCTGATGCGGTGTATCAGAACATTGATTTATTACGTGAAAGCGGGGGTGAATATGTGCTGATTCTGGCAGGTGATCATATTTACAAAATGGACTACGGTAAGATGCTGGCCACGCACGTGCGCAACAATGCAGATATGACAGTGGCCTGTATTAATGTGCCATTGGAAGACGCCAAAGGTTTTGGTGTGCTGGCGGTGGATGGTACAGACCGCGTGGTGGAGTTTGCCGAGAAGCCTGCCAACCCTAAGCATATGCCAGACGACCCTAGCAAGGCTTTTGCCAGCATGGGCATTTATGTGTTTAATGCAAAGTTCTTGTATGAACAATTGATACGCGATGCAGATGACCCGCACTCAAGCCATGATTTTGGTGGCGACATTATCCCTTATATCATCAATAAATATAAAGTGCAGGCGCATCGCTTTACTGATAGTTGTGTAGGTGCAAAAAATGGCAATTTCTATTGGCGTGACGTGGGTACGATAGACGCTTACTGGGAAGCAAATATGGAACTCACCAAGGTGATTCCAGAGCTTAATCTATACGATAGAGATTGGCCGATCTGGACCTATCAAGAGCAGTTGCCTCCAGCTAAGTTTGTATTTAATGACGAAGGTCGTACAGGCAAGGCCACTGATTCCTTAGTGTCTGGTGGGTGCTTGATTAGCGGTTCAGCGGTTACCAGCACAGTGCTATTTTCTGATGTGCGTGTGCATAGCTATTGCGAAATTTCAGGTGCGGTGATTTTGCCAAAAGTTACGGTGAACCGTAATGTGACATTAAAAAACGTGGTGTTAGACCGTGGGTGCGTGATTCCTGAAGGCATGGCGATTGGCGTGGATCTTGCCTTGGATGCCAAGCGATTTTATGTTTCAGAAAAAGGCATCGTATTGGTGACGCCCGATATGCTGGGGCAGGATTTATATCGCGTTGTTTGATTGTTGTCGATTGATTTTTGAGTGGCTGGGCGCTGGGGCGTTTGCTTCAGGCTTTCTTGTCATGGCTATCTCTAAAATGGTGTTTAATTTTAATCAAGGTTTTTTATAAGTGATTACTACACGTTCCAAGTTATACCTCAATCTTTACTGGCATATGCATCAGCCAGATTATCGCGACCTGGCCACTAATGAGTATGTGTTGCCCTGGACGTATCTGCATGCAATTAAAGATTATAGTGATATGGCTTTTCATCTTGAAGCCAACCCCAAAGCACGTGTGACATTTAATTTTGTGCCTATTCTGATCGAGCAGCTTGAAGATTACACAATGCAGTTCAGACAAAATAAAATTCGTGATCCGCTACTGGCTTTGCTGGCCGAGGAAGATTTAAGTGGCATCAGTAATGAGCAGTGCCGTTTAATTGTGGAAAGCTGCTTTAAAAGTCACCATGAAAAGATGCTGAGTCCGTTCCCGCATTATCAGCGCTTACATCAACTTTATAAGCTTGTTGATACGATTAATGGCCACGACAGCTTGCATTATCTAGATGTACAGTACAAAGCAGACTTGCTGGTGTGGTACCACCTGGCTTGGTGCGGTGAGAGCTTGCGTCGCAATAATCTCACCGTGCAGGCCTTGATGAACAAAGGCGTGCTTTTTACTTTTGAAGAGCGACTGGCACTGTCCAAAGTGGTCGGGGAAACGGTAGCAGCGCTTATTCCACGTTATAAAGCGTTAATGGATTCCAAGCAGGTTGAGATCTCTACGACACCTTACTATCATCCGATTTTGCCTTTGTTGCTGGATTTTAAATCCACTTTAGATGCAATGCCTGA
Source organism: Methylotenera sp. (assembly GCA_028688575.1). Lineage (GTDB taxonomy): Bacteria > Pseudomonadota > Gammaproteobacteria > Burkholderiales > Methylophilaceae > Methylotenera. The sequence goes on along the minus strand of JAQTXW010000010.1, from coordinate 39,153 downwards.
TGCTCCGCTGCCTGACAATCCGCAATATAAAGGTGGGTATCGCAGAGCGGTAGCGCATGTGGAGTCAGCCAATGCCTACCATAAAGCGCATTTTGGTAAGGAGTCCCGCGGTATGTGGCCAGCTGAAGGTGCTGTTTCTCATGCTGCACTCTCACTTATGGCAGAGAACGGCGTAGAGTGGGCAGCGACAGGTCAGGCTGTGTTAGCCAATAGCCTGAGAAAGTCACATTTAAGTGCAGAAGATAAACATGCTTATCTATACCAGCCCTATCGGGTAACGAATGGCAAGCACGATATTTTATGTTTCTTTAGAGATGATAATCTTTCAGACAAAATAGGCTTTGAGTATTCTGGGATGTTTGCACGAGATGCAGTAAATGATTTTGTACAAAGTTTAGAGCAAATACACCAGTCTAATCCTGGCCAAGGTGCGCAAGTGGTGAGTGTGATTCTGGATGGTGAAAATGCCTGGGAATACTATCCATACAATGGTTATCACTTTATTAGTGAGTTATATGAGGCCTTGGTCAATCACCCTGATATTGAAATGACTACTTTTAGTGATATCGTGGATTTTTATAAGTCTGAAAATGCAGAGAAAGCTGGACTTTCAGCGCCAATTCTGCCTCAGGTGGCAGCTGGCAGCTGGGTGTATGGGACTTTTAGCACATGGATAGGCAGTCAGGACAAGAATTTAGCCTGGGACTTATTATGTGAGGCTAAAAAAGTTTACGACAAGGTGGTGGCAGACGGGCGATTGGATGCCAATCAGCTTGAGGCCTGTGAGCATCAATTGGCTATTTGCGAGGGCTCGGACTGGTTTTGGTGGTTTGGCGATTACAACTCATCAGATAGTGTGGCAAGTTTTGATTTACTCTACCGCCGAAATCTGATTAATCTTTATGTGTTGCTGGGGCAACCTGTACCAGAAGCGTTACATGTTGCGATTAGCCTGGGCGGTGGTCATGCTGAAAATGCTGGCACCATGCGGCGTGGTCAATCATAAGGTGATGAAACTTAAAGTTTCATGTCAAAAAAGCTACATTTTATGTGGTACTTATGATGCGGTAATTAGTTAAATGATGCAGTCAAAGTTTGCCCTCGCTTGTTGATAAGTGCATGGGAATAGGTAGTTGATGTCTTGTTGGCATTATGGAATAGGGTGTTATGACGGTACAAAAAAAGGCATCAATTTTAGATCAGCGTTGCGCGGGTGTGTTGCTCCATATCAGCTCATTACCCAGTGCTTTTTACACGGGCGACTTAGGCGCGAGTGCCTATCAGTTTGTGGATTTTCTGCATCAGATAGGTGCGCGTGTCTGGCAAACGCTGCCCATAAACATGCCACACGCTGATAACTCGCCTTATCAGTGTTTATCGGCGCATGCGGGCAATCCTGATTTTATCAGTTTAGAAGCCCTGCAAGCGGAGGGGCTTTTATCCAAAGAAGATGTAAGTGGACTTCTCACCAGTAAAACGGCATTACTTGTTAAGGCTTATGCAAAGCATTTAGCACAAGCGGACAAAAGGGCACAGCAGCAGTTTGGGGCTTTTTGCAAGAACCAAAGCGATTGGCTAGATGATTTTGCCCTGTTTTTGGCCTTGCGCGAAAAGTTTAATCAGGCAGGTTGGTCTACCTGGCCTGCGTTATATAAAAATCGGGATAAAAAAACCTTAAAGCATGCGCAGGTCGAACTTGCTGAGCAGATTGTGGCGATTAAATTTACGCAGTATGTGTTTTTTAAGCAATGGCATCAGCTCAAACAATATGCAAAAAGTCAGCAAGTGGCCTTGTTTGGTGATATTCCAATATTTGTGGCTTATGACAGCGCTGATGTGTGGGCGCAGCCGCATTTATTTAAGCTAGATGAAGACAAAAATATGACGGTGGTAGCGGGCGTGCCGCCAGATTACTTTTCAGAAACAGGGCAGCGCTGGGGTAACCCGCATTACAATTGGGAGGCAATGGCGGCTGATCATTTTGCCTGGTGGGTTTCACGCATGGCAACTCAGAGTGCTTTGTTTGATATCGTACGTATAGATCATTTCAGGGGGTTGGAAGCCGCCTGGGAAATCCCCGCAAATGAAGAAACCGCGATTAATGGCACTTGGGTGCTGGCGCCAGGCGATGCATTGCTAGCGGCAGTTATGCAGGCCCAGCCTGATATCAATCTTGTTGCAGAAGATCTGGGCATTATCACGGTAGAGGTGGATGCCTTGAGAAATAAGTACAATATGCCTGGCATGAAGATATTGCAGTTTGCTTTTAGTGGCACAAGTGACAACCCTTATTTGCCGCAACATATTACACCTAATAGCGTGGTATACACTGGCACGCATGACAATGACACGACGCTAGGCTGGTATGATGCGCTGGATGAGCAGCAGCGTGAGCATGTGCATGCCTATTTGTATGCTACGCATGCTGAAGACTACACGCCTAAGATGCCAAATGATCTGATAGACATGGCCTTGGCAACCCAGGCTAATTTGGCCATTATTCCCATGCAGGATATTTTGCAGTTAGATGGCGAACATCGGATGAATACGCCAGGCACAGCTACTGGAAATTGGCATTGGCGATTTAGCTGGCAACAGTTGCGCCCTGAACAAGTCGCTAATATCAGTGTGGCAATTCTGCGCACAGGGCGAGCTCATTAACCATGGTGAAGCGCATCGGGATTGATGTAGGCGGAACTAATTTACGCGTTGGGGTGGTTGAGTGTGCGTCATCAGCCACGCCGCAAGTGGTGGATGAGATGCGCTTTCAGGCTGACTTTTCTGGTTTGTGTAAAGCACACCCGCCAGAGCGTGCCTGGCGCGAGATATTGACGGTGATGGCTGATGCTATTGACACTGTACGTAGCCAGCACCCGTCAGTGGCCGCGATTGGCATTGGTTTTCCTGGCTTTATTGATCCATTAACGCAACGTATTGCGCTCTCGCCTAATTTGCCGGGCTTGCATGATGTTGATTTAAATGCGGATTTGAGCGCTTTAATTCATTTGCCAGTTGTGGTGGAAAATGATGCGCTGGCTGCCGCTTTTGGTGAATATGTCTTGCAGCCTAATCACACGGGTAACTTGATTTACCTTGGTTTAGGCACAGGGGTGGGCGGTGGATTAATTCTCAATGGCAGGCCATTTCAGGGGCAGCATGGCGTGGCGATGGAAGTGGGGCACCTCATTGTTGAAGAGAACGGCAGGCTGTGTGGTTGTGGTAATCGCGGGTGCATGGAGCAGTATGCTTCTGCCAGCGGTGTAGTAAAAAGTTATTTTGATGCCACTCAGCAACAATTGACTGCGGCAGAAATTGCGTTACGCGCCGATGCGGGTGATCAAAGTGCGATACGGGCCTATCAAATTGCGGGAAAAATGTTGGCGCAGGCATTGGCGCATATTTTAAAAGTGATTGATGTGACAGAAATTATGATTGGTGGCGGCATGAGTGCAGGCTGGGCTAATATGCAAACAGCCTTTATTGCACAATTGGATGCAGATTTGATCCCCGTGTTGCGTGGGCGTGTGAACGTACGGCTTTCTGCTGTGGGAGATCAGGCGGGCATGTTAGGTGCCGCCATGTTGGCAACTCGGTAGCATGGGACTTTTGAAATACTTCTATGTATGTTAAATCTAGGCTTAACATCGCTTCGCTGTGTTAGCCTACTCAGAATCACGACCTTGATTTTCTCAGTTTTCGTGGGTCGAAGACTTCCTCATCCCGTTGTTTAAACCAGCGCTCCGCCTTATGTGATTTTCAACCAAGGGATTTGCGTGAACAGTTAATCCAATATATTCTAAGGACATTTACGATGTCTAAGCTAGACTAAGTCAGCAACAACAAGTATTTTATAAATATCTCATTCATTCAGTAATGGTCAAACAATGGACAGACACAACCCAAAACAATTGCTCGCGCAGTCAGAGCTCATTTACTCATCAAGCCGAGTTGCCGAGGCGATTGATAGATTAAGCCAACAAGTCACACAAGTGCTTGAGAATTCAGAACCTGTTGTTATTTGTGTAATGGGAGGAGGGGTTGTTTTTGCGGGACAGTTGCTTACTCGTTTAAACTTTCCGCTTGAGTTGGATTATGTGCATGCGAGCCGCTATCAAAATGAAACTGTAGGTAGCACTTTGGAATGGAAATCGTTGCCAAAACTTGATTTAACTGGACGTAATGTTCTCTTGTTAGATGACATTCTTGATGAGGGGATTACTTTAAAAGCAATTCAGGAAAAATGTCTGGCATTAGGCGCAGCCAAGGTGTTTTCAGCGGTGTTGGTTGAAAAAAGGTTAGATCACCCCAAACCGATTGCTGCTGATTTTATCGGTGTTGAGGTACCCAATCGCTATGTGTTTGGTTATGGCATGGATGTTTATGGCTGGTGGCGTAATTTGCCAGCGATTTATGCATTGAACAATTAATACAATCAATCATTCAACGTACTTAGCGCACTAATAGGTGTCGTAAAATTGACACTGCAGTTGACAACATAACAAATATAGGGCTTTCTTTTATTGGAAATATGTACAACCAATTGATTTTTATGGTTTAAATTTAGTGGCATTCATTTTGCACCTACAACATTGAGAGCTAACCTGCTTATCATTATGGTGCTTAAATTATGGATGCAACAGTGAACCAGACTCATCAAGATTGGGATGTTTTATTTTCGGCTATTGGCCAGTCACAAAAAATTCAGACCCACTGGGATTATTTTGTTTGGCTACAGAACAGTGTGGCTGAATTTATTCCACACAACTTGATGATTGCTGTGTGGGGAGATTTTAGCCAGCAAAATGATCGAGCATTACATTATGATGCCGCTTCAAATATAGAAGGAGTAGGCACGCGGATTATTACAGCACAGTCTACAAAATTAGATAATGTGATGCTGAATCTTTATCAGCGCTGGGTGGCTAATGACAGGCAGTGCTTTGCGATAGATCAGTTCAATCAAACTTTATTAGGCCGTGAAATTTCTGGGCTACTTCCTGATTTGGCTGCGGAGTCAAGTGCATTATTAGTGCACGGTGTCATTGATACCCGCAGTGAGACCGAGTGTCTATACTTGTTTTTTTACCAAGCAGAACGTATTAATGCAAAACCGCATTTGATTAATTTAATCATTCCGCATATAGACCATGTACTGAGAAAAATCAAGCTGCTGACACAGGTTGTAGAAACTGAAAGACCCGTGTTCTCGGCTGGGATATATGGTTTAAGTGACCGTGAGCTTGAGGTAGTCAGTTGGATTAAAGCAGGCAAGACCAATCAGGAAATTGGCATGATTTTAAATATTAGCCAAAACACTGTTAAAAGCCATCTGAAACGCATCTTCCAAAAACTCAATGTAGGCAGGCGTGCACAAGCTGTTGCCCTGCTGTTAAATTCAAATCATGAGCTTCCTGCAACTTCAGAATAGTAGTCTTTGTTGTTATCACGTCTATATTTAACCATAGCATCTAACATCGGTAGATATAACAGCAATACACGCCTATAATGTCTGGGGTGAGAGTGATGTCACACTTGGTATCGCAAGCACTATGCGCTCTTGCGAACTTAATGCGTCAAGCTTAGAGTTAAAAGTAGGGTGTTGTTAAGCGTTAATTGCTGGTCATCTATTGAAAAAACAATAAATTGGCACAATTATAGATGGTGCCCAGAAGAGAACTCGAATCTCCACATCTTTCGATACTAGTACCTGAAACTAGCGCGTCTACCAATTCCGCCATCTGGGCTCATTAACTATACAAGCTAATTGAGGCGTTGAATTTTATATTAAAGGTTATATTTGTCAATGACAAAACACAGAAATAGTCATAAAACTAAAAGAAATAATGATCCACATGCGGCGCGAGAGGCGAGTCGCTATGAAACGCCGTTACCTAGCCGGGAGTTGATTTTATCAACCATGGCGGAGCAAGGCATCCCTCTCAGCGTTGAGCAGCTTTATCTTTTGCTGGATATTAGCGACCAGGAACGCGAGGTATTTAATAAGCGCTTAAACGCCATGGAGCGTGATGGGCAGATTATTCAGAATCGTAAAGGTGCATTATGCATTGTAGATAAGCTGGATTTAATTGCTGGTGTGATACAAGGTCACTCTGATGGTTTTGGCTTTTTGATTCCTGACGACAAGACCAAAACCAATGGAGAGGATTTATTTTTAAGCCCCAAAGAGATGTCGCAGGTCATGCACGGTGACCGTGCCATGGTACGCATCAGCGGGCTGGATAGAAGAGGGCGACCTGAGGGTAAGATCGTTGAAGTATTAGAACATCGAACCCAGCAGCTGGTAGGGCGCGTTATTCAAAGTGCAGGCGTGACCATTGTGGCTGCTGAAGATAAGCGCATTAATCTAGACATTCTAATTCCCTATCATTTAGACAAGGGCGCCAAGCCTGGCCAAGTGGTGATGGTAAAGCTGACCACGCAGCCTTCAAGCCATGCGCAGCCGATGGGCGAGGTGACAGAGATTCTCGGTAATTATGCCGATAGCGGCATGGAAATTGAAATCGCGTTACGTAAACACAATTTGCCTTATGAGTTTAGCGCCGAAGCCATCAAGCTTGCAGAGTCGTATCCTAAGCTAGTGCAGCCAGCAGATTATCAAGGTCGTATCGATTGCCGAGAAATGCCACTGATTACCATTGACGGAGAAACCGCACGTGACTTTGACGATGCAGTATTTGCCGAGCCTCAGGGTAAGGGGTGGCGTTTGGTGGTGGCGATTGCTGATGTGAGTTTTTATGTAAACCCAGGGGATGCTCTGGATAAAGGCGCAATTGAGCGTGGGAACTCGGTGTATTTTCCACGACGTGTGATCCCTATGTTGCCTGAGGCATTATCAAACGGGCTATGTTCGCTTAACCCTGATGTTGAGCGCTTGTGCATGATTTGTGATATGCAGTTAGATGGCTCAGGCATTGTGAAGCAATACAAATTTTATCCATCTGTCATGCGCTCAAAAGCACGTATGACTTACACGCAAGTGTATGAAATTCTGCAAAATCCGCAAGGTGAGCTTGCACAAGAATGTGCATGGTTAAAGCCGCATTTGAATCATCTCTACAACGTGTATCAACTACTGCAAACGCAACGTGAAAAACGTGGGGCGATTGAATTTGAGTCGTCTGAAACCATCATGGTTTTTAATGAACATGGCAAAATAGAGCGTATAGAACCCAGCACACGCAATGAAGCGCACAAACTAATTGAAGAATGTATGTTGGCCGCCAATGTTTGTGCAGCTGAGTTTCTGCAAAAACATGAGCATCCTGCTTTGTATCGCATCCATGAAGGCCCCACCCCTGAGAAGCTGGAGTTATTGCGTACATTTATGGGAGAGTTTGGGTTCGGCGTTGGCGGTGGTGATTCACCGCATGCCAAAGATTATGGCAAGCTGCTTGCACGCATTAAAGACCGCCCAGACGCACAGCTGCTGCAAACGGTATTATTGCGCTCTATGCAACAGGCTGTCTATAGCCCAGACAATGTAGGGCACTTTGGCTTAGCATATGAAGCTTATGCGCACTTTACTTCGCCTATACGCCGCTATCCTGACTTACTCATACATCGTGCCATTAAAGCTGTGCTCAAAGGTGATCGCTATAAAGCAGGCGATTGGAATAGCCTAGGAGAGCAATGCTCGATGACTGAAAGGCGTGCCGATGACGCAACGCGCGATGTCACTAATTGGCTCAAGTGTTTTTATATGCAGGATAAGATAGGCGAAGAGTTTGAGGGTACGGTGGCAGGTGTGACCAGCTTTGGTTTGTTTGTTGCGCTTGATGGCGTTTATGTGGAAGGCCTGTTGCACGTCACAGAATTAGGCAATGATTATTTTCATTATGACAAGGCACGCCACGAAATGGCAGGTGAGCGCACAGGTGTACGTTATCGACTAGGTGACAGATTGACGATCAAGGTCACGCGTGTAGATTTGGAAACTACGAAAATTGATTTTACACTAGTGAATAAAAATAAAGGGTTAGATAACATATCTAATGTAATTTCAAATTCTGCATCAGCAACAGCCAAACCAAGCGCAGTGAGTAAAACTCATGTAAAATCCCCCCCTCAATTTGAAGTAAACAAGTTTGAGGGGGCTTCTGGCTCAAAACCCAAAGCCAAGGGTAAAACCCTGACACTACCAGTGGCAACAAAATCAAAATCCATAAAAAAAGCGACCAAACCACATAAAGCCGCTAAAAAACCAACACGACATAAGGTGAAATAATGAGTGATGCCCGTATCTTATTCGGCTTTCATGCTGTATTAAGTCGTTTGCGCCAACATGGTGCAAGCGTTCAAGAAATTTTAATTGACCGTGACCGCATTGATGCCCGCATGAAAGACCTGCTAAATATGGCAGAATCTGCGGGCGTGCGCGTCATGCAGGTAGAACGTAGCCGTTTAGATGGGATGGCAGGCGTGAATGGCCGCCATCAAGGGGTGATTGCGCGCGTTATCGATACGCCCATCCCGTATAAAGATATACACGATATTTTAGAATCCGACTTAACTGAACCACCATTCTTTTTAATTTTAGATGGAGTAGAAGACCCGCATAACCTAGGTGCCTGCTTACGCGTGGCAGATGCCATGGGCGTGCACGCAGTCATCGCACCTAAAGATCGTGCAGTTGGCCTCAATGCTACCGTGCGCAAAGTGGCTTGTGGCGCAGCTGAAACCGTCCCCTTTATTGCTGTGACCAACTTAGCAAGAACGATTCGAGAATTAAAAGAAGCAGGCGTGTTTGTCGTTGGTACCACCATGGATGCACCTGGTACCTTGCTGAATACAAAATTAGAAGGGCCTATTGCAGTAGTTTTAGGCGCGGAAGGGGACGGTATGCGTCGCCTCACGGTTGAAACCTGCGACGCCTTGATGACGATCCCCATGTTTGGCTCAGTTGAAAGTTTAAATGTGAGTGTAGCCAGCGGCATTTGTCTGTATGAAGTGCGACGCCAGCGCACATTGGCAACACGATAAAACACATCAACCGCCAGAATGAGCTAGCGGTTGATTTTTGAAATCAGGTGCTTAGCTTGAGCGTAGCCAGCGTTTTTTTTCTAACAGTGGATAATAGCTGTTTATCATCTATCAACGACTCACCATAGCTGGGGATCAGTGTTTTTAGTTTTTGCTGCCAACCCTGGGTTTGCAATGGTTGTTTAAAACAGCGCTCAATCACGCTAAGCATGGCTTGCACGGAGACAGAAGCCCCAGGTGAAGCACCAAGCAAGGCTGCGATATTGCCGTTGTTTGAGGTGACGATTTCGGTGCCAAACTCAAGCTTTCCCCCTTTTTGACCACATTTCTTGATGACCTGCACGCGCTTGCCTGCGTGTGCCAATGTCCAGTCACTCGCATTGGCTTCTGGGTAAAACTGGCGCAACGTTTGCAGGCGCGCCATGGGAGATTGCATGGCCTCTTTAATCAAGTATCGTGTTAAATCGCCATGATGGCGTGCCACACTGAACATGGGTTTAAGATTATGCACACGTACTGACTGCAACAAATCCACAAACGAGCCTTGCTTCAGGAATTTGGTGGTAAAGCCCGCATAAGGGCCAAAAAGCAAGGCCTTTTGACCATGAATGACTCTAGTATCCAGATGGGGAACTGACATAGGTGGTGCGCCGATGGCCGCTTTGCCATAAACTTTGCTGTGATGTTGGTTAATCACCTTTGGGTCATGACACACCAGCCATTGACCACTGACGGGAAAGCCACCATAACCTTTGCTTTCAGGAATGCCTGATTTTTGCAGTAATTTAAGTGCACCACCACCTGCACCTAAAAACACAAAGCCAGCTTCAACTTGTGTGTGTTTTTTGGTTTGCTTATTCAGCAAGCTGACTTGCCAGTGACCATTATCAAGATGCCTTAATTTTTTAACTTCTGTGTGCAAGTTAAGTGTAAAGTGCTCTTGTGATGATAAGTGCTCCACTAGGCTTCGCGTCAGGCTGCCAAAATCTACATCTGTGCCGTAGGCAACCTTGGTTGCAGCCACACTTTGTTGATTATCTCGCGCATGCATCATGAGTGGCATCCATTGTTTTAAGGTGTTGAAATCGTCACTAAATTCCATATCCGCAAACAAATGATGCGCCTTGAGCAGTTGATAGCGTTTTTTAAGAAACGCAACATTGTCGTCACCCCAAACAAAACTTAAATGCGGTGTGGGGTTAATGAAATGTTCAGGTGCTGGCAATATGTTTTGCTCAACCAAAGATGACCAAAACTGCAGAGAGACTTCAAATGAGGCATTAATCGCCAGCGCGCGGTCAATTTCTATTTGCCCATCGGTGTTGGTTGGGGTGTAGTTCAACTCACAGTAACCAGCATGACCTGTGCCTGCGTTATTCCAGGCATCTGTGCTTTCAGAAGCGACACTCGTGAGTCGCTCCACCATCTGGATACTCAGCGTGTGATCCAAGGCATTGAGTAAGGTGGCGAGTGTGGCACTCATGATGCCACTGCCAACGACTAATACATCTACTTTTTGATGGGTCATATGGATTAATGATGAGACGAATCAGCGTGATCGGGGATTGAGAGTAAAACATCCACATCTTTACTTTCAACGATTGCACCTGTCACCAAATTCAGCCCTTGGTGCGCTTGATGAAAGTTGTGACAAGACATGCAGTTGCTGGCGATGCGTTTGTGTTTGGGTTTGTTGCCTGAGTGGCACAATAGGCAAGATTGTTTATCTGGAATCGCAATATCAGCACTTGATACAGATTCTTCAATCTTGTGACAAGACACGCACTGCTGTGTGCGGTGTGCCGCATGGTTAAACTGAGCCTTGGTAAACCAATCGACATTGAGCCGCAGTGGCATAATGCGCCAGGCAAAACCTTCTTTCTTTGGGTTTTTTTCAATCTCATGGCAGTAGGCACAGCCATTGTCTTTAAGACTGTCTGAGTAACGGTCAAATGCTTTAGGCGCGTTAAGTTTTACTGTGTTAAATACATTTTGCTCATCGCCGTGAGGTACTTTGAGTGGATTTTCTTTATCGCCTAGCTCCAGTAAATTAGCATGACAAGTGATGCAGTTTGTTTTAAAGGATAATGGTTTGAATCGCATTTCCTTGCCTTCAGGCTGGTGGCAGCTGGTGCAGGTAAGCTCACGCACATCCAACATACCATTGGGCCCTTGCACTTTGCCTATGTGCTGATCATGTGGAAAAATCAGCCCAGACTGATCCTGCGTAAGAGCCTTGTCTGTTTGCACAATACGTTCAATATCCGTTAGATTGGGACCTGTTTTAACGCTGAGTTTAAATTCAGGGTGTTTTTTCTCAAAATCAGTGATATTAGGCAGTGCGGTTTCTGGATTAATTTCTTTGATTTTTCCGTGACACTTAATGCACATAGCGTTATCCTGCTTGGCAAGCGGATGCGGAGATTTGTGCTCTTGGTGGCACTCTGCACAGCGCATGCTACCGATAAAGCGATGTGCCGCCTTGAGTGCACGCGATTGCAAGTCTGGGTCGGCGAGGTGGGGCGCGATATCTTGATGGCAGGTCATGCAGGCTTTATCTGTGACTTTTTCAAATGGCGTTTGATGACAATTCACACATTGCGAGCCAAATTGACGATGCGAAGCCGATATGCGTCCAGGACTCCATACGCGGTCGAAACCATAAGGGAGTTCAGCCATTTTTGTGTGTAGCTGGGGGATAAAGTTCTGCGCGAGGGGCAGCACTAGAAATATCAGCGCAGCCAGCGCAGCAAGCCATACCGACAAATGCCACTTCACTTTGAATGCGTTCGGTAAAGGGGCGTGCGTGCGTGTCTTAAGATCCTGATAGTCATCAGGCAACTGGTTGGCAAGCATTAATGAAACCGAGAGATTAACGTCTGGTGGCGCAGGTTCTACATTGAGTTGATACGGCCCTACCATCACCTGCTTGCCTTGGCTTAGCGCAATGTTCTGTAATATTGCACCCTCAACCTCAAGCTCGCCATTGACACTGACTAAATAGAGTTGCCCGTCATCCAGCTCTTTGATAACAGCATGGTGCATCGCAATACGCGGATCGGCCAAGTGTATATTGCTCTCAGTACCACGGCCGATCGTGAGCTCAGTCGCGCTGAGCGTGCGGTAACTGCGCGCGGGAATGCCGCGTGAGTTTTGCGTTATTTTTATGAATAAACAATTAATCATTAAGCGTTTCCACTGATTTTTATTTTTTGCAGGGTGGGATGCTTCACTTCAAGCCCGCATCACCAATAAACAAAGACAGAAATAATATGCGCGACCATGGCCACTAATAAAGCAATGGTGAAAGGCACGTGCAGATAGAGCCATATGCCTAAGCGCGCGCGATACATTAAATCTTGCCTTGCCCGCCTGACCAGTGACTCACGACGCACCATAATTGAATACAATTCACGGTAAAGCTTGCGTTGGTCTGTTGACACCTGATCACCCAAGGCTGTTAATTCCTTCACAGCAAGTGCCGATGGGCAGTTGGGTTGAAAACCTCGAAGCTGGTCTAGCAGCCCCAGGCCGATTGAGGTTTCACGGCAGGCACGCAGTACCGTGTTATTAATGTCATCAGGCATGAGCAGGGCGATCTGTCTTGCCAATTTATCAGCCTCGGCAATTCTCAATAACACGCCATCCAGGCTTTCTTCGCCCATATTTTCTGTCATCTGACGTGGGTAAATCATGTAAGTGTAGTTGCCAAAAAAGCCACTGGCGACCACAATCAGCAAAAAACCATATGCCACGGTATGCACATTAAAGCCAAAGTTAAATCCGCTATGCAATGTGACCAATACGGTCAACGCGGTGCCTAAGTAGATATGAGCCGACAGCCAGCCTTGTGTTGCGCCTGTGCCGCGATAACGGCGTTTGCGAATGCCGTACCATGTCATCCACAGCACCATCAAGGCTGAAATAGTGCCCAATGTGTAACCATACCAGCTACCGCCGTAATGACCGACAACAGGTTCAAACACAAGAAAAGCGGCAAAGGCAATCAGAATGATCACAACGGCCAATTTGAAGTAGCGATAATTTTTATAATCAAAGATATTACTATGCTGCATGAATGATTCTTTCTGGTGGCTGTTTAGCTAGTCTTCATTGAGGCCGAACAGGGTGGGTTCATCTGCATTACCGCTGGCGTAGCCTAACAACTGTTCTGGATTGACACGCAAAGCCGCGCCAACTGGACACGCACGCACGCACAACGGCCCATCAGCAATATCCTTGCACATATCGCACTTAACGGCCACCTTGCTGGCATTTTTAGCGGGCACAAGTTTGGGCTTAATGCCTAACAGCATTTGCCATAGAGTTTGTTCGGGCTGATCTTGAATCACCGCCATTTGAATCACATCATAAGGGCAGTTCTGCTGGCAATTGCCGCAGCCTATGCAGCTGTCATCTATATAAACCTCGCCATGTGGTGCGCGATGAATAGCATCTGGCGGGCAATCTTTCATGCAGTGCGGATGTTCGCAGTGGCGGCATGAGGTAGGCACGCGAATATTGGCATAAATTGGACCAGTATCGCGATCCAAACGGGAAGTGCCGCCATGCGTGTCTGCACAAGCCTGCTCACAATGGTTACATCGCACACAGAGGGACTCATCAATCAGCAGCACATCGGTTGCTTCGCCCACTCCTTGCTGTATTAAAAACGAAATCAGGCTTGATTGCGAAGATTGCGCAGAAAATCTGTTGTTGCTTTCTGACGACGATTCTATTTGCTGGCGTTTTTCCTGTTCCTGCAAGTGCTGTAAATAACGCGCATCCAGAGCCGCGCGCACCTCAGGGTTACGCGCAATAATGTCCTGCATACGCGCGGTATCAATCAAAATGGTTTCTGTTGCAATGGCGGCGGTCACGCTGGCGTATCGAGGCTCACCTGAAATAAGTGACATTTCTCCCACGTAATTACCCGCAGCCACATAAAACAACACGACCTCACGACCTGCCATCATGCGCGATACCGTCACTGAGCCGCGACGTATCAGATACAAACCATCAGCGGCATCGCCCTCGCGGAACAGTACTTCTCCTGCAGCAAACTCTTTGATTGTCGCATTTTGAGCCAGGTTATTGAGGTCATCCTCACTCAGTGTGAGTCCGATGCAGGCATGAATCACGCGTTTAATAGCCACATCATCTAGCGCTTTACGCATTGCTTGAACTGAGTTAATCAACTTAAGCATGAAGCGTCTGGGGGTTTCAATGAGTGCACACGGTATTTTTGCGCGCACCGTTGCAATGCGGCGGCGGCCAGAGAGTAAGCCCATTTCACCAAAAAACTCACCACTTTTAAAAGTGTCATCTGGAATATTATCTTCATCAATGAGCATTTCCAACTCACCTTCGATGACAAAAAAGAACGAAGTGCTGTAGTCGTTACGCTCAAAAATAATATCCCCAGCCGCAGGCAGCAAAATATTGCTTTCTAATATCAGCTCTCTGAGTTGCAGGGTGTTGAGTAGCCTTAGCAGAGGTACGCTGCGCTTGATTTTATCTAACACATCCTCAATGCCTCGGTCAGAACAGAAGCTGGCGAACTTCTCTCGCAATAATGAGGTATCTGCAGCCTCAACAGGGTTGCCCAGAATATGTTCGATGACTTCATAACCCTGATTAATACCTTGTTTAATCAAAGGGTAACCAGCAAGAGCACCTATAATATATAAACCTGGTACGTTAGATTCGTATTGTGAGCTGAGCTCTGGCAGTGCGGCCAGGTCGGCAGTAGGGAATGCAATGCCAAAACTTTCAAGCAATGGGCGGGAAGGCAGTGCGCCTAGACGCGCAATAACGCGGTGGCAGGGGATGCGCTCAATGCCTTTAGGCGTATCTGCAAATAAAGTAATTGGGAACTCACCATCTGCATTGGCCTCAATTGAAACTGGACGGGTTTGAAGCAGCCAATCTAGCGTATTTTTCTGTTTAGCCTCAGTGAGCTGAATTAAGTTATTTTCTTTACAATTACTAAAGTCTTCAGCGCGGTTTAAAATAATTACCTGGTTGTGCGGTGTCAGTGCCAGCGCGTTTTCTACGCCAGTATCGCCACCACCGACCACAATGATGGTTTCATTCTGGTAAGCGTCAGGATCATCCAACTGATATTGAATCTGTGGCAAGTCGCCGCCTGGAATTTCAAGTTTACGCAAATTTCCTTGCACGCCGATGGCCAGCACAACATTATCTGCCGTGAATACGCTTCCATCACTCAGTGTAACTTGTAGCCTGCCAGACTTTTTCTTGGGTTCTTGAGAGGTGATACCCGTGACTTTGGCGCCATAACGCACATTTATTTTATAATCTACAATGACTTTTTCCCACGTTGCGAGTACGTTCTCGCGCAGGGATGCAGAAAAAGGCAGCGGACTACGCAAGGGAAGACCGCGCGGCTCTGCCATCACCAATTTTCGGCGCTGATAATTGCGAATGGTGTTAGCTGGCGCTTCCGACGCTTCAAGTAACAGGTATGGCAATTTTTGCTCAGCAGCACGTGCTGCCGCTGAAAGTCCGCTAGGACCTGCACCGATAATGATAATATGGTAGTGGTTACGCATGCGGGCTATTGCTCACTATATTCACAGAATATCCGTTTTTAACAAGGCTCAATTATAAGTGATATTGTGACATTATCACCGAGTCACCAGGTGACTATTGGCAATAAATCCAAGCTCAGCAGCATTTTTAAACTCAGACTCAAAAGCAGCAAGGCAAATATTTTTTTGATGGTGTTAACGGGCAATTTCTTTGTGAGATTCGCGCCGATAGGTGCTGTGAAAATACTGACCAATGAGATCAGCAACACTGCTGGCAGGTGAATAAATCCAAATACAAAAGGGGTGTTGGATTCGGCATACCACCATCCATTGAGCAAGTAGCCCAGACTACCTGCCACCGACAATGGAAAGCCAACGGCAGCAGATGTGCCAATGGCCTTTTTAATATCAATCCCGCGCCAGCCTAAATAGGGCACAGTGAGCGAGCCACCGCCGATGGACACCAGAGCAGAGATTGCACCTATGAGTAAAGCAGCGAACAACAGCTCAACGCGATGCACCAGGCTTTGGGTGGTGAAGTACGTGTTTGAACTTGGTCTGACTTGCAATTTAAACATCATCTGCATGGAAACATAGGCCATAAAACACACAAAAAATATTGCCAGCACTTTAGAACTCACCATGGCAGCAATAAATGTTGCTGAAAAAGTTCCAATAACAATGCCTGGCGCCATGTATTTCACCAAAGACCAATCTACCGCACGATTGGCATGATGCGCGCGAAAACTGGCAAACGATGTAAAAGCAATACATGCCATAGAAGTGCCCAGCGCGATATGGACAACATTTTCAGTCGGTATATGTTGACTTAAAAAAATAGTAGTGAGCAAAGGCACTAAAATGCCACCTCCGCCAATGCCTAATAAGCCTGCCATTAAGCCAACAAAAGCGCCTAGTGATAAAAATATCAAAATTAATGAAATGCTCATCGTGATAGGGAATTAGTTGGTTTGTGCCCGCAATAGTGATTGAATTGCTTCTGCAGGAAGTGGTTTGCTAAAGAAATAGCCTTGAATCTCATCACATTCGTTTTCTTGTAGAAACGTCAGTTGATCCTGAGTTTCAACCCCTTCAGCGATGGTTTTGAAGCCTAGACCTTTAGCCATGCCAATAATGGCAACGACAATCGCTGCATCTTCGGTATTATTTTTTAAATCACGGATAAATGACTGGTCTATCTTAAGCTTGTCTATTTTAAAGCGCTTCAAGTAACTTAAAGACGAGTAGCCTGTACCAAAATCATCAATTGAAAGCCTGACCCCTAATTGATCGAGTTCGTTTAATATAGCGATCGTACGCTCGGAGTCTTCCATCGCGATGCCTTCGGTCATCTCCAGTTCCAGCATATCAGGTGCTAGTTTGGTAGTGCGCAGTGCCTGACTTACACTCAGATACAGCGTATCTTGCCTAAATTGCACAACAGATAAGTTGACGGCCACAGGCACAATCGCAAGACCTTGCGCCTGCCATGAGGCTAATTGCTGCAATGCGGTGAGAAGTACCCAGTCACCGATTTCTGTAATCAGCCCGCTTTCTTCCGCAATCGGAATGAAACGATTCGGGGGGATGAGCCCCTTGTGCGGGTGCTGCCAGCGGATAAGTGCCTCCATGCCAATCATGCCGGATGTTTTGGCATCAAACTGCGGCTGATAATGCAGGATTAACTCGTTGTTTTCCAGGGCATGCCGTAAATCATTCTCAATTTGCAGCATTTCATTGGCTTGCTCATGCATCTGCTGCGCAAAAAACTGGAAGTTATTTCGACCCGCTTTTTTCGCTCTAAATAATGCAGCATCGGCAGATTGCGATAGCTGTTCAAAAGTTTTACCATCTTGCGGGTATTCAGCAATGCCGATGCTGGCCGTGAGTGTAATGCGCTGACCATCATGGTTAAACGGTCTGGAAATGGTGTTTAACAAATTTTGTGCAATATGCGCAGCGGCCTCAGCATCAGCGTGGGGAAGCAGCAAAACAAACTCATCGCCGCCCTGACGGCTGAGTGTGTCTTCAGGCTTGATGGCAGCCAGTAGACGCTCAGAAAGTGCTTTAAGCAGCATATCTCCAGCCGTGGGGCCTAATGATTCATTCACAATTTTAAAGCGGTCAAGATCAAGATACATTAGCACTGCATGGCTCTGAGCACGTTTCGCCATGGCTAACGCCGACTCACTGCGGTCAGCTAACAGGCTACGGTTGGGTAATTTGGTTAAAGGGTCAAAATTACTCAAAAACTGCACCTGTTCATGCGTGTCTTTTAAATCATTGCTTAATTGTTTGCGTCTTGCTTCACGGTCAAAGTTGTCTAAGGCAAAACTAATGTCACTCGCAATCTCTTTAAATAAAGCAATTGCCTCATCATCAAATGCGTTCTCAACATCATGGTAAATATTCATGACTGCGAACGGCATGTTAGTGCGCTGAATAGGGAAGGCCGCCGCTGCATTCCAATGGTAGTTTTTCACCTTTTCATGCCAAAGCAGGGTCATTTCATCCTGCGTATAGTCATTAATAATCACCATGCGATTTTCACGCAACGCTTTGCCTGTCGGGCCTCTGCCTTCGGGCAATGATACATCTGCCGAGAGGTTGAGATTGTTGACGTAATCAACACCGTCACCATGCGCAGCAACAGGCAGTATACGCTGACTAGAGGCATCCAGTTGACCAATCCATGCCATTTTCATTCCGCCAAAATCAACAGCACAGCGACAAACCAGCGGAAATAAATCACGCTCATCCGCCATGCGTACAATGGCTTGGTTAATCTCGCTCAGTGCCTGATACAAATGCGTTAATCGCTGCACTTTCTGTTCAGACTGTTTGCGCTCAGTCAGGTCGCGAATAATCACGAAGTAGGCACTATTTGCCGTTAAACTTCTGCAACTCACTTCTGTTGGCAAATGCTCACCATTTTTGCATACAAAATGCCACTCTTCCAGATGCGCAGGCTCTGATTGGTGGGTGGCTGAGGATGGCTCGAATTGCGCGTCATGCACCAATACTTCTGATAACTGCATTTGCATCAAAGCATGATGCTCATATCCTAATAAATTTAAGGCTGCATGATTGGCATCAACAAACTGATGCTGATGATTTAATATTAAAACGCCATCGCCCGCTTGTTCAAATAAAGCGCGGTAGCGCCCCTCGGCATATTGTTTTTGCTTGACTAAAAACCACGCGAGCAAGCTTAACAAGAATGTAATTGCCAAGCCCAATCCTGCCAACTGCAGGGATCTATCCAGTGCGAGTAATCGTGCCTCAAAGGCTGGGGTGCTATTAAGGCGTAGCGTCCACTGGCTACCGCCAATCTCTAATTTACGTTCACTGAATAAACTATTTGCTTCCAACCTAGTATTGTAAGCAAGCTGATTAGAATGAAACAATAACGATTGTGCAGTGAATGGCGGTTCATCTTGGTGGATTTCGATGTCAACATCCGTATCAAGTTGGCCTGCGAGGCCAGCCATAAAGTCATTGATGCGAAAGGGGACATCCACCCATCCTGAAATGGCATTACGTCTGGCGGCTAATGTTTCTAGCTGAGCAGCTTCTTTATAAATGGGGAGATAAATCACAAAAGCGTATTGATCAGCCTTATCAGCATCCTGCACCAACTTCAAGCGAGAAGATAATCTTGGCTGATTCAAGTCTCTGGATAATTCCATTGCCTGAAGTGCAGCAGGGACAGTGAATACATCCAGACCAATTGCCTTGATGTTGTCTTCATCCAGCGGTTCAATCAGTGTGATCGGGGCGTATTGTTTACGCACACCTTCAGGTTTGATTGCATAGCCCGCAAAACCCTGGCTAAGCATATGCACAAGATGGCGCTCTTTTTCTGTATGAGAAACCAACTCAACCAAGGCGACCCCTCTCACGCCAAATCGCTGGTCAAGTTTAAGCGCCTCTATATAGCGATGAAACTCTTCTGGCTCAACGTGTGTTGAACCATCCACAAACCCTTTAACCCCCCGCATAATAGTAAAAATGGCGTCAAAACGGCTGATAATATTACTCTTGGCAACATCCGCAGAAGATTCTAATGCCGCATATAATTTTTTTTCATTCTCATGTTGTGCATTGCGCCAAAAATGATGAATGATAGTAATGCCAGCCAACATTACGACAGCTGCCAGCAACCATGGCAACAGCTTGGATTCTTTGATGCTATTGAGGCGTTTATTAAGCAACATTAACCTGCATTAATGATTGGATTAGAATGTATAAATTTTACACCAATCACCTGAGCATAACGAGAAAATTAAAAAGGTCTAGAATACCCGCCATAAGCATTGGCTTGATAAAACTCAAGCTCAAAAACACTCAAAGCTTGCAGGTACAGTCAATTGAGCCGAGTGTATCCAGCTTTGTATCCAAAAAGGTTTCTGCAAGTCATTCAATCGTGTGATTTTTATAGCGAATCAACCAGTTAAGGTAGTATTGGCGTCCCCACGGGGATTCGAAGTTCGACGCCAAAAAATTATCACCCCCAGCATCCATGAGGCTTCCAGCAATGCTAGTTCAGCGAATCTCACAAAATCAGTACCACTTAGCAGTACCACCTCTTCGTGATTAATGAAGATTGAATTATACGTATAATGTTGGGAGAAAACAGATGTATGCAGTGAAAGATTTAAAGAAATTCAAAAGAGCATGTTCCAGGCAGTAAGGTCACGCCGATGAACCCTTAAGCAGATCCGCCTTAAGTCCATTTGCTCGTTCCAAGCATTCATCGAAACTCAGATTGAATTTGATTTTTTCAATTGCGTCAAACGCTGGCACCATGATTGATTTTCGTAACTCACATTGTTTTGTGAAAACTTCGATGTTCTTTATGAATATCTCACGATAATCCAATATCTCAGTGTAATGATGATCTATCACCATTGCTAGATCAAGCAAATCACGAGGGGTTGCTCTGTCGCCACGATGCCAAATCTTCTTTGCCACAATCTCAATCGGTGTTTCCAGCAAGATGTTTCTGCCAAGCACTTCATACTCTTCAAAAGGACTCTTGGTCAGCGTTGATGAAGCAACGAAGTCAATTTCCCCCTCAGGGAGAAACAGCTTTACGTATTCCGCAGCATCCTTGTACTCAGATGTAATATCCTCACCGCGACCACCTGTCCTTGGGTTGATGTAAGCTAGGAACTGCGGATCAGGAATAAAAATATCGATATCTTTGCTCTTACGGTGGGCAAAGTGGAACATTAGCACTGTGCCTCCGCCTAAGCTCCAGATGGGAGGTGTAAAACCATCGGAAGTCACAGAATCGAAAAGGCCATATGCCTTCTCAAGCAGAGTTTTCCATGGACCTTCTGGAAAGTTCAGTTCAGGCTTAGCCGACAGCATTCCAGAACTTGTTCGGAGACTTGATCTCAGTAGCAACGTGCGCTAGGTTCTTCCAGACTAGCTTAGCATTGATACTCTTCTTTGCAGAAAGCTGCTTGATTGCTCCAGCAACCAAAGAGGTGGGCGTTTCATCGATTAAATGCATCACCTGCCCTTCAAGTCCTGGCTGGATTTTTCCGCTCAGCATAAACTTTTCCAGATCCAACACTGACATGGATTTTTTGTAACTGGTATTGATGTTACTGAGTGTTATTTTAATAAAATCCATTTTTTTTCCAGTCGAGAACATTGGGGTGCCGACATTCTCTGCAATCTCAGCGAGCTTAATAGCGCCTATATCGCCAACCTGACCTCTTTCCAGATTCACAATTGTGACCCTAGATACGTGCGAAGCCTCGGCTAGTGCCTTTTGAGTTAGGCCACATGCCGTCCGTTCTTTCTTGATGATTGCACCAATGGTTAAAATATTCATGGCTAATACTATAACGCATGCAATAAATAAAAGTAAAGCAAACTTTACTTTATTGTGATTGATAGCAGTCAGATAAACAGCTAAATTAATTGAATGAGTCTCACTGCTGTCCCAGATAAATTTTCACGCATAAAACAACCCCATTTGTGGTGAAATTTTGCTGACTTATTACGTTAAATTATTTTCATATCATTTCTCAAGTAGTGTCGGAAGTCATTTAAACAAAGCAGAATTTACGTTATGGCTATTATGCGTGTATCGTTAAAATATAGTTCAATATAGCCAGACGGCATGGTATCCGCACTGATATTTGTCGTCTGACTGGGGTTGGTTGCGGCTAATCTTGTAGGCTTGACCATTTGTAGCGCCGTTAGCGTAGGTGGTGCGGAAGCTGCACCAAATTCTCCACGGCGATAATTCCAGCGCCATTTATGTAATAAGTTGGCATTGATGCCGTGAGTCTGTGCGACTGCCGCTATCGAAGCACCAACTGCCAGAGATGCCTCAACAATCTGGCGTTTGAATTCGTGCGAATATCGCTGCCTAGCTAAAGAAGCCGGGGTTAAAGTGACAGGAAGAAAGTCAGTCATAAAATAGGTGTACACTTAATTTAGGTGGACACCTATCTTACGAGATTTAAGGAAGAAGGCTAGATGGTGCTGGGCGGGTGCTTACTTTAATTGTAGGTAAAAAACCTCAATAACGCTACTTAAATGACTTGTTATTTAATCAAAAATGATTCAATATAACGTCATGAAGATGAAGCCAAACTACAAGCCTCCATTTAGCAAGTTTGTTAAGAAGGCGCATAAGCCGTTGCAACTTGCTATCGAAGATGCAACGGAAGAGGTTTGTGCGAATCCAGAAATTGGTGAGGCTAAGGTAGGTGATCTCAATGGAATAAGCGTATATAAGTTTCGCTTCAACCGTCAAGAGTACCTTGTTGCGTATCGACCTCCATTGCCGGAGGCGGTTGATAAGGGCTTTGATCTGGAATTTTTGTTGATTGACTTCTATCAAATAGGTTCGCATGAGAACTTTTATGAAGAACTCAAGCGATATTTGAAAACAGAGGAGTAGAAAAATGGCACACACAATGACAGCGGAAGATCTATTTCAAGATCTAAAACATATGCCAGCCACAGAGCGGCAGAAGTTCTTCGTTATTTTATCAACGAATGCTTTTCGTGATGAGGACATGAGTCATGAGCAGTTATTCGGTCACCTGGCCGGTGATGAATTCACTGCACAAGAAGCTGTTGAGTATTTAGAAATTTCAATGTCAACCTTTAGGCGTTATGTGAATTCAGGTAACTTAACCCCAAGTTCTAATGTTGGACGAAATCAGATGTTTGCAGTGAAAGATTTAAAGAAATTTAAGCGAGCATTTGACCACAGATAAAATTGATAAAAATTATAGATGATACGGATAGAGTATCAACGCAATGCAAGAGTGACGTTGAACACGTAAATAATATATGCCATGACGTGATTTTTGAAGCCGAGAATCGAGTCGCATTGTGTATCAGTACCACTTAGCAGTACCACTTTGATGCTTGATTCACTTTGAATTACGTCTAAGTTGAAATAAATCAACAACTTAGTGCCTTGATGGCGTCCCCACGGGGATTCGAACCCCGGTCGCCTCCGTGAAAGGGAGGTGTCCTAGGCCTCTAGACGATGGGGACCTAAGAAATTACTACCGTATAACAAGTGCAACATTTTACTACAGTTCGCTAATATTTTTGTTAAAAATATTAGCTTTTTTGGTGGAGGTAAGCGGGATCGAACCGCTGACCTCTTGCATGCCATGCAAGCGCTCTCCCAGCTGAGCTATACCCCCAAAACCCACAACATTCGCTTTCAGATTGTTGCGTTGTTAGCGAGGCGCTATATTAAAGATGGCGGTGCTGGTTGTCAATCATTTTTAGGATAATTTTATTAAAAAAGTGCAACATGATTAATTCTTACCCCTTGACATTAAACCCAGCCGCCTAACCGCGAATGTTAGATTGAAACTCAAATTGCGTTAGCTCAACTCTGGGTTGTGGCTGCCAGCCATTTTTTCGGTGTTCGGCCACTACATTGGTGAAAACACCACCGCGCACATAAAATTTGGCAGTAACCCGCATGAACTTTGGCTCCGTTACCGCCACCAAATCGTCTAAAATTCGGTTGGTGACGGCTTCATGGAAGCAGCCCTCGTCACGAAATGACCACATGTAGAGTTTTAAGCTTTTAAGCTCTACACATAATTGGTCAGGAATATAATCCAGATATATCACCGCAAAGTCTGGCTGACCTGTTTTGGGGCAGAGACAGGTGAATTCTGGGATTTCCATATGAATATGAAAGTCACGCGACGTGTTCGGGTTGTCAAAAGTTTCTAAGGTTTTAGAGGGTTGTGCAGTAGGTTTTGCACCTAAAGATTGTTCTGTCATGATGGATGCTGGAATTTATCGCTTAAAAAACGTTATTATAGCGTTCTAAGTCATGCCTCATTAATAAAAAATTCACTTTATAACAATTCACTTTGCGTCTAACTCATTTAAAGCTTGCCGGATTTAAATCATTTGTTGATCCAACAACACTGCACATTCATGGGCAGCGCGTAGGGGTTGTTGGTCCTAACGGTTGTGGAAAATCGAATGTCATGGAATCTGTACGCTGGGTACTGGGTGAGTCTTCTGCCAAAGAAATGCGTGCAGATGCCATGGATGCCGTGATTTTTAACGGTTCTGGCAACCGCAAACCTATCTCACGCGCAAGTGTGGAACTGGTGTTTGACAATAGCTTGGGGGGTGCATCAGGTGCATGGTCTCAATATGCAGAAATCTCGGTAAAGCGCGTGATTGAGCGTGATAAAGGTTCAACCTACTACATTAACAATTCAGTCGTACGGCGGCGTGATGTGGCAGATCTTTTTTTAGGCACAGGCTTGGGCGGTCGTGCCTATGCCATCATCGGACAAAATACCATCAGCCGTATTGTAGAAGCCAAACCTGAAGAAATGCGCGTTTTTCTTGAAGAGGCCGCTGGCGTTAGCAAATATAAAGAACGGCGGCGCGAAACCGAGCTGCGCTTGCGAGATACACGCGACAACTTAACGCGGGTAGAGGATATCCTGCGTGAACTGGATAAGCAGATATTACGTTTGCAATCACAAGCGGCAGTTGCAGAAGAGTTTCATCGTATGCAGGAGAGTTTAAACCTGACCATAGGTCAGGTTTGGGTGTTAAAAAAACGGGAGGCTGGTGCACTTTGGGAGAAAGCACAGCGACAAGTTGAAAAGCTTGTTAATGCGCTTGAGTCACAAATGGCTGACCTGCGTCATAGTGAAAACCTACTTGAAACAGTTCGGCAACAGCACACCCTGACAACTGAAGCGCTCAACACAGCTCAGGCTAGCTATTATGAAGCCAACGCCGTGGTATCTAATCTGGAAAATCAGGTTAAAAATACAGCTGATGCCAGAGAGCGTTTGCAGCTACAGCTACAGCAGCTTAATACTCAATTGGAAAAAAACCATGCGCAGCAGATAGACGTGGACGAAACGCTGAAAGCCACGCAGAGGAATTTAACAAAAACGCACGCTGAGCTCACTGATTCAGAGACTGATATCGAGCGTGCGCGGCAGGCGGTGGCATCACAGTTGCAGGCATATCAGGCCACTCTCACTAGTTTTAACGCAAGCCAAGCGGCCTGGTTAAACGTTGAGCAACGCTCGCGCTTGGAAACCGCCAATATTACGCACATTACGCGCACCATAGTTGAAACGACTGAGCAAATCAAACGCTTACAACAGAATTTAAGCACGTTGCAAACACCTAAAGATGATGCTGTGCAGGAAAAAGTGTTGCAGTTATCAGATGTCGAGTTAAGTATCGCGCAGGCAGAAGCGCAGAGTAAGCAAACATTGGAAGATGAGCGCAGCAGTGCACATGCATTAAAAACAGCACGTGAACATGCACATTTATTGCAGCGTGAATTACACGTACTGGAAGCGGAAATCAGCTCACTCAGCAAAATTCAGCAATCCATGCGAGAGGATAATCAAAACAACCTTTCAATGTGGATCAAGCAGCAGGGGCTGCACCACAACCCTCGAATCTGGCAATCTTTACGGATTCAATCTGGCTGGGAAACTGCACTTGAGGCAGTGTTAGGCACCAGACTCAATGCAATTACGCACGAGGGCATCAAGCCTGACATACGACCACCCGCGGCGGCATCCCTGGCGCTGACCGAGAGGCTGGACAGAGGTCGCTTGGTCGCAAACTCAAATAGCGCGTTACAGCCTTTGTGCGCAAAAATTGAGCACATGGAGGCAGGGCTAACGGCAGTTATTCAAGACTGGCTTACGGGGGTTTATTTGCTGGATTCCGATACAGACCCGGCGAATACCAGCTTGAAGTTGCATGAGGGCGAATGTTTAGTCAATCAGCAAGGAGATATTTATACGCGTTACAGCGTGACGTATTACGGTGCGCAGTCTTTCACGCATGGTATATTGGAGCGCCAAGCCCGCCTGGCGGCTTTAGAAGCGCAGTTGCCCACTACTAAAGATGCGTTTAAAGCCTCGCAGCAGGAAGTATTGCAACTGGATGCAAAACTTAGTGAATTACGCAAACAGCAACATGCGCAGCAGGACCATTTGAAACGCCTGACGCAGCAAGCACATCAGCTTGATTTAGCGTTGCAGCAACTCAAGCAGCAACAAGCGAATGCCTTGCAGCGCAAATCGCAGTTAGAGGCGGATATTGCGCATGCGGAACAAAAGTTACAATTACTGCAAGAGGAAAAAGACCATAAACAGGGATTGATCAGTCACCTTGCTGCAGATTTACTGCAAATGCAAGAACAAAAATCAGCGAATGAGTCGCACAAAAATGCAGCAGAAGCGCTGCTCAACGAGTTGAGAGCGAAATTACAATCTAGCGAACGAGCGCATCAGGAGATTCACTTTAATATAAAATTAATAGACAATAAAATCAATGAATTAAAATCTAGAGTTGAGTTTTTAAATGAAGAAAAAACCAATTTGAAGTTGCGCTGCAATGACGTGAAAACTACTTTGTCGGCAACAAAAATGGAAACGCTAAAGGCTAACCTTGAAGCCGCCTTGAATGTTAAACAAACCTGCGAGCAGTCTTTGGCAAATGCACGCAATACCTTGAGCGAATCACAAGAAGGCCTGTTACAACATGAGCGTACGCGCATGCAGCAAGAGCAGCTTTTACACCCGCTGCGCGATCAATTAGAAGCTGGCAGGCTCGCGGAACAAGAGGCTAGGCTGCATTTTGAGCAATGCCAGGCGGCGCTGGCATCTTCTAGCTTGCAGGAACAAGCGTTAGTGAATAGTCTGGTTGCGTTAGGTGGTGAAATTAAAGTCAGCCAGCTAGAACGCAAAAAAGAGCTGCTGGAATTTAACATCGAGACATTAGGCGCCGTAAATCTTGCCGCAATCGAAGAGTTAGCGAACGAACAGGCACGCAAGCAATATTTGGACAGCCAGCATCAAGACCTTTCCGAGGCCAGCCAAACACTGGAAGATGCAATCCGCAAGATTGACCGTGAAACAAGAAGCCGCTTGCAGCTTACATTTGACGAAGCAAATAAACACTTTAATGAACTTTTTACCACTTTGTTTGGCGGTGGCCAGGCTAAGCTAGAGTTGTTGGGTGAAGAAATACTGGACACAGGCATTCAAGTATTTGCTCAACCGCCAGGAAAAAAGAACAGCACTATTCATTTGTTATCGGGTGGGGAAAAAGCGCTCACCGCATTAGCGCTGGTATTTGCGTTATTTAGGTTAAATCCTGCGCCTTTTTGCCTGATGGATGAGGTGGATGCCCCTCTTGATGACAGTAACACAGAGCGTTTTTGTGCCATGGTCAAAAAAATGTCAGAAAGAACTCAGTTTTTATATGTGAGTCATAATAAAATTACAATGGAAATGGCGCAGCAGCTGATTGGTGTTACCATGCAGGAGTCAGGTGTGTCGCGCATTGTAGATGTCGATATGGAAGCTGCAGTAAGAATGGTTGAATCAATCTCTTGATGCATACAGAACAAGAAAGTTAAATGTAAATGAGTGAGTTGCAAATAGCCCTAATGATCATTGGTGCCATCATTATTCTAGCTGTGATGGTGTTCAATTGGTGGCAGGAAAGAAAATTTAACCAGCAGGTTGAACGTAGCTTTTCTGATGTGCAGGGGGACGTTTTACTAGATGATGCAGCATCTGCAGATGCTGACTCCAAAGAGGATATAGGCTTTATTGAGGATAACTTCTCAATGAATGCTTCACAAGTGTTGACTGAAACTGATAACAGTCTTAACGATGACAGGTTTCTAAGGCTGGATCAAGATGTAGAAATTAACCGTGCAGAAGAGGATTTGGACAAGGTGTTCACCGATGTGGTCAACTACCAGCACAAGCATGAGCTTAAACACGAACATAACGCTTTGCCTGACAACATTGATGCCACACCAGAAATGCTGGATGAAGTTGCCTTAGAAACCCAACAGGGCAACATTGTCCCGATCAACACTCAGCAGAGTGAGGAAATTAAATCAATTTTCAATGAAGCCTTCAGTCAAACACGTACAGCAAAGCCAAAAGAGCTAAATCAGCCAGACAACCTCAACGCACATCCTGATGCTGTCTGGGGTGTTGAGTCAGATGTTAAACTAAACACAGGCACCTCCACTGAAGACAGCATGCATAGCCTACCTGCAATGTTGCATACGCAAATGGATTTAACAGCATTGTTATATTTAGCTTCAGAAAAAACAATCGCACAAGTAGCCAAACATGTCAGTGGCTTATTTGAAGAATACA
The DNA here is from genome assembly GCA_028688575.1 of Methylotenera sp. Taxonomy (GTDB): domain Bacteria; phylum Pseudomonadota; class Gammaproteobacteria; order Burkholderiales; family Methylophilaceae; genus Methylotenera. The sequence continues at coordinate 10,907 of JAQTXW010000010.1, read as the reverse complement.
ACAAGCCTTTACATATTCACCTGTTGAATGAAAACGAACAATGGCTCCTACTGGCATCTGTTGTTTCTGATGTTAGTTTAGCTGAGCAAAAAGTCTCACGTATCGCTTGCAGTTTACAACTTGCAGACAGGGGGGGGGCGGTTTCTCGCAGCGTATTAAATCGCTTCCAACTTGCGGTTGAAACTTTAGGTTTAGATGTCAATGCCCATGTGGAATGGCAAAGTCATGGTGATGCAATCGCCACAGCTACAGAGTTAGATGCATTTTGCATTGATGTTGATAAAACCATGGGGTTCCATTTAGTGCATGGTGAGAGCGGCGCGTTTACTGGAACCAAACTTAGAGGCCTGGCTGAGGCGCAAGGCATGAGATTGGACGCAGATGGCACGTTTAAATTTTATGATGAGTACGCCACCAAGTTACTGCAGTCAAATCCCACATCAAAACCGCCTGCGGCTTTTACCATGTTTAACCGTGATCAGCACCCATTCAGTAACGAAATGCTCAGGACAAGTGTAGTCAAAGGCATTACCTTTCAGCTGGATATTCCACATGTTAAACATTGCACAGAGGCTTTTAATCAAATGGTACAGACTGCCAAACAAATGGCAATAGGCTTGAATGCAGTGCTCGTGGACGACAACAACAGGCCACTCGGCGATATGCAAATCGAAATGATTAGGCATCAACTCAAAGTGATTCACGCCAAACTGCTGGTGCGTGGCATTATGCCAGGCTCAGATAGCGCGCTTAGATTATTCTCCTAGCAGGTGGTTGAATGTTACTGCAAGCACAGCAACGCGTCGCTGAACTACGTCACCTGATTGAACGTTATGATTACGAATATTACGTGCTGGATAGCCCCACGGTGCCAGACAGCGAATACGATAAAATTTATCGTGAGCTGCAATCTTTGGAAGCCGCATATCCACATCTCATTACTCCAGACTCACCCACGCAGCGCGTCAGCGGATCTGCGGCCAATGCATTTAACAGCATCACGCACCGACAGGCCATGCTGTCATTAAATAATGCTTTTGAATACAGTGAATTAGAGGCATTTGACAAACGAGTCTCGGAAGCGCTGGGGGTGGCACATGTAGAGTACGCCGTAGAGCCAAAGTTTGATGGGCTGGCGATTACACTCACTTACGAAGAGGGTGTCTTTACGCAAGGCGCAACACGGGGCGACGGATACACAGGTGAAGATGTCACGCACAATTTACGTACGCTACGCGCGATTCCCATGCGCTTAAATTGTGAACATATCCCCAAGTTATTAGAAGTGCGCGGTGAAGTGTTGATGTTGAAGCGCGATTTTGAAAAACTCAACCAATCACAATTAGCTAAAGGTGAAAAGCTATTTGCAAACCCACGGAATGCTGCGGCAGGCAGTCTGCGCCAACTGGATGCAAAAATTACCGCAACACGTCCACTCACATTCTTTGCCTATGGCTTAGGGGTGGCTGAGGGTGTGCCTGCATTAGGCTCGCATAGCGCTGCCATGCAGTATTTATCTGAGCTGTTATTCCCAGTAAGCTTGGAGCGCGCTGTAGTGCAGGGGGCTTCTGGGTTGAAAGCTTATTATGAAAAAATTGGCCAGCTACGCAACCAGTTAGCTTATGACATTGACGGTGTTGTTTATAAAGTCAATGCTTTTAACCAGCAGAATGAACTAGGCTTTGTTTCCAGAGCGCCACGCTGGGCGATTGCACATAAATTTCCCGCTCAGGAAGCACTCACCGTAGTTGAAGACATCACAGTGCAAGTAGGGCGTACAGGCGCGATTACCCCTGTTGCAAGATTAAAACCTGTATTCGTGGGTGGGGTGACAGTAACCAATGCTACCTTGCACAATGAAGATGAAGTGCGCCGTAAAGATATTCAAATTGGAGACACCGTCAGTGTGCGTAGGGCGGGGGATGTGATTCCAGAGGTGGTCAGCGTTGTATTAGAAAAACGCCCTGCAAATGTGCGCAGGTTTGAAATGCCTGCAACCTGCCCAGAATGTGGCTCACATATCATCAAGCAGGCGGACGAAGCCGTCGCACGTTGCACAGGGGGCTTATTTTGCCCCGCACAGCGCAAACAGGCCATCACGCATTTTGCCTCTCGTCGAGCGATGGATATTGAGGGCTTGGGTGAAAAGCTTGTGGATCAGTTGGTTGAGGCCAATCTGGTGCACACCTTGGCAGACATCTATCAGCTTGATTTAGCAACACTCAGCAATCTGGAGCGCATGGCTACAAAGTCAGCTCAAAATATATTAGATGCACTGGAAACCAGTAAACATACATCATTAGCACGGTTTATATATGCATTGGGCATACGCAATGTCGGCGAAGCAACCGCGAAGGATTTAGCCAAACACTTTGGCCATTTGTCTGCCATCATGCAGGCAGATGCACCAGCATTATTAGCGGTTAATGACATTGGCCCTGTGGTAGCGGAATCGATTGTGAATTTTTTCTCTGAACCACACAATCAAACAGTCATCTGTGCACTCATCGCAGCGGGCATTGTGTGGCCTGAAACCGCGGGACAGCAATCGGCAACAGGTAAATTCACTGGAAAAACCTTGGTCATCACGGGTACGCTTCCCAGCATGTCACGAGATGAGGCAAAACTGAAGATTGAAGAGGCAGGTGGCAAGGTAAGTGGCAGTGTGTCCAAAAAAACTGATTATGTGGTCGCGGGTAGTGAGGCTGGCAGCAAACTTGATAAGGCGCAAGCGCTGGGTTTAACTATTTTGGATGAAGCTGGTTTAATAGCTTTGCTTGCCAACTAAAACAACATGAACAACTGCGATTATTCAAAATACCTACCTGATGTAATCCAAATTGCCAAAGCTGCGGGAGAGGCAATTATGGAGATATATCAAACGGATTTTCATATTGAAAGAAAATCAGACAACTCACCGTTGACTCAGGCTGATTTAGCCGCACACCATTTGATTGTCAGTCGATTATCTGAGCTCACACCAGAGGTGCCTATTCTTTCTGAGGAATCAGAAAGCATCTCGCCTGAAACGCGTAACCAATGGCAGCAATACTGGCTGATTGACCCGCTGGATGGCACGCGCGAATTTGTGAAGCGCAATGGTGAGTTTACGGTGAATATTGCATTGATTGACCAGTATCAGCCAGTGTTGGGAGTGGTTTATGCACCAGCCAGTGACTTGCTGTACTATGGCACCAAAGGGCAGGGGGCTTTTAAGCAGGTAAGTCAGGGAGCAGCATCAGAAATTTCTGTAAGGCCGTTTGATATTGGCAAGCTTGTTGTTGCGGGCAGTCGTTCACATACTGATCAAAAATATCAGCAGTTTTTAAACAGGCTTCACCAGCTTACAGGTGCTATTCCTGAACTAATTAGCATGGGCAGCTCTCTTAAGATTTGCTTAGTGGCTGAGGGTAAGGCGGATGTATATCCTAGAATTGGGCCTACATACGAGTGGGATACGGCTGCCGCACACTGCATTTTGCGAGAAGCCGGTGGCGAGATTCTGGATGAAACCACAAACTCACTCGGTTACAATCGTAAACAATCGCTATTAAACCCCACTTTTTTTGCAACTAATACGCACACAATAAACTGGGCTGATTTTCTGCAGTAAATCCTGCTTGATTTCATTCAACTCACTCATCACTAAATTATCTAAAAAAGCCACTAAAAATGAAACTACAAAATACTTTAATTTTATCATTTATCTTATTGTTTAATAATAATGTTTATGCAATATCAGAAGATGCTGCAGCGTGCTACAAAGCATTTGATAGGGGAGATCTAAGCACTTCTGCTACCTTGTCATCCAAGGCGCTGAGAGCTAACGACCAAGATCGGGATGCGTTAATTTGTCAGGGACGCACGCTAAGCGCCCATCATGATTTAAACGGAGCATTGCTTGCGTTTAACAAGGCCGATGCTTTGTCTGTTGATGCATTTGATAAAACTGTCATCGCGCTGATCACCAGCCATGCATACAAGGCCGAGAATCAACTTGAACAGGCTTTAGCCAGTTACCAACAAGCCATTACTTATTCACGGCAGGCAAAATACCCTGGTTTTGAGCGCATGAGTGACATAGCGATTGGCGACATTCACTTTCAACTGCAAAAATATGATTTAGCCTTAGCGTTTTATAAAAAAGCCAATGAGCTTGACGCTAACGACAATGAACGTGGCGAAAGTTATGAAAAAATTGCCTTTACCTATCACACGCTCAAACAGGATGAGTTAGCGTTAGAGAATCAGGTGAAAGCTTTTTTGATGCATGAAAAAGCAGGGACATTAGACCAATACGCACATTCCAGCGTTGAGCTGGGGCGTTACTATGTCATCGCAAAAAAATATGACAGCGCAGAAAATGTGCTGAATAAAATCATTAAATTCGCAAAAGAACAGGGCGGACAATACTACGAAGCCAAAGGCAGTTATGTGCTGGCGCTGTCAAAAGCCGCAAGAGGTGACACTCCTGCTGCCAAAACTCTAGTTGACTATGCCAAAGGCATTGCACAAGCCATTAATGACACACAGTTGGCTGAGGAAATCACCAAAGAAACGCAGGGTTTGTTTTGATAAATAATTATCATGTAAGCAACTAAAACATGCGCTGAAAGTCATACCAGTCTCAAAGGAGTCGAGATGATTTTTCTAAAACAATTTGATAACCCCCCTTCAGAAATTACACCCAAAGAGGTGTTTGAAAATCGCAGGTATTTTATACAAACAGCTGGTTTCGGCTTACTTACGGCATCAACGCTTGGATACAGCAAAATTTTGCATGCTGAAAATGGGCTTGGCCAGCCCAAAAAAGCGGTTGTAACTACCAACACTTTGCCTAAACTTCCCATCATCAATAAAACCCAATATGGCAAAGATGAAAAACTCACCCCATATGATGACGTAACAAGCTACAACAATTTTTACGAGTTTGGCACAGGTAAGAGCGAACCTGCCATTGAGTCTAAATTATTTAAACCTTACCCATGGACGGTTAGCATTGAGGGTGAAGTGAAGAAAAACAAAACCATAAGCATAGAAGAAATTTACAAATTAGCCCCGTTAGAAGAGCGCATTTACCGCATGCGCTGTGTGGAAGGCTGGTCCATGGTCATCCCTTGGCTGGGTTTTCCACTCGCACAGTTGATTAAATGGGCGGAACCCACAGCCAATGCAAAATATGTGGAATTCATTTCACTCGCAGATAAACAGCAGATGCCAGGCGTTAATTTGCCAATTCTGGACTGGCCCTATACAGAGGGCTTGCGCATGGATGAAGCCATGCATCCGCTTACCATCATGGCTGTTGGCCTTTACGGAGAGCATTTACCCAACCAAAATGGCGCCCCCATGCGCTTAGTCGTGCCATGGAAATATGGCTTTAAAGGCGCAAAATCGATAGTTAAAATACGCTTTACAGAAAAAATGCCACAAACCACATGGATGAAAGCAGGACCTAGAGAATATGGTTTTTATGCCAATGTGAATCCGCAAGTCGAACACCCGCGCTGGTCACAATCCACTGAAAAGCGCATTGGTTCAGGCTTGTTTGCAGGTCGCATCAAAACGCAGTTGTTTAACGGCTACGCTGAGCAAGTAGGGCAAATGTATGCGGGCATGGACTTACGCAAAAACTTCTAGGCAATCATGCTCGCTTTTTTAAGTAAAGCCCCCCCCAAACACCAAATCACACGGATTAAGCGAGTTGTTTTCATCCTCTGCTTCATGCCTTTTTTCAGGCTTATTTTCTTGGGCATTAGGGATGATTTAACCGCCAACCCGATTGAGTTTATCGAGCGCTCAACGGGTTTCTGGGCTTTATTTATGCTGCTAACAACCCTAAGTCTCACGCCAATAAGGTTATTAGCAGGTAGGGTCTGGCAACTTCAATTAAGGCGTATGTTTGGTTTATTCACATTTTTTTATGCATGTTTACATGTCGTTATTTATACATGGCTGGATTTCTCTTTTGACTGGAGTGAAATTACCAAGGATATTATTAAACACCCAAGGATTTTAGTGGGCTTTGCTGCTTTTGTGATGTTAGTACCACTTGCCGCCACCTCCAACAACGCAGCAATAAAATGCCTACGTGAAAAATGGAAAAAATTACACCAATTGGTTTATCTCATTGCAGTTTTAGGTGTTGTTCATTTTTTGTGGTTAGTTAAACTTGACATCAGGGAGCCCTTGTTTTTTTGCGGTGTACTGGCAATTTTTCTGGGAATCAGAATTTATTTTCATCATTACAAGCAGCGCTAGTTTTTCTGTAACTTATCTATTTAAAATAAATGTAAGTTTAAGCTTGGTGTGTCGACTAACTGAAAGCTTTCTCGACAAACTGTTGTTTTTTTGAATTTATTATGGGGCATTTATAAGGGGGGTAAAGTGAGTGACTCGCTATTCATTTCATGCTTTAACTTCAGACATGCTGACCCAGCATATTATGGTATATTTATAATTTTACATAATATACATTATACGAAATACGAACTTGGCTATTTTTGCTCACTTTTGAGCGATACTTTACGTGTAACTGGTACGTAAAGTCTAAAGTGGTCAATTTGAAATAACCGTGTAGTTTGTAGCTTGCAGTTGAATTTTTAACCTAGATTTTAAAATATAAAAACAATACCCCGCACGCGGGGGCCCCTTTTTTAATTTTAAAATTCAAGGTTTTTTTTGAAGCGTAGTGGGAAAAATTTTCCGCAGGTTGTTTGTGAAAACATCAACCCTAGGAGAATGACATGAGTACGGATTACAAACCAACCGATACATGCGATTCAAGCATCATCAATATTGATTTAACCAAAGGTCAAATCAAACTGCTGTATAGCCTCATAGACGCAGAATTAAATGCTGTTGAATGTGGTGATAGCCAACATGATAAAAAAACGCTCCAAAGCCTCATAGATGCATTTTTTGACCAACTGTATAAACACAAGTCAGAAAACGAACGAGCCAAAGAGCAGCAGCAATTCCTGGCAGATGTGGTGGAGATGGAAAAAGAGTTTTTTAACACGCCCCCTTCCAATCTGAATGCGCCAGGTACAGAAAGCTTTCATTTTGAAGTCGAGGTGCAAAATGCCTAAACCTTACTTCGATGGAATCTCAAGAAAAGGCTTGCCATTAAGACAGTTTGCGGAACAAATGGGGCTGGGCGTTGGCTACGTGCAGTCCCTTTGTCGACAAGGCAAAATCTTTGGCGCGTCTAAGCACCCTCTCACCAAATCATGGTGGATTTATCCACCGGCCAAACTGTTATGCGAACCCAGAAAACTAAGCGCAGGTGGAACGACCCAGAGGTATTCCACACCTGCCGCAAACGTGCTGGTTTAGACATCAAACAGGCAGCTGATATGCTCAACGTCACGACTAAGACAGTTAGAAATTGGGAGAATGGATCCAGCACTATCCCTTATTCAGCATTTCGGCTCATGCGCTTGTTTGGTGGCTATGCATTGGTTGGCAAACAGTGGGAAGGATGGAGCATTTACAAAGGCGCACTATACAGCCCTGCTGGACGTGCTTTTGAGCCTTACCAGTTACTTTACCTCAGCAATTATTTATGGATGGCTAAGCAGTGGTTGAAAGAGCGTGCAGAGGCAAAAGCCAGTAAAAAGCAAAACCTTGCTACCGTTGAGATTGAGACGTCCGCTAGCGATGCCCCAAGTCGCGCGACCGCGCGATTGGGCGCCCAAGGGCATCGAAACTTAATGTTAAGAGGTGCAGGCGTTGCTAGTCTGCAAGAAAAAACCTTCAGCTCGGCTAAGCCTGAAAAATACCGTAAATTTACAGGTATTGCAGAAGCGGCAAACGACGCTTTAGAATGGGAGGCACAGTAATTCGGAAAATGGGCTGAAACCCCGTAAAAGCTAGGCTAGATAAGGCTTAGCGAGCCTGTGGATAATTTTTTCTGATTTTAGAAAATCTACAACTCAAATTTTTAACTGTAAAAATGGCTGGAAACCGCGCCATTACTTGATTTGCTATACATTATACGAAATAGAACATCTGTTACATCAATACTGAAAGGTCGTGTAATGACATATGTTGAGCATTTGATTAAAAGCCTTTTTGTAATGGCCTCTATGGTCGAAGCTAAAGATCCTTACACAGGCGGACATTTATGGCGCGTTTCACAATATTGTAGAATTTTGGCGAATGATAGTGAGTTGCCACTTAGTACAGTTGCGCGCATTGCAATTGGTGGCTTTCTACACGATATAGGCAAAATTGCAGTTTCAGATGCAATTTTAAATAAGCCAGGTAAACTAACTGATGATGAGTATGAACTTATCAAGACGCACCCTGATGTCGGACATCGTTTGCTCTCCAATCACCCATTAGCTGAACTAGTGAAAAGCGCTGTGCTTGCGCATCATGAAATGCCTGATGGCAATGGCTATCCTAACGGCTTGTCTGGTGCTGCGATTAGCTTAGATGCAAGTATTGTTGGCATTTGTGACGCGTTTGATGCAATGACTAGTACAAGGCCTTATCGCAAAGGTATGCCTAAAGAGCAAGCGCTAGCCATCATACAAGAAAATCTTGGCTCACAGTTCCATGCTGATTGGGGATATCGGTTTATTCAATTGGGTAATGCAGGTGTCTTGGATGAAATTATCGGCCACAGCGAGCCAGGCATTCCATTACAGGAATGTCCAATTTGCGGCCCTACTATTGTCATTACAAAAAATAATTTACATGGTGACCATGTTTATTGCAGGTCGTGTGGAAGCGAAGCGCTGGTAAACAAGCAGGCATGGCAACTCTCCATCACACCAACGGGTCGCAAAGGCAGCGCAAAAAATCTGGAGCCATTGGTAGATAATCAATTATTGAACGAGCTGGTATTAGAAAGCAGCAAACACGTGGTTATCTCTGAGTATATGGATGAAAAGTATCATATACTCTCTTGAGGCTAGCCGATGCAGGACGTTTTAAAAAGACTAACCAACTTGAAATCGAATCATCCCACTAAGAAATTGGTCATTTTAATAAACTGGCCATTTAAGGATAGCTAGCTATTTTTTTAGATTATTCTGTATGGAAAATGCGACATGCCATTGGTAAAAGAAAAATTAACTGCGTGGGAAGCCTTGCTGCCTCCTGAGCGTTACGATGTTTTGTTTCGAGAGGCAACTGAGCGCGCTGGTTCAAGTGAGTTAAATCATGAGCACCGCACTGGCACCTTTGTTTGCGCAGCCTGCTTATCCCCCCTATTTAAATCTAGTCAAAAATATGAAAGTGGCACGGGCTGGCCTAGCTTCTGCGATGCCCTACCTGACGCACTAGTAACGAAAAGTGATTACAAGTTAATATGGCCACGTACTGAATATCACTGTGCACATTGTGGAGGTCATCAAGGACATGTCTTTACAGATGGTCCTGCACCAACAGGGTTGCGCTATTGCAACAATGGTGTTGCATTGCAGTTTATTCCAGAAGACGCCCCTCTTCCTGAGGTAATAAATATATAAAATTCAATAAATTAAATTATTTAATTAATTTAATTTATTGAATAAATGGCCGCCCCAATAAGCGCCGTTTTAGGTTCTAATATCAATTTAACAGGAATACTTTTCATTAATTCTGAAAATCTTCCCTTGTGCGTAAATGCCTGCATAAAACCACCTTTAATCAAATGTTCGGCAAGTTTGGGCGCAATACCACCACCAATATATAAACCACCTGTTGCCAGCGCCTTTAATGCAAGATTACCCGCTGCCGCTCCGTAGTTGCGTATAAAAATATCCAAGGCTTCAATACATAGTGGAGATTCGCCTGATTGGGCTGCTAGCGTAATTGCGGCGGCATGATCACTTGCGGCCTGGATATTTTCAGTCACTGCATGAGGCTCGAAATAATGGCCTGATGCAAGTAAGAACGCATAAATATTGGTTAGACCATAACCCGAAACCACGCGCTCCCAGCTTACATGATCAAATTTGGATTTTAAAAAATGTAACAATACAAGATCACTTTCGGCATTTGGTGCGTAATCGACGTGCCCGCCTTCTGAAGCCGATACGTGATAACCCCCATGGCTATCTGCAAAAACAATGGCTTCACCTAAACCTGTACCTGCTGCGATTAATGCAAAATTGCCATTAGCCAATGACGCACCTGCATTGATAGTTTTTAACTGGTCGGCGGGCAGCACCAGCATGCCGTGCGCTGTTGCTGCCAGGTCATTGATGAGTTCGACGTGATTAATCGCTAAATGCGTGCGCACTTCCTGCGCTGAAATTTCCCAAGATAGATTTGGCATGCGACAGCGTCCATCTCGCACGGTGCCTGCAACAGCAAAACAAGCCGAATTAACTAAAATTTGCGCCTGATCTAAAAATGACTGCAACATTGCTAAAAAACCGCTTTGATCGCGATTTAAAAAACGCATGCCAAACAACGGTGCCGAGGTAGGATTTAGTTTTAATTGCTCAATATCGTAAATAGCCAGTTCAGATTTTGTGCCACCAATATCGCCCGCAAGTACGTTCATTGTTTAATCTCGCAATTTATCGCATCAATCATGCTTGGCATTAGTCGTTACAACCCCAAAATTCTTACATAAAAGTTGTATAGACGCATTTTTTAAAATGGCGTCACAAAAATTGGTTATTTTTCTGCAGTCTGACCTTCAATTTTATCAGGCGACAAGCCTAAACTCGCCGTTTGCCTGGACACACGGAACGGCAAGATGAGCAGTTGCCACAAACCAAGCCGTGATTGATCTCTGAGGTAAGGCAAGCCAAGTGCGACTTTTTCGTGTCCCGCACGGGGCGGTGGATGATGCGCTGTACCGCAGAACCTATCCCATATTGAAAGAAAAAAACCGAAGTTAGTGTCCATTTCATCGCGTGCTGTTGAGTGATGCACTCGGTGCATATTAGGCGTGCAGATTA